>NZ_SIRQ01000003.1:0-112983 GCF_011634875.1 Jeotgalicoccus sp. S0W5 | reverse complement strand
TTTAGCGGACCGCTGTCAGTTTCACAGCGAGCCGATAAATCCCTAGCGGACCGCTGTCAGTTCCACACCGAGCCGATAAAGACAAACTACCTCCATCATTCAACAATTTTCACCCAATCTTTATATCTTATGTCCTTTATCGTCGTCATAGCTTCTTCAAAATCATAAAATTTAAATTTATAACAAGCAGTTTTCACACTTGTATCTCTAGTACAAAATTTTGCTAAATAACGTTTAATGGTAGTATCGGACAACTGATGATCCGCCAGCTGCAGCACCTTCCTCTTAGTCATTTTTTCATCAGGGAAGAGGAATTTAAAATCGCTAAAGGTACGTAAAACGTGGGTACTATTACTCTCCTTCGTCCCGCAATTTGCACACAAAAAATGGAATTGACCCTTCTCCAAATCAAAGTGCCCACAAACCCCACAATAAAGACCCAGCTTCAACGTCTTTATATCTACAGCATTTGGTAAATAGGGATTTTCAGCTATAGCAGTTTTAATTATTTCAGCTGCCTTCTTTGTACGATTGCCTACAAAACTACTACCCCGACTTGAAAAGTATGATCTAAGATAATTTCGTAACACGGTGGTCTTCCAGATCTTATCGTCGTCACTAATCAACCTAAAATCATCATTCACAAAGACAGTGGCTGACTCAACAATGTATTGAATGTTGTTCTCTGTCATTAGGCGCTGAAGTTTGTTTTTTGCTCGCACTGTTTGAACAAAAGGGTTATCACTCATCTGCCTTTGATTTCGATACCAATTACCATTTTCAAATCTATATTCACCGCTGTAGTTTTTGATTTCATTGAGTGATATTCTATCTTCAGCGATGATGATGCTATCAAACTGGGTATAACTTTTACCGATTTTCAAAAAGACATCACGAAATATATGCATATTTCTGTGGCCGGTTTCATCCAAAATCAAATCGTAATTCTTTTCTCCGATAAACCCCTTATGACTTGTTCTCAAGGCGGTTTGTTCTTCTTCTGTCAATACTCGACGTTTTCCTAAAGCGGCATAATGTAAAAGTTCGAATGGTTGCTTACGATGATTTAAGAACATTTTTCCTCCAATTTGTATATTTCCTCACTTCTATTTATACATGGAAAATATAGTTTTTCAGCTAAAAGCCCTCACAAATACAATAATGGCAAAAGTGTAAGTACTTATTTGAAAAATGGTAAAAAGCACCATACAAAAATCCCCCAGACTAGGAATTAGTCTGGGGGATTTTTTAAATACTATTTAGCGTATTCTATGGCCCTCATCTCACGGACAACTGTCACTTTTATGTGTCCTGGATATTGTAGTTCATCTTCTACTTGTTTTTTAATGTCTCTTGCTAATCGATGGGCTTTAAGGTCATCGATATTTTCAGGACTTACCATGACACGAATTTCGCGTCCGGCCTGAATTGCAAAGGTTTTTTCAACGCCTTCATAGCTTTCTGCTATGTGCTCTAGTTTTTCTAAACGTTTAACGTAGTTCTCGAGTGTTTCGCGTCTTGCACCTGGACGGGCAGCTGATAAGGCATCTGCCGCTGCAACAAGGATTGAAATGACGCTTGTTGGTTCAGCATCACCGTGGTGTGATTCAATTGCGTTGATAACTGTGTCTTTTTCCTTGTAACGTTTAGCAAGTTCAGCCCCGATTTCAACGTGTGATCCTTCTAGTTCATGGTCGATGGATTTACCGATATCATGAAGTAGCCCAGCACGGCGAGCGAGTGCAACGTTTTCGCCGAGTTCTGCTGCTAGGATACCTGCAAGATATCCAACTTCTATTGAGTGCTTGAGGACGTTTTGTCCGTAGCTTAGACGATATTTCATCTTACCTAAATGCTTAGAAAGTTCTGGATGTAAGTTATGAATGTCGAGTTCAAATGCAGCAGCTTCACCTGCGTCGCGAATTTCAGTTTCCATATTGCGACGGGATTTATCAACCATTTCTTCGATGCGTCCTGGGTGAATTCGTCCATCTTCTACGAGTGCTTCTAGGGCACTTTTCGCAATTTGACGACGAATCGGATCAAAGCCTGATAAGATTACCGCTTCTGGCGTATCATCGATGATGAGATCGACACCAGTCAGCGTTTCAAGTGTTCTAATGTTACGACCTTCACGGCCGATGATGCGACCTTTCATCTCATCATTTGGTAGGTTGACTACCGACACTGTGGACTCGCTTGTATATTCTGCTGCGTAACGCTGTGCCGTTAGAGCAAGCAGTTCACGCGCTTCTTTTTCTACATCGCGGGTCATTGCTTCTTTCTTTTCTTTTACCATTACAGCCATATCATGTGACAGTTCTTGTTCTACTTGAGAGAACAACTCTTCTCGCGCTTCATCACGAGTCAGTCCGGAGATGCGGGATAATTCTGTTTCTTGTTGACTAATTTTTTCATTAATCTCGTCATCCTTGGCATCTACCATCTGCTGTTTTTCTTCAATTTTAGCTTCTTTTTGTTCCAACGAGTCATCTTTCTTATCTAGCGTTTCGCTTTTACGATCTAAGGATGATTCTCGTTGAATTAATCTGTTTTCATATGCTTTCATCTCTGCGCGTTGACGATTCATATCATCATCGAAAGCTTCCTTCAGATTTTGGTTTTCTTCCTTCGCTTCGAGCAGCTTTTCTTTCTTGAGATTGTCAGCTTCTTTCTCTGCTTCTGAAATTATATGATCAGCTGATGTTCTCGCTTGTTGCTGCTTTTTCGTCAACATGTTATTGACAATAAAATATCCGATAACAACACCTAGAATAATACCAATTAGGATGAAGAGAATGTTCATTAAGTCCACAATAAACACCTCCCTATCTCGGTTCTAAAGTGTGTTAAATATAATATGAGTTGAATTAAAATATTATATATTACAATTTTAAATATAATGTTACATAAAAGCAAGCACGAGAATTTACATTTCCCGTGCTTGCCGACTTTTAATAAATTGCTATATAAGCTTATTTTAATTCATCTTCATCAAAGAGTGTACTTTCTTTCTCATCCTCTTCTTCAGTGACTTCAATATCTTCCCCAAAGCCGAGTGCCGAGCGCAGTTTTCTTTGGATTTCTTCGTATAGTTCAGTGTTTTCTTTTAGTGTATTCTTCGCATTCTCTTTACCTTGGCCAAGTCTTTCACCATTGTAAGAATACCAAGCACCACTTTTTTCAATGATGTCTTCTTCTACACCAAGGTCAATCACTTCACCGACGCGAGAAATACCTTCACCATACATGATGTCGACTTCTGCCACTTTAAACGGTGGTGCAACCTTATTTTTTACAACTTTAATCTTAGTACGGTTACCAACGATATCTTGACCGACTTTAAGACTTTCCGCACGGCGGACTTCAAGACGTACTGAGCTATAGAATTTTAGGGCACGTCCGCCGGTTGTTGTTTCTGGGTTACCGAACATCACACCAATTTTCTCACGAACTTGGTTGATGAATAAGGCAGTTGTGTTTGACTTAGAAATGGCACCTGAAAGTTTACGTAGTGCCTGAGACATCAGACGGGCTTGAAGACCCATGTGAGAGTCACCCATCTCACCTTCGATTTCCGCTCTAGGTGTTAGGGCTGCTACAGAGTCGATAACGACCATATCTACAGCACCACTACGTACGAAAGCTTCTGTAATTTCTAGTGCTTGCTCACCTGTGTCTGGTTGTGAAATATATAAATTATCAATGTCTACACCAAGATTCTTAGCATATTCTGGATCGAGCGCATGCTCTGCGTCAATGAAGGCACAGATGCCTCCATTTTTCTGAACTTCTGCAATCGCGTGTAGGGATACTGTCGTCTTACCTGAAGATTCCGGTCCATAGATTTCTATAATTCTGCCTTTAGGATAACCGCCTACACCGAGTGCTCTGTCTACTGTGACTGATCCTGATGAAGTGGTTTGTACCTTACGTCCAACGTCATCTCCTAGCTTCATTACCGAACCTTTACCAAATGATTTTTCCATATTTTTAATTACTGTATCTATCGCTTTATGTCTTTCGTCCATAATGTACCTCCAGTCGTGATTTCATATTTATTATATCACTCATAAAATAAAAAAGCGAATATATGTTCGCTTTTAAATACAAAATTTTAATTTTTGCTGACCATTTTCTAATTACCGCCAGGATTCATTACTAAACTTCACTTTTCTGTTGGTTTTTATCGACAATTTTTTATTTATGGTCTGCCTTAAAAACAGCACGGCCTTTAACAAAGTATTCGACTCCAGATAAGATCGTAAAGAAGACTGCAATGTACATTAATACCATACCTGGTGAAAATGGTAGGAAACTTGTCATAATATCACCGAAAAGTAAAAATACTAGTGCAAACATTTGAAAGACCGTCTTCACTTTACCAAGCTGGCCTGCTGCTGACACGTAGCCCTGCTCAATTTGTAAGAGTCTTAAACCTGTGACTGCAAATTCACGTGCGATGATGACGACTGCAATCCAGGATGAAATAACATGCCATTCAACTAGGACAATTAAACCGGTCGTGACAAGGAGTTTGTCGGCAAGCGGATCTAAAAATTTGCCCATGTTGGTAATGAGATTCCATTTACGGGCTAAGTAGCCATCTAAAAAGTCAGTCAATGCGGCAACGATAAAGGTAACAGCAGCAATGAGCTGTTCAATACGGATAACTTCCCCACCGAGGAAGGTCGTATTGCCAAAACCGAAATCGACTAAGGCAAAGATTAAGAAGACTGGAATAAGGATGACTCGAAACACAGTCAACCAATTAGGTATATTCATTTTGTCACTCCCTCGTTATGTTGAATTGATAATATATTGTTACCGTATCACCACGTAAGGAATTGTCGAGTGGCTGACCATCAATTGAGACATCAAAATTCGTAGAGTTTCCGAGTGCCAAATTTAATACAGACGCTTCTGGATCAATATCAAAAGTGCCACCTTCAGATTCCTCATATAGATAAGAATTTTCAAGGTCATCAGTTAGGCTAACCCAAGAAGGCTCATCTCCTGAAATTTCCACTGAAAAAGTGTCACTCGTCGTAATATTGTATATCAAAGTATTACCTTCACGATTGACAAAACTCACATCGGTTGTCGGCGCTTCTTCAGCTTCTTCCTCGCTTGTTTCCTCTGTTTCTTCTTCAGCTGTTTCTCCTTCTGGTTCTTCAGATTCAGCTTCTTCTTCTGGTGCTTCGGTCGATTCTTCTTCATTTGATGAAGCAATGTCATCAATAACTTCAGAGTCTGTTTCATAGACCCGTTTAGTTTCAAAGAGGTCACCTTCAGAACCGATTTGCAAAAGTACAAGCCAAACAACAAACAAGACTAGGATCATCGTAATAAAACCGATTAAAATTTTCTTTAAGTATTTAAAGTCCTGATCTTCTTTTTGATTTCTCTTCTGCTGATCTGTTGTCGCTTTTGGAAGCTCATCACTAAAACGCTCAAAGAGCATATCAGCATCGAGTTTTACGTAATCAGCATACTTTCTAATAAGGTGTTTGGTATGTTTCGGTTCAGGGAGTTTTGATAAGTCACCCGCTTCGATAATTAAGATGACTGATTTTTTTATACCTGAGCCACTTTCCATCTCTCTTAAAGTGATGCCGGATTTTTCCCTTTTATTTTTTAAGTAAGTCCCTAGTTTCATAATCTTTAGCTCCAATTAGAAAAAGTCCATGTTGTCACTTTCAAACCAGTGACGCTTCTTATGTTTTTCATAAGTAATTTCTTGACCTTCGTACTCACGTATTTCAATAATGTAATCAAAATCATCTTGAGTCAGTTTAAAGTAAGGATCTTCCATTAGTAAGTCAGGATGTTCGACGACAGTCGTACCCTCGTAGTTTATAATTTCGTTGACCAGACGTTTATGTTCATTATTTGTTGATTTAGATGTGACAGCACCGTCTATAATGTAGACGTTACCTTTGTCGTATTCCTGTTTGTGAAGACTCGTTCTTTCCGTCTGTTTTAACATTGTTGACGATAAGAACAACCACTTATCACCAGCTGTCACGCTCCCCGCAACTACGGATTCTGTCTTACCAACTCTTGGCATGCCGCGGACACCAATTAAGAAAGTATCATCAATCTCAAATAAACTCGCTAGAAAGTCAACAACAATACTAATTTCATCACGTGTAAAACTAAAGATATTCTTGTTCTCTTCAGCACGTTTGATGAATCGGCCATGACGTAGGGTCAAACGGTCAGTAATGGTCGGTTTTCTAATCTTTATAATTTCAATCTCATGGATGTGTCTGACGATGTTTTTAAAGCGTTCTAACTTCCACATATCGTCCGTACGAATCAACAGTGCACGCTGTGAAACTTCAACACCGTTAATCGTTTTAATTGAAAGACCAATATTACCTAAAAGACTTAGAATATCGCCCAGTAAACCTGGCCTGTCATCTAAATTTTTATATTCTAAATACACCTCTACTGTACGTTCAGGATAAAATTCAGGTTGTGTTGGATTCATGTAAACCATCCCCCGTTGATTTTTAAAACCTCTCCCGTAATGCTTCGTGCTTTACTAGATGCTAAATAAAGAGTGAGGTCTGCCACTTCTTCAGGCTCAATTAAACGGCCTTGCGGCAAATCTTCTAACATATACTTTATGTCTTCTTTACCTAGCTTTAATGTCATTCTACCACGGACCACACCAGGTGCTATAGCATTTACTGAAATTCCTGACGGTGCAAACTCCTTGGCCAAGGATTTGACCAAGGTCTCCTGTGCACCTTTAAAGGCACTATAAACACTTTCCATACTTGAGCCGTATGTCCCCCATACCGAGGACATGACGATAATCGATGCTTGCTCACTTTCTCTCAGCTTAGGAAGCAATATCTGAATAAAAGCGACCAAACTACGTATGTTTATATTGTACTGTTTATCGACAGTGCTTAAATCCGTATCTTGGATGAGTTCAAACAAAGCTTCTCCTGGAGTGTAAATTAATGTATCGATGACATCAATGTGTTGAAAGTATGACGCTAGATCGTCCCTTTCAATTGGCTGACTCAAGTCTAAATAATGATGGGTACTTTGAAATTTCGGCGCCTGTGTCTTTGAGAATGTGATGACATCATCATCTTTAAATTTCTTATGGACCGATGATCCGATATCACCACTTGCACCGACGATGACAACCTTAGTCATGTGGCTTCACGATGACACTTGAGACATTCATTTCATCGATAGAATTATTAAAGAATTCCTTCAAGTCATCTAAGCTAATACTATTGATTAGATCTGGCACTTCATAGAGATCGGCACCATCAAAGAGATACTTAGTAAACTGATTCGCAACGTATTCTGGAGAGTTTAAGCTCGTTAAATAATCACCTAATAACTCTCGCTTTTGACTCTGCAATCGCTTCTCGCTGAAGAAATCTGAGTCTTTAACTTCTTTAATAATGCGGATTATTTCTTGTGTAAATGTTTCTGGATGTTGAGTTTCCACAGCCATCAAAGTATGACGCACAAGATTATCTTCTTGATAAGAGAAATTAAAGGAATCATCTATAATGCCACGTTCTAAAAGATCCTCATAATAACTAGACTGTTCGCCAAAGACCATATCTAAGGCAAATAACATCGCTGCATCACGTTTTGATCTTAAATGACTATCTGCATCATCCGGGAGTGATTTAAAACCGAGCATCACTTTTGGTGTGGTCACTTGCAGATGAAGTTCTTGATTATAACGACTTACACCATAAGGTTCTTCTGGTAGGAAGCGTTCAATGTTTGATGGCGTCGTTGTCGGACGTTTATTTTGATGCGTTTCGATAAAGTTAAACGTTGCTTCGATATCGAAATCTCCTGCTAAAATCATGACCATATTATCCGGTGCATAGAATGTCTCATGGCATAGATATAAGTGTTCTGCAGTAATTTCAGAAATCGATTCTAAAGTCCCTGCAATATCAATTGCAACAGGTGAGTTTTCATACATTGAATTTAGGGTCTCATGGTAGAGTCTATAGCCTGGATTATCCTGGTACATCTTTATCTCTTCATTGATAATACCAATTTCCTTATCCACTTTTTCAGGTGTAAAATATGGAATTTCAACCATGTTCATCAAGAGCGTTAAGTTCTCTTCAAAATTTTCCGTAGCACTGAATAAATATGATGTCCGGTCCACTGAAGTAAAGGCATTGGCACTGGCACCCATTTCAGAAAACTTCGTAAAGACGTCACCTGATTCTTTGTCGAACATCTTATGTTCTAAAAAGTGAGCGATACCGTCTGGAACATTGTAAACCTTATCACCTGACTTAAAGTGATTATCAGTCGAACCATATTTAGTTGTATACGTTGCAAACTTTTTGTTATAACCTGACTTGTCGATAATATACACCTGTAAACCGTTATCCATTACCTGTTTATAGACGGTTTCATCAACGTGTTCATAGTATGTTTTTGTATACTTAGTCATCATTATTACCGCCTTTCAGCGTATATACTGTGTCCAGTTTAATCTTAGTAGCAAGGTTTATGATATCTGCCTTAGTGACTGCTTTTAATTGTTCAGTCCATTCTTTAACTTCTTTAGTCGTCGATTGATCTCTCAGTAAGCGATTATAATTTAAAGAGATCAAGCCTCTCGGCTTATCCATGGACTCTTTTCTTGAAGATAACATATTACGCTTGATTTCTTCGACGAAGCGCTCATCAAAATCACCATCTAAAACGCGATCAAGTTCTCGTTTAACTGCATCTTCAAAGACCTTGATATTGTCGTTATCTACCCCTGCTAGAACAAAGAGATAACCATTTTTAATATCCACTTGTGAATGGATGGAATATGCTAAGCTCATCTTCTCACGAATATTCGTAAATAAAAGTGATGAAGCAGAACCGCCAAACAATTGGTTGAAGACATTCAATGCCATGACATCACCAGGTTCAGAATACAGTACCCTAAAGCCTAGGTTAGCTTTCGCTTGTTCAATACGGCTTTCTGTCGTCTTGTACTTCACGTCCCCAGGTGCTTGTATTGGGTAGCCTTTATAAGGATAGAGCTTAGGTTCTTCTAATTGATGAACGTTCGCTAAGGCATCAAATACCTTATCATCCACTTTACCGGCAACTAGAATTGACATGTCGTTGTTAGCCATCATATCAGCATGAGCTGCTTTAACATCATCTAGCGTTAATTGTTCTAAGACTTCAATATCCCCAAATGATAAAATCCGGTACGGCTCATCATCAAACATAGTCTCTAAGAGAGACTCAAAGGCACGTTGGGCATAGTTATCCTTCATGCTCGTCAGACGATTTTTTAAAAGTCGCTTCTCTCTATCGAAAAATGCCTGATCTTCCTCACTATAAGAGAACGGTGAATACAACACATCTTTTAAGAGTGCTGTAATATCACCAAGCATATCCATATCTTCAAGAATAAACTTATCGTTTACAAATTCAATTGACACTTTTAATAGGTGGTCACTACCCTTCTTAATGACGTTAGAAGTTAAGTGTGCACCGTAATGCTCAGCTAAGTACTCAAGCAGTTTGGCATTAGTCGGATGTTCACTTGTTCTTTTGACCATCATACGACTGAGTAAACTCCTTGTTGTTGCCCCTTGTTCAGTCAGTGGCGTACGGAAGTAGATGCTGACGACAACTGTCTTAAACTTTTCGGTATATATTTTTACGATGGGTACATTATTAATAATTTTTTTCTCTACACCTTGCATAAGAAAAACTCCTAACTAATCTTCATGGTTTTCGATCAGGACACTCCGTGGTTTCGACCCGCTCGCCGGCCCAATTACACCGTTAGCCTCTAGGTCATCAACGAGGCGAGCGGCGCGGTTATATCCGACTCTGAACTGGCGCTGTAATAGACTGGCAGACGCGCGTTGTTCTTCGATGACGAACCACTTCGCATCTGGATATAGGTCATCATCGGATTCAACTTCTGATTTTTCTGCTTGTTTTTGATTCATGATGACAGATTTCTCATAGTTTGCTTTCATCTGCTCTGTTATAAATTCTACTATATCTGTGACCTCTTCATCATCTAGGAAGGCCCCTTGAACACGTAATGGCTTAGAGCGGCCTGATGGTAAGAAGAGCATGTCACCACGACCGAGCAGTTTTTCTGCGCCCATAGAGTCAATGATTGTGCGTGAGTCTGTTTGAGAGCTGACTGCAAATGCGATGCGGGACGGAATATTTGCTTTAATTATACCAGTAATGACGTCAACTGATGGTCTTTGTGTTGCGATGATAAGGTGAATTCCTGCAGCCCTAGCCATCTGGGCAATACGAGTAATCGATGCTTCTACATCTTTTGAAGCGACCATCATAAGGTCAGCGAGCTCATCGACGATGACGACAATGTACGGTAATTTTTGTACTTTTTTCGGATTATCAGCAGTCCGTTCTAGATACTGGTTGTAAGCTTCGATGTTTCTTGTATTAGAGTGACTAAATAAATCGTAACGTCTTTCCATTTCACTCACGATTCTATTTAAGGCATCGCTCGCCTTTTGTGGATTAGTCACTACAGGTGCTAAGAGGTGAGGAATGCCGTTATAGACATTTAACTCTACCATTTTCGGATCAATCATCATCAGTTTTACCTCATGCGGTTTAGCATTGAGTAAGATACTGACTATAATGCCGTTAATACATACTGATTTACCACTTCCTGTTGACCCAGCAACAAGTAAGTGCGGCATCTTATTTAACTCTGCCATAATCGGCGCACCGGAAATATCTTTACCGAGGGCAACCTCAAGTGGATTGTCGGATGATTTTCTCTTAATGACTTCTCTTAAGGTCACCATACTGACAACAGAGTTTGGCACTTCAATACCAACAGCTGATTTACCCGGTATTGGTGCCTCAATACGTATGTCTTTTGCTGCTAAACTCAGGGCGATATCATTTTGAAGGTTAATAATTTTGGAAACTTTGACACCGATATCTGGCTGAATTTCAAACTGTGTCACTGCCGGGCCAATTCTAATCTTAGAAACTTTCGCATTGACGCCAAAGTTTTTAAGCGTCTCTTCCAGCACTTTACCTTGCTGAATAACTTCCTTATTACTGACTTTAGCAGTCTGTTCAGCGTCATTTAAAATATCGATTGGTGGAAGTTTGTAGGCATTCAGTTCTCTTAACTCTTCTGCGTCAAATTCCTCAAACTCATCATCACCGACTTCGCCTTCTGGAATATCGTGAAGGGGACCCGCATCATCATCTTCATATTCTATTTCTTTTTTCTCACTAATTTCCTCTTCTATTGTTAAACCAGATTCTGAATCAGCTTGTCCAACTTCGTCTTTGGTTTCAGGTTCTTCACTGACGAGCTCATCGGATGCATAGACTTCTGGTTCGATATAAGTCTCCTCGTAGTCTGTATCCGAAACTTCTTCTTTTGCTGATTCATCCGTCTGATTAAATCTCGCCTCACGTTTTTTGTTTTTTCTTTTTGGTAAGGGTGCTTCGGCGCTCGCTTCTTCAATGACAGGGGCTGTTTTTCCAGTACTGGTTTTCTTCTCTTTAGCCGGTCTATTTTTAATTTTCTCATTGATTATGCTAAATAATGAGGCAATGCCTGCACCGATAGCTGTCAGTCCTTTAATGACAAAGGTGAAATCATTTCTTAGTGATTCTTCAATGCTCTTATTACGTACAATAATCAGGCTTAAATAGATAAAGATCAAGCTGATTAAGAGTGTGCCAAAGAAGCTGATTCCTGTTGATGAGAAGTTGAAAAGTGTCTGACCGATCACGCCACCGCCTGTAAATTCAAAGCCCGAAGCTCTTGTTAATTCGAGAATTTCTTGGAAGCTATAGTAGCTGTCTGTAAGTGCTCGATTTGTTAGGTACAGGATGGAATGTAGGAAAAATAAGAGTCCGAATTGCATTAGGGTGTAGCCAAACATGCGTTTCGTGAATGGGAATTTTAAGTTTGTCGCAAGATAAAAGGCTGCGAGTAGGAGTACGAAGTAAGTAAAGTATCGACTCGAGCCGAATAAATAATTGAATCCTGCATCTAAATATTCACCGACGACACCTAGGCTAAACACCGTAATGATAAGTAGGATAATAAGTATTAATGAAAAACTAGCATAGTATGTTTTTTTATCATTCTTTTTCTTCTTTGTGGTGCGCTTTCTTTTGGTCGCCATGGTTAACCACCTTTATTAACAGAATAATTATAACAACGGAGATATTAGGATAACCTCATATCTCCGTTGGATCTAACTTTATTATATTTCAGAAATGATTGGAATTATCATTGGACGGCGTTTCGTTTCATCGTATAAGAATTTTCCGAGGTCGTCTCTGATATTTTGTTTTAAGACGCTCCATTCAATCTTACCGGCGCTAATGTTTTCTTCAACAATACCACCAACGCGGCCAGCCGCTTCTTTTAATAATTCTTCAGATTCTTTGACGTAGACAAATCCACGTGATTGAATTTCAGGTCCTGCAATAATTTGACGTGTCTGACGGTCAATTGTGACAACAGCAATAAAGATACCGTCCTCACTAAGAAGTCTACGGTCACGTAAGACGATGTTACCAACGTCTCCAACACCGCTACCATCGATTAATACATTGCCTGCTTCAACCTTATCTTTAGAATACATCTTTGTACCGTCGTACTGAACGACGTCGCCTTTTTCAAGTAGGAATATATTCTCTGCCTTTACTCCTGTCTCTGTTGCAAGACGGGCATGGGCAATTTGGTTTTTAAATTCACCTTGAACAGGAACAAAATATTCCGGTTTAAAGACGTTTAGCATCATTTTTAGTTCTTCAGCTAAGCCGTGCCCTGAGGCATGAATTCTTGATTCAGGTGCCTTGATTGTCGCACCTGCTTTAACAAGTTCATTTTGAGTAGAGTATAAAACGACTTCCATACTAGAAGAAGGTGTCGTTAAGATGTATACTTCATCGCCTTCTTTAATGTTTGTCACTTCATGTTGTCCACGTGACATTTTACCAAGTGCTTCTATTGGCTCACCTTGTGAGCCTGTCGCGATAATGACAAGTTCATTATCCGGATAATCTTTAATTTCATGGCTTGGTACAAGTAAGCCTTCTGGAATGTCGAAGTAACCCAGTTTTCTAGCAACCTTAAACGATGATTCTAATGTACGTCCAAGGAAGGAAACTTTACGGTTAACTTTGGCAGCATTTGTTAAGACTTGTTGAATGCGGACAAAGTTCGAAGCGTAGCATGACACGATAATACGCTTTTTAGACTTTTGGAAGTTATCGAGAATGTGCTCTTCGATAATGTTCTCAGCCGTATTGTAGCCCATTTTCTCAGCTTCAGTAGAGTCACTGATTAAAGCGAGTGTCTTATTCTTTTGACTTAGGGCATACATCTTCGCCATATTATAGTCATAGTTTCCTGTTAAGCTCTGGTCGAACTTAAATTCACCTGTATAGACAATCGAGCCATATGGTGTGTTCATACTAATACCGTATGAGTCCGGGATGCTATGAGAAGTTTCAAAGAACTCCACATTCGTCTGCCCAAATTTCATAACAGATTCGCTATTGATAGCGTAAAATTTAACTTTCTTTTTAACGTTCTTCTCTTTCAGACGTTCTTTAATTAATGCAATTGTTAAACGTGAACCATAGATTGGCACGTTTAAGTCTTGGATAATATATGGAATTGCGCCGATCGAATCCTCGTGTCCATGAGTTACAAAAATCGCTTTAAGACGATCTTTATTCTCTAAAACATAGGAGATATCCGGGATGACAATGTCGATACCGAGCATCTCATCTTCCGGAAACATCAATCCTGCATCGAGGATAAACATGTCGTTGTCGACTTCAACAATGTACATGTTCTTCGCAATTTCTCCAACGCCGCCGAGAGGAACGATTTTCACATGTGCATCATTTTGCTTTTTTTTCACAGTGCTGTCCTCCAATTTCTTTCGGCAATTTATTTGTCTTCTTCATTGTTTGATTCTAATAACTCTTTACGTGAAGCGTTAACACGACCTTGGTTATCGATATTCGTTACCTTAACGAGGATTTTATCCCCCACTTTAACGACATCTTCAACCTTGTTGACACGTGTTGTATCAAGTTGAGAAATGTGAACGAGTGCATCTTTACCTGGGAAGAGTTGAACGAAGGCACCAAACTTCTCAATACGGCGCACTTCACCGTTATAAATTTCTCCAACTTCAGCTTCTCTGACAATATCTTCGATAATGGCACGGGCTTTCTTGATGGCTTCCTGATCACTTGCACCGATAAATACCGTCCCATCTTGCTCGATGTCGAGCTTAACGCCTGTCTCATCGATGATTTCGTTAATTTTCTTACCACCTGGTCCAATCACGTCACGGATTTTAGCAGGTTTAATATGCATGACTTCAATTTTCGGTGCATATGCTGATAGCTCAGTACGCGGTTTGTCAATTGTTGCTAGCATATGATCTAATATGTGCTGACGACCAAGACGTGCTTGTTCAAGTGCTTCTTGAAGAATCGCTTCACTTAATCCATCAATCTTAATATCCATTTGAATGGCAGTGATTCCTTTAGGTGTACCTGCAACTTTAAAGTCCATGTCACCTAGAGCATCTTCCATACCTTGAATATCAGATAGAATTGTGTAGTTTTCACCTTTCTTAACAAGCCCCATTGCAATACCTGCAACCGGTGCTTTAAGCGGTACACCTGCATCCATTAGTGCAAGTGTTGAACCACAGATTGATGCTTGAGATGATGAACCATTGGATTCTAATACTTCAGATACGACACGGATTGTATACGGGAATTCCTCTTCTGAAGGAATAACTTGTAATAATGCACGTTCACCTAAGGCACCGTGACCAATCTCACGACGGCCAGGTCCACGAATCGGTCCAGTTTCACCTACCGAGAAATTCGGGAAGTTGTAGTGGTGCATATAGCGTTTGTTCTCTTCTGTGCCTAAACCATCAATGATTTGGTGTTCTCCTAAACCACCAAGTGTGGCAACGGATAAGGCTTGGGTTTGACCACGTGTAAATAAAGCCGAACCATGTGCACGTGGTAACAGGCCTACATTAGAAGAAAGCGGACGAATTTCAGCTGGCTCACGACCATCCGGACGCACTTTTTCATCTGTAATTAATCGACGTACTTCAGCCTTAACGAGATCATCAAAAATCGCAGAAACATCTTGAACTTGAGCCTCGTAGTCTTCCGCTTCTTCATCAAGTGTTGCAATGATGTCTTGTTTAACTTCTGAAATGTTTGCTTCACGCGTTTGCTTATCGTTTTCTTGGATCTTAGCGTAAAGTCCCATCGCTTCAATTTCAGCTGTAATCTTCGTACGGAAGTCCGCATCAATTTCGTGAACAATGACTTCACGTTTTTCAGGTTGAACTTGTGCAATCGCTTCTTCTTGGAATTGAACAAGTTCCTTAATGTTTTCATGTCCGAAGAGAATCGCTTTTAACATGACATCTTCAGGTACTTCCTCGGCAGCAGCCTCTACCATGTTCACCGCATGTTTAGTCCCTGCTACTTGAAGCTCTAACTCAGATTTTTCCATCTGTTCTGCTGTCGGGTTAATAATAAATTCCCCATCGATTAAGCCAACCGTTACACCAGCAATCGGCCCATCAAATGGAATATCAGATACGCTTAAGGCCATAGAAGACCCTAGCATCGCTGCCATCTGTGGAGATGCGTCATTATCGACAGATAAAACAATCGAAATGACTTGAACATCATGTCTATAACCATCCGGGAATAGTGGACGAATCGGTCTGTCAATCAAACGACTCGTTAACGTTGCATCCTCACTCGGACGTCCCTCACGTTTATTAAAGCCACCTGGTATCTTACCAGCAGCATATAATTTCTCTTCGTAACCTACAGTAAGTGGGAAAAATCCAATATCCTTAGGTTCCTTAGAAGCCGTCGCCGTAGAGAGTACAACTGTATCTCCGTAACGTACCAACACAGATCCATTTGCCTGCTTAGCCATTTCACCATACTCAACTTTTAGTGGTCGGCCGCCCCACGTCGTTTCAAAAACTTGTTTATTTTGTTCATTCATAATTTGTTTTCTCTCCTTAGCTTGGCACTTATAGTTATCATATCATTTTTTTTTACAAATATATATATAAAAAGAGGTTGGTGTGTTGTGGCATATCGCTATAATTTAGATTGATATTGTATTATTGGGCCGCTATGGTCGTTACAGAGAGCTGATATTGCGTTGGCGGGTCGCTGTCAAATCCACAGGGACCCGATATTGCCTTAATTGGCCACTGTCACCGCCACAGTGGCGTGAGCCTCCCTTTTTACGTCACTGTCTCCCCTACAGCACCGCGATTTCCCCTTTTATCGTAACCGTCAAAAAACCATAAACAAAAAATCCCCTCTCAGACAGAGAGGGGATGAATATTCACAATTAAAATTAACGACGGATGCCTAATTTACCGATTAAGTCACGGTATCTAGAAACGTCTTTATTACGTAGGTACGTAAGTAGGTGTTTACGACGACCTACCATTTTAAGAAGTCCACGTCTTGAGTGGTGGTCTTTCTTGTGGAAACGTAAGTGTTCGTTTAATGTGTTGATTTCTTCAGTTAATACTGCAATTTGAACCTCAGGAGATCCTGTATCAGATTCGTGTACGCGGTATTCTTCGATTAATTCATTTTTTCTTTCTTTTGAAATTGCCATGAAAATTCCTCCTCATAAAATTATATTCACCAATATCCGAGCATGCGTCGGAGTTTCAACAATGCCAAGATAAGGTACTCGTAGTATTATACAATTTTTCTACTCTAAGTTCAAGTATTCTTTCGATAAAAACCCATCCTTTTCAAAAGTCACCTTGAGTTAAATATCGCTCAGCAGTTCGCGTGCAATCTTGGCATCTGAATCGATTGCTTCTATTAACGGTTCGATACCATCAAATTTTTCTTCATCACGAACGAAATGGTGCCAATGTATTGTGACGTTTTCACCGTAGATATCTTTATTGAAGTCAAAGAGATAGACTTCTGTCGTTAGACGTGCGTTGTCGTGGAAAGTGGGTTTGACACCTACACTTGCAACGCCCTTATAAACATTGTCATCGTTATCAATCGTCATCGTCACTGCATAGGAACCGTTCGCCGGCATGAAGTAACGATAGTTCGGTTCAATGTTCGCAGTCGGAAAGCCGATGGTCCGGCCGCGCTTTTCTCCTTGTACGACAATGCCCTCGATATCGTAAGCGCGGCCGAGTGCTTGATTCGCTTTAGCGAGCGCTTTTGTTTCCAAATACTCACGAATTTTTGTCGTTGATACTTTTTCCCCATCAAAATCAAGTTTGTCAACGACTGTCGTGTTGAACTCAGTATACTGTTTTAAATCTTCGACTGTGCCGCTACCTTTTTTACCATAAGTATAATCGAATCCAGAAATGACTTCTTTTACTTGTGTATTGATAATGTATTCCTGAACAAAGAAATCTTTATCTAGACCGGCAAAAGCACTTGAGAAGTTGATGATGAATAGGTAGTCGATATCTAGTGCTTCAAGTTTTTTAATCTTCACATCGATCGGTGTGAGATAAGTTGTACGCTGGCGTGTCGGATCTAAGACAACCGACGGATGCGGATCAAAGGTAATGACCGTTTTTTTTAGGCCTTTTTCTTCAGCAATGCCCTTCATAGTATTAATGACATCAAGGTGTCCACGGTGTAAACCATCAAAAAATCCAATCGCCGCTGCCGATAGCTCTATTGAAGATAAGTCTTGCTCATTTGGATAGTGCAATCTAAATATTTCCATAAGTCCCCCATAAGTTACTAAACATTTTAAATGGCTTAAGCTGATCCGGCTTATCTACGTGCGTTTTGTAGATGCCAATCGGCACGTTCTGATGCGTAAATAAAACCGTATCGAGTTCAGTTAAACCTAGCACATTTAATATATCACTTTTGACCAATTTTTGCCCGTTCGTGATTTTAAATTGTAAAGCTTGGTCGTCACTAATATCAAAATGAACTTGATCATCTAAAATATCAATAACCGGGATAACATTAACTGCCTCAGGGTTTTCAATTAAATCCTGAAGTGGCGTTGCATCATCAAGGGAAAATCCACAAGAAGCCGTCCGCTTCAAATAAGACATGTGTGCAGGATAGCCAAGCGCTTTACCAATATCAACTGCAAGTGTTCTAATGTAGGTTCCTTTAGAACACTTCACATCAATATCAAAAGATAAAGTACTCGAATCCTTCCTAATGTCAGAAGTCAATTTTATGTCCTCGATGTAGATATCTTTTACAGGACGGTCAACAATTTCGCCATTTCTCGCGTAATCATAAAGTTTTCTTCCGTTGACTTTGACTGAGCTGTACATAGGTACCATTTGGCTATAACCACCAATGAATGATTGAATTGCCTCGTTGACTGTGTCAATACTCATGTTTTCACCAACCACTTGACGTGCGGTAACATTCCCTGATGCATCTTCAGTATCTGTTGCGATTCCTAATGTAACTGTTGCACTATAGCGCTTGTCTCTCATTTGTAAGATCTCAGTGAGCTTAGTGGCATCACCCACTACGATTGGTAAGACACCAGTGACATCTGGATCGAGTGTTCCTGTGTGACCAACACGTTTTGTCTTCAGGACTTTACGCATCTTGAAGACGACATCATGAGAAGTCATACCGCTCGGTTTGTCCACCACCACAACACCATGTTTTTGGTTTGTCATAAGGTTTCCTCCATAAAAAGATAGCCGCAGCCGATCCACCGGCTGCGGCACTTTAAAATTATTCGTCTCGCTTCTTAATATCGCTTAAGAGTGACTCAATTCTCTGACCGTATTCAATTGAATTATCATACTTAAATTGAATTTCGGGTGCTTTTCTTAAACGAATGTTTGACGCTACAGTTTTTCTAAATAAGCCATTAAACTTATCAAGCGTCTCTTGGACGAATTCTTTATTATTGTTAAGGGCAGTGAAATATACTGTCGCTAATTCGTTTTCCTTAGTTACTTCGACTTCTGTGATTGTCACCATACCAATGTCAGGTTCTTTCTCTGTCACTGTTGTGCGGATTTCTTCACTGAGTACTTTTTTTATTTCTTCTGCAATTCTTTCATTTCTTTGTGACATATTATTTCCTCTCAATCTCTACCATAATGAATGGCTCTATTTGGTCGCCTTCTTTGATATCGTTGAAGTTTTTAATTGTCAGACCACATTCATATCCTGCAGTCACTTCTTTGGCATCATCTTTAAAACGTTTCAGTGTGTCGAGTTCGCCTTCAAAGATAACGATGCTATCACGAATTACTCTCACGCCGCTATCACGTGTAATCTTACCATCTGTTACATAAGCACCTGCAATGGTACCCACTTTAGATACTTTAAAGATTTCACGAACTTCGACATTACCAATAACTTGTTCTTCGAATTCAGGGTCTAGCATTCCTTTCATTGCTGACTCGATTTCTTCGATTACTTTGTAGATGATACGGTGTAATCTCATATCGATTTGGTTCTGTTCTGCTGCACGTTTCGCGTTGACATCAGGACGAACATTGAAACCGATAATAATCGCACTTGATGCATTTGCTAAAGTGACGTCAGATTCGTTTATCGCACCAACACCTGTGTGAATGATACGTACATTGACACCTTCAACATCAATCTTCATAAGTGATGCAGCTAGTGCCTCTACAGATCCTTGAGCGTCACCTTTGATGATAACGTTTAAGTCTTTCATTTCGCCCTCTTTCATCTGTTCAAACAGATTATCTAGAGACACTTTCTGATTGACTTCACGGTCACGCATAATCTTATCCTCGTGACGCGCTTCACCGATTTGGCGCGCTTTCTTATCATCTTTAAAGACTACAAAACGATCGCCTGCTTCAGGGACATCATTGATACCTGTAATTTCAACAGGTACAGATGGACCAGCGGACTTAATACGCTGACCTGTGTCACTTACCATTGCACGGACCTTACCATAAGTTGAGCCGACAACAATAGAGTCGCCCACTTTTAAAGTACCATGTTGTACAAGTAAACTTGCTGCAGGTCCACGAGATTTGTCTAATTCTGCGTCGATTACAGTACCGACTGCTGGCATATCACTCGTTGTTCTAAGTTCCGACACTTCAGAAACAAGATTAATCATTTCTAATAAGTCATCGATTCCATCACCTGTTAGTGCTGATAATTGAACAAAGATTGTGTCGCCGCCCCAGTCTTCTGGGTAAAGACCATGTTCACCAAGTTCTGTCATAACACGGTCTGGGTTAGCAGTTGGTTTATCAACTTTGTTTACTGCAACAATAATTGGTACCTCAGCTGCTTTAGCGTGGTTAATTGCTTCAATTGTTTGTGGCATTACACCATCATCTGCAGCCACTACAAGTACTGTTAAGTCAGTTACCTGTGCACCGCGCGCACGCATTGTAGTGAACGCTGCGTGTCCTGGTGTATCTAGGAAAGTAATTTTCTTATTCTCATGTTCAATTTGGTAGGCGCCGACGTGTTGAGTAATTCCACCAGCTTCACCTGCTGTTACTTTCGTATCTCTAATAGAGTCAAGTAAAGTCGTCTTACCATGGTCAACGTGACCCATGATTGTTACTACACTTGGACGTTCTTCGTCTAAGTTTTCTTCCTCTAAATGGAAGAAGTTTGTCAGATCACTATCATCGACTTCAACTGTCAGCTCTGAAGTATAGCCGTAGTTTTCAGCCACAATTTCAACTGAATCTTGGTCAAGTGACTGATTAATGTTTGTTACAATACCAAGCATGAAGAGGTCTTTAACAATTTTAGAAGGGTCTACATTGATTTTTTCAGCAAGCTCTCCTACTGTGATACCTTCTTCATAAGTGAAATGCTTACTGTCAGCTTCCTCTTTTTTAGGCGCTTCTTTTTTGGATGATTCTTTTTTAGCGGGTTTTTGATTTTTATTGTTTTCTTTAGCTTTTTGTTGTCTGCCTTTGTTATTTTGTTTCTGGTTATTTTGTTTTTGCTTTGGTTTGTTTTCTTTGTTGTTTGGCTTAGTTTCTTTAGATGTGTTTGATTCTTTGTTTTTAAATTTCTTATCAAGCATTACTAAGACATCGTCTTCGATTGAAGACATATGACTCTTAACCTCGACATTTTGTGATACTAAGAAGTCGATGACCTCTTTACTTGATAAGCCAATTTCTTTGGCATATTCATGAATTCTAGTTTTACTCATTGAACCAATCCCTTCTATGAGAGCTCTTTAATCTTTCGTGCAAAACCATGGTCGGTAATGGCAAGAACAACGCGGTTATAGGCACCCGTCGCTTTAGAGAGCTCTTCGTTTGTATACTTATCAATGATTGTGACATTGTAACTCTTACACTTATCATTCATTCTCTTACTTGTACTCTTACCCGCATCAGAAGCTAAAAACACAAGGGCAGCTTTGTTTGACTTGACCGCTTCAAGTGTTTTTTCTTCTCCATTGATTGTCTTGTTAGCGCCTGTTGCTAGACCGACATAATTTAGTATTTTATCGTTCATCGCTTCGGAATATCCTCTCTATAGATCAAACGGATAATTTCATCATAGACCGGATTTAAAGTTTCTGTATCTTTACCCAGCGCTTTTTCTAAAGCTTTTTTCTCTCTCGCTTTATTAACTTTTTCTAAATCTTTAACGACATAGCTACCTCGGCCATTTTTCTTACCTGTAGCATCAGCGAAAACTTCGCCTTCTTTCGTTTTAACGACGCGGATTAAATCATTTTTAGGATGCATTTCATTCGTTAAGATACATTTTCTCATCGGAATTTTCCGTGCCATTGTATACACCTCTAGTCGTTTTCGATGCTTTCTGCCTCAGCATCAGATTCACTTTTAATGTCAATTTTCCAGCCCGTCAGTTTCGCAGCAAGACGTGCATTTTGACCTTTCTTACCAATCGCTAATGATAGTTGGTGATCCGGGACAACAACTACAGTTGATTTGTTTTCCTCATCTACAGTCACACTGACAACTTGAGAAGGACTTAAAGCATTTTTCACAAATACTTTAGGATCTTCATCCCATAAGACGATGTCAATTTTTTCACCGTGAAGTTCATCCACAATCGCTTCTACACGCGCACCGCGTGAACCAACACAAGACCCGACAGCATCAACATCTGGGTTCTCTGCATGGACACTAATCTTCGAACGCTCACCCGCTTCACGAGCAACACTCATAACCTCTACTGTACCATCAAAGATTTCAGGAACTTCATCTTCAAATAGTCGCTTTAATAGATTCGGATGCGTTCTAGATACGAAGATTTGTGGCCCTTTAGTCGTTTGTTCCACCTTATTAACGTAAACTTTAATACGCTCATTTGGAATATAAGACTCATTTGGCATGCGCTCAGATTCAGCTAATACCGCATCTGTCTTCCCTAGTTGAATATACACAAAGCGGTGGTCGACTCTATCGATTAAGCCAGTTAAGACTTCATCTTCTTTGTCGATAAACTCATCGTATAGAATACTGCGTTCAGCATCTCTAATACGCTGCATGACTGCTTGTTTCGCTGCCTGTGCACCAACGCGATTAAAGTCCTTAGGCGTCACGTCTTCATCAAACGGGTCGCCGACTTCATATGCTGGGTTGTATTCTCTTGCAGTTAAGAGATCAATTTCTGCTGTTGGGTCCATTACTTCTTCAACAACATCTTTTCTAGAAATCACTCTATAACTTCCAGATTCCATATTTAAATCGATCGAGACATTTTTATGGTCAGCGTAATTCTTTTTATAAGCGGTAATTAAAGCAGCTTCAATCGCATCCACTAAGACTTCCATTGGGATATTCTTTTCCTTATGGATATATTCAACCGCATTGATCAATTCTTTATTCACTCAATTTTCCTCCATTCTAAATCAGTACAGCTTTTCTAATCGTTGCAATTTTTTCACGTTCTACGGTGATGGTTTTCTTACGAGTTTTCACTTTGTATTCAATAGTCACAGACTTGTCATCGTATTCTTTTAAGACACCAGTCCACTCTTTTTCACCGTCGATTTGTTGATAAGTTTTGATATAAATACCTTTTTCTAAAGTGAGTTCTAAGTCCTCATCATCTTTAATCGGACGTTCTGCACCAGGAGACGACACATCTAAATAATAGGCCCCTTGAACGATGTCCAAGTCATCAAGTTTCGCACTGATTATTTCCGAAAATGCTGCACAATCATCGAGTGTAATACCGCCTTTTTTGTCTAGGTAAACGCGCAAGAAGAAATCAGGTCCTTCCTTTACGTAGGAAACTTCAACTAGCTTTAAATCATTTTCTTTGGCAATTGGCTCGACATGGTTATATACTTCCTGTTCAGTTCGGTTCATGTCAAAATCCCCTTTCAAAAGTAAGAGAAGAACGGTATAAACCCGCTCTTCTCCTCACGACTGATTATTTAAATCAATAATATTATATCACACGTGCTTAACGACCGCAAGAACACTAGATGTCAAAGATTGACAACTGCGCTTTGTCTGGAAGGTGATCTAAACTTCCGAGCTCTGTTAAGTAGTCGATAAGTTTTTGAGATACACCTGCTTTCTTGTTCAAGTCTTCTTTAGATATAAAGCCACCATCTTCTCTTGCCTCAACGATACGGGTCGCCACAGAACGCCCAAGTCCTGGAACAGATTCAAAAGGCGGAATTAGCGTATCACCCTCAATGATGAAGTCCGTCGCATGTGATTTGTCGACGTTGACTGGCTGCATTCTATAGCCACGTTGCGTCATTTCATTCACAAGCTCTAAGACGACTAATGTATCTTTCTCTTTTTTAGAGAGTTCTTGGAAATTTGCATTCATCTCTTTGACTCTATGCCGGATCGTATCTTTATCTTTTACGAACGTTAACAAATCAAAGTCTGATGCTCGGACTGTAAAGTACGATGCATAATAATAGAGTGGATGATGTACTTTAAAATAAGCAATACGTACTGAGTTTAATACGTAAGCTGCGGCATGGGCTTTCGGGAACATGTACTTGATTTTCTTACAAGAATCGATGTACCAGCTCTCAACGCCGTTTTCTCTCATGGCAAGTTCGTGTTCGGGAGTGAGTCCCTTACCTTTACGCACCTTCTCCATAATGTTGAAGGCTAGACTCGGTTCAAGTCCTTTATACATCAAGGTCACCATGATATCGTCACGACAACCAATTACATTAGATAAGTCGCAAATCCCTTTTCTAATGAGGTCTTGGGCATTGCCTAACCAAACATCGGTACCGTGAGATAATCCTGAAATTTGTACGAGTTCTGAGAACGTTGTCGGTCTCGTGTCCTCTAACATCTGACGCACGAACCCTGTACCAAACTCTGGTATACCTAAGGTTCCGGTCTTACATAAAATTTGATCTTGGTCCACACCGAGTGAACTCGGTGATGAAAACAGCCCCATCGTTGCCTTGTCATCAGTTGGTACTGTTGTTGGATCGATACCAGATAAGTCTTGTAGCATGCGAATCATAGTCGGATCATCGTGTCCAAGTATATCCAGTTTCAATAAGTTATTATCAATAGAGTGGAAGTCAAAGTGTGTCGTCTTCCATTCTGCTTCAATATCATCTGCAGGATATTGGATCGGCGTAAAGTCATAAATATCCATGTCATCTGGAACAACAATTATCCCACCTGGATGCTGACCTGTTGTACGTTTTACACCAGAACAGCCAATGACGAGCCGGTCAATTTCAGCAGCACGCTTATGCAGACCATTATCGTTTAAATACCCTTTAACATAACCAAAGGCCGTTTTTTCTGCAACTGTACCAATCGTTCCCGCACGGTAGACATAGTCCTCACCAAACAATTCTTTCGTATAGTTGTGCGCTTTAGGTTGATAAACACCAGAGAAGTTTAAGTCAATATCTGGAACTTTATCCCCTTTAAAGCCAAGGAAGGTTTCAAAAGGAATATCTTGGCCTTCTTTAATCAAGTCGACTTGGCAGTTTTCACACTGTTTGTCCGGTAAATCATAACCAGAAGAGACTGAACCATCTGTAAAGAACTCAGACTGCTTACATTTTGGACAAACGTAATGCGGTGGTAAAGGGTTAACCTCCGTAATCTCGGTCATAGTGGCAACTAAGCTTGAACCAACTGAACCCCTTGAACCTACGAGATAACCATCATCAAGTGAACGTTTTACAAGTTTATGTGATATTAAATAGATGACGGCAAAGCCGTTACCAATAATACTCTCAAGTTCTTTCTCTAAACGCTCGACAACAATTTCAGGCACATCTTCACCATAAAGCGCCTTAGCATTGTTGTATGACATATCTCTAATTTCTTGTTCTGCTCCTTCAATTTTAGGTGGGAAGAGATCTTTCTTAATCACTTCAACTCTATCAATTTTACTCGCGATTTTACGTGTGTTCGTCACAACGATTTCATAGGCTGTATCTTCATCTAAAAAGTCGAACAGCTCTAACATCTCATCTGTCGTTCTAAAGTGAGCATCGGGTAGGTTCCCTCTTGATAAGGGATTACCAGGATTTGATTTGACTAAAATATCACGAGAAAGCTTATCTGACTCATCTAAGTAGTGAACATTACCTGTTGCAACGACTGGTTTGTCAAGGTCCTTACCAAGCTTAATCATGTTTTCTATTATTTCTTCTAAGACCGCTTCATCTCTGACAACTTCACGGTCTAAAAGTCTCTGATAGAGTGGTTTTGGAAAGACTTCTATATAATCATAGAAATACGCTTTTTTCTTCGCTTCTTCATAAGACTTCTGCATCATAGCAGTAAAGACCTCACCGTTATCACACGCACTACCGATAAGTAAGCCCTCACGGTGCTCTTCTAGTACTTGTCTTTTAATTCTAGGTGATTTATAGAAATTATCCGTTAATGATAGGCTGACTATTTTAAAGAGGTTCTTTAAGCCAGTATTATTTTCTACAAGAATCGACACGTGAGAAGGCATAGCACGTTTATATGAATCACTATTCGATAAGCTACGGTTAATATCCTGGTGATTCGTTACACCGTAGTCTCTTTTTAGCTGTGCCATCATCTTAATAAAGATATAAGCTGTCGCTTCGGCGTCGTAAATGGCTCTATGGTGCTGAGTTAAATCTACGTTATAGTGCTTGGCTAAGATATTTAATCCATGCTTTTTCATCTTCGTATTAATTGTACGTGACAACTCTAAGGTATCAATGACACCATTTGTAGATTCACCAAAACCTTGTTTTTCATAGGCTTCATCTATAAAGCCCATATCAAAGCTCGCATTATGAGCAACAAAAATTGCATCTCCGACCCATTTTTTGAAGTCAGTAATGACTTCACTAATATCAGGGGCTCCGACAAGCATATCATCTGTGATACCTGTTAATTCTTTGATCAGTTCAGTTAATTTTTCACCTGGATTTGCAAAACGTTCAAACTTATCTACAACTTCCCCGTTTCTTACCTTAACTCCAGCAAGTTCGATAATTTGATCATATTTAGATGATAGTCCTGTTGTCTCGACGTCAAAGACCACAAAATCATGTGTGTCTAGATTATAATTCTGAGGTCTATAGGCAATTGGTGCACCGTCATCGACGAGCATGCCCTCCATGCCAAAAATCATCTTAAAGTCCTCATCACCTGCAGTTGCATTAAAGGCTTCTGGGAAGGCTTGAACATTATTATGGTCTGTAATCGCTAGAGCATCGTGTCCGAAAGATTTCGCGCGTTTGATGTATTCACTGATACTCGTCATACCATCCATTTGACTCATGGCAGAATGAAGGTGTAATTCTACGCGTTTTTCATCTCCGTAATCTTTTTTCGGTTTCTTATTGACTGCGGTAAGATTTCTAATATTTAAGACCATATCACGTGTAAATTCATCGTATTCAACACGGCCTTCAATTATCACCCAATCTCCCACTTCTAAAGCACCGAATACATCCTCATCGTTTTTACCATGGCGAGAGAACATCTTAGCCATAATAGAATCCGTATAGTCCGTTAGCTTTAATTGTAAAATTTGACGGCCACTTTTTAGCTCACGGATTTCCTTATCAAAAATATGACCTTCTATTTTGACACTGTTTTCCTCATCAAAAATGTTTTCTAATGGCCGTACTCCGTCAAATGTCTGCGGTTTACCGATTTGTTTTTGAACATCTTTTTTAGTGTCTTCTGCTTCACTCTCTTGTTCACGTCTATTAATGAATTCAGATATCAGCGCTTCTCTTTCATCATTGATTCTATTTTCTAGCGCTTCTGTACGAGTGTTTTGAAGTTCATCATCGACGGTCACTTTTACACCTTGTAGATGAATACCAAAATATTTATAGGCCGTCGTTAAGTTGCCGTTGATATGTTTGTTAAAGTGCGCTTCTTCAATACTATTCTTAACCGCAATAAAAAGGGTTTCATCTTGTAGTTTTTTTGCAGTTCCCTTTAACTGATGCTTTATATTGTCGTTTATAGTTAAACTATCTACTGCAATATCAAAATAATCTAAGACAGTCTGTTCATCAAAATCTGCCGATGACATAATCAATTCTGTTGTCGCGATATCTTTAAAAGCTGCTTTAATATTTTGATTCATGAGCTGATAGAGTGTGCTCGGAATGATTCTAGACGTTTTCAAATGAAACTGCCACTTACGAGACTGATCATCGACAACAACTTTTGTCAGTGATGCATCTTCTAAATAGTTATTCTGTTGGATATTCGCCCGCTGAAGCAAAATACTTAATTTATCTTGTCCTTCCACTTACATAACACTCCCGGTTAAAAATTCTATATACACGCCTTAGAAAAACGCGTAAATCAAGGATTTACGCGTAGTTATTGTCAGTAAGGTATGATGTTAAGTCAGCGATTTGCACTTCAGTAGATTCTTCGTCTCGTCGACCTTTTACTTCAACAACGCCATCTTTAGCGCCGCGGCCAACGACAATTCTTACTGGTAAGCCAATCAATTCAGAATCGGCAAATTTAACACCTGCACGCTCGTTACGATCATCGTAAAGTACTCTATAGTTTTTCGATAAAATGTCATAGAGCTCCGCTGCTGTGTCTACGATAGTCTGATCTTTTGTATTAGCTGTAATGATATGGATATCAAATGGTGTAATAGACTTCGGCCAGAAGATACCTTTATCGTCATGATGACTTTCTACGACAGCTGATAATACACGTGAAATACCGATGCCATAACAACCCATCAAGACTGGTGTTGAACGTCCATTCTGATCAAGGACGTTAAAGTTCATCGACTCTGAATATTTAGTGCCGAGTTTAAAGACCTGTCCAACTTCAATACCGCGCATGAATTTTGCTGGACCTGAACCATCTTCAACCATTTCCCCTTCATTAATAAAGCGGAAATCTCCTGTGCCGTCTGGAGTAAAATCACGGCCATGGTTAACGTTTAATAGATGGTAACCCGTTTCATTTGCGCCAACTGGATAGTTCTTCATCACTTCAACTTGATAATCGATGTAAACTGGAATTGTTGCATTAACTGGGCCAAGGGACCCTGGTGAAGCGTTTAATTCATGTCGAATTTCTTCATCAGTAGCCATCTCAACGATAACTGAATTAAAGAAGGCTTTCACTTTAACATCGTTGAGTTCCTGGTCCCCTCTAATGACTATCATTTTAAGACCATCATCGACCTTAACCACCATTGTCTTGGTTGTAAGTGTTAAGTCAGTCTCTAAAAGTTCTGCTAACGCTTTAACAGTTGCAATATTTGGTGTTTCTAGTTTTTCTACATCTTTTAATTCTGCTTCACTCACCGTTGTTGGTTTTGGTGATACTGCCTTTTCAATATTTGCAGCATAATCGCTCTCATCTGTATAGACAATCGTATCTTCACCAATATCGGCTAAGGCCATAAATTCGTGAGTATGACTACCTCCAATAGAACCACCATCCGCTTCAACCGCTCTATAGTTTAAATCTAAACGGTCAAAAATGCGTGAATATGCATTGTACATATCATTGTATGTTTGGTCTAATGATGCTTCATCAATATGGAATGAATAAGCATCTTTCATTATAAATTCACGTCCACGTAGGAGTCCGAATCTTGGTCTTAGCTCGTCACGGAATTTTGTCTGAATCTGAAAGAGTGTCAGTGGTAATTTCTTATAACTCTTTAACTCATCACGTACAAGATCTGTAATGACCTCTTCATGAGTCGGTCCGAGTGCAAATCCTCTACCATGACGGTCTTCTAAACGCATGAGTTCTTTACCATAAGCATCCCATCTGCCTGACTCTTCCCAGAGTTCTTGTGGATGCAGTACAGGTAAGTGGACTTCAGCACCACCAATTGCCATCATTTCCTCGCGGACGATGTCTTGGATGTTGTTTAATACTAATTGGGTAATCGGCAAGTAGGCATAAATACCTCGTGCGAGTTGTTTAATCATGCCGGATTTTAGCATCAGGCGATGACTTAAACTCTCAGCTTCTGTTGGTGTTTCCCGCATAGTTGGGATGAACATTTGTGATTGCCTCATTTAAATCCACTCCTATAAGAAAAATGTTTTAATATCATTCCAGGTGACCAGCACCATGATGATTAAGACGAATAGTACGCCGATAAGTTGTATGTTCAATTCTACCTTACGGTTTAATGGACGTCTGAAGATTCCTTCATATAAAACGAATAAAATACGTCCACCGTCTAAAGCAGGAATTGGTAATAAGTTCATTATACCTAAATTCACACTTAAGAGTGCGGTAAATCTCATTAAAACAAGTATGCCTTGTGCAGCAACTGTCTCTGTAACCTTATATATTCCAACTGGACCATTCAACATATCAAAGCTGAATGTACCCGCAAAAATAGTACCAATCATTCTTACAACAAGTTCGAAGATCAAACTCATACTCGAGACAGTTTCTTGAATCCCCCACCATATCGGAGCGATAATACCATTTTCAAAGTAAGCACCAACGCCGATAATCAGTCTTTCATTTACTGTTCCGTCAGGTAATTCTGTTGATTCAATCACAGGTTCAAGGTTTTCAGTTCTCTGTTGTCCATCTGAATCGATCAATAGTTCTTGAGATTCACCTTGGCCTTGTTGAATTAGGCTAGTCATATGAGACCAGCTTTCCACTTTTTGACCATCAATTTCTAAGATGCGGTCTCCCGATTCAAGATTAATCTCTTCAGCGGGTGTGTCTTCAACTACTTGACCAACAATCGGTTCATCACTTGCCTTACCTTGTATATAAAACAGAATTGTAAATAAGAAAAAGGCAAGTAAGAAATTGAAAAGTGGTCCAGCAAATAAAGTGAGGAAACGTTGCCAGACTGACTTCGATTCAAATCGACCGGAAAGTGGTGCGATACGTTCAAGTTCTGCATCCTCAACAAAGTATGTCTCTTCGCTAAAGTAATAAGTCACTTCTTGATTGTCTGTTAGCCTGTAAGCACGAATGTACATTTCTTCTGAAATGTCGCTATCGATCACCTCAAGCTCTTCTGCAAATTGGAAATTGTGTTTATCATCTAGGAGAATGTGTGTAATTTCATCTCTGTTATTTAACTTAACTTGTACTCTCATGCCTGCATTTAATGGATTGATTTCCATATCTTTTGAAGCCATTCTTACATAGCCACCAATCGGTAATAGACGAATGGTGTACTGTGTATCATTATATTTATAAGAGAAAATCTTCGGACCCATACCGATTGCGAATTCTGGACACATTATACCCGCTCTTTTTGCAAAGAACATATGACCAAATTCGTGGACGGTAACGAGGAGCCCAAAGACTACTATAAATGCTAAAATTCCTGCCACTTATGTCACCTCATATTAGATTTATACTGAGCGTCAAGGCTTAAGATTGTCTCAAGATCTGGGTTTTGAATATTGTCATGCATCATCATGCGACGTTCAACAATTTCTTCAATTTCTAAAAAGCTAATCTGACCTTGTAAAAATTGACCAACAGCAAATTCATTCGCTGCATTCATAACAGTCGCTAGCGTCCCACCAGCCTCGAGTGTATCGTATGCGAATTTTAACATTTTAAAGCGGTGAAAATCCATTGGTTTGAAGTTCAATTGATGTAGTTCCGATAGTTTTAATGGATTGTTCTTATGTAGACGCTCTGGATGCGTGAAGGCATATTGAATCGCTGTACGCATATCTGAATTACCAAGTTGCGCAATCATACTATTATCAATAAACTCTACCATTGAATGAATGATGCTCTCCTTATGAAGTACCGTTTGGATTTTTTCTGTCGGTAAATCAAAGAGGTGCTTGGCTTCGATGACTTCAAAACCTTTGTTCATCATCGTCGCTGAATCAATGGTAATCTTTTGTCCCATAGACCAGTTTGGATGATTTAGGGCATCTTTTAAGGTGACATGCGTTAGTTCTTCACGTGTTAAATCTCTAAAAGAACCACCACTCGCAGTGATAATTAACTGTTCAACTTCTTTAATGTTCTCACCCTTTAGGCATTGAAAGAGTGCAGAATGCTCAGAATCAACGGGGATAATCGATACATTATTTTCCTTAGCACGACGCATTACAATATCGCCGGCTGCAACGAGTGTTTCCTTGTTAGCAAGCGCAATGGTTGTCTTATTGTCGATGGCTTTTAAGGTCGGCTTTAAGCCGATACTTCCCATGATAGCGGTAAGTAGTATATCACATGAGGATGACGCAACATCCAAAAGACCTTGTTCTCCATAGGTAAATTCAATGTGTGGATAATCTGATGTTAAATCTTTTACTACACTTTCGTCTTGTACAGATACCAAGTGTGGCGTGAAATCAGTTAAAATTTCTCTTAAACGATTTATATTACGCCCGATAGATATGGCCCCGAGTCTAAAGTGTTCCGGATTATTTTTTATGACATCAAGCGCTTGAGTACCAATAGACCCTGTCGCACCTAATATAGAAATTGTCTTAATCATTTTATTCACCTATTTTATGAAATAATCGGCAGAATATTCATGAGTGGTAACACGAATATAAAGCTATCAAAACGGTCTAAAATACCGCCGTGGCCAGGTAGAAAATTACCAGAGTCCTTAACATCAAAGTGACGTTTTAAGGCTGACTCAACTAAATCCCCCATCTGGCCAAATATGCTAAGAATTATTGTAAATGGAATAAGAAACCATAATGATCCTTCTAACCATCCAAAAGAAACAAAAATGATTGGAATGAGTGTGGAAATCAATGTACCACCAAGTGAGCCTTCAATAGTTTTGTTCGGGCTAATCTGTGGCCATAATTTTCTTTTACCAAATGCCTTACCGAAAAGATAAGCACCGGTGTCTGTTAACCAAACGATTAATAGCGCATATAGAATATAAAAGATACCTGCTTCTCTAGTTTCATAAAAGTACATAAAACCAATCCCTATATAGGCGACTGCTAGAACGCAAAAGCCCATGTCGACAAAAGTAAATCTATTTTTAGAGACCACCGTTGTCGATAGCATAATCAGTGCGAGTCCAACAATGATTTCCAGTTGAAATTCACCGACTAAGGGAGAGAAAGATTCCTTAGGTATTAAAATCATACAGAGTCCGATTAAGGATAAGATACCTGGTAATGAAATGATATGAATGTGATTCATCTTTAATATCTCATACAGGCCAGTAATTGCCATCAGATAAACAAGAATCAACAATGGCCAATTGCCAATAATGACAATTGGGATAAATAACAACAGTGCAATAACTGCAGTTACTGTTCTAGTCCTCATTCACATCCTCCTCCTCATTCAATCCTCCAAAACGCCTTTCTCTGTTTTGGTACTGGGAAATCAGTTCATCCATTTCTTCAGTAGTAAACTCTGGCCAAAACGTATGCGAGAAAAATAATTCACTGTAAGAGGATTGCCATAATAGAAAATTACTTAAGCGATATTCCCCAGACGTTCTAATAATCATTTCTGGGTCTGGTATATCTCTTGTCATCAAATAATCGTCAATTTTTTGATTGTCAATATCATCGATAGATAAGTGCCCCTGTTCTACGTCTCTAATCATCGCTTTTAGAGCGTCTTGAATTTCGTCTCTACTGCCGTAGTTCAAGGCAAAGATTAGATTCAATCCTGTGTTATTCTCAGTCTTATCTATTGCGGTTTGTACTGCCTTCTTCGTATGTATAGGTAAAGCATTAAAATCACCAATTGTTGTGACCTTAACGTTTTTCTCCATGAGCTCAGGTAAAAATGTACCTAGAAAGTCAGTCGGCAACTTTAACAGGTATTTCACTTCACTATTTGGTCGTGTCCAATTCTCTGTTGAAAAGGCATATAGTGTTAAGTACTTTATGTTGATGTTAGCTGCGTGCCGGACGATGCGTTTAACATTTTGCATCCCTTCATAATGCCCTTTAATTCTAGGCATTCCCATACGCTTCGCATATCTGCCATTACCATCCATAATCATAGCGATATGTTCAGGTAGTGGTCTATTTGTCTCTGCTTTAATTTTTTCGGAATTAAACATGACGATCCTCCGTGCTGTATATGTTGCTTTGTACATTTTTATATACTTATCAATTATTTAATTTTAACATAGTTAATCAATAAAAAAACAGGTAAGTCCCCTTACCTGTTTGAAAGTTAAACTGCTAAGATATCTTTCTCTTTATCGTCACATAACGAATCTACTTTAGCGATAAACTTATCAGTGAGTTTTTGAACATCGTCTGTGTAATTACGTAATTCGTCTTCAGAAATATCGCCTGCTTTTTCAGCTGCTTTTAATTCATCATTAGAATCACGACGTACATTACGGATGGCAACTTTTGCATTTTCGCCTTCTTTACGTGCATCTTTAACAAACTCTTTACGACGCTCTTCTGTAAGCTGAGGCACAGTAATTCTGATTAATGTCCCGTCGCTTGTTGGGTTAACACCAAGGTCTGCAATTTGTATTGCTTTTAAGACATCATCTACTGAACTTTTGTCATAAGGTTGAACAACTAGCATACGTGCTTCAGGCACTGAAATACTTGCTAATTGGTTGATTGGTGTTGGTGCACCGTAGTAATCCACAGATACTCTGTCAAGCATGCTTGAGTTTGCAGCTCCTGTTCTAATGCCAGCAAGTTCTCTTTGTAGGTTATCAATAGACTTATCCATTTTTTCTTCTGTCGTTTTTAACACAGCTTCACTCATTATAATATCTTCTCCTATTACTTTGTAATTGTTGTACCGATCGTTTCTCCTGATACAGCACGTTTGATATTACCGTCTTCTGTAATTGAAAATACCACAAGCGGAATGTTGTTGTCCATACAGAACGATGATGCAGTGGAATCCATCACCTGTAAATTATTTTGTAGCATCTCCATATACGTTAGTTTCTCGTATTTAACTGCATCACTATTTGTTTTAGGATCTGCAGAATACACGCCATCAACGTTATTTTTACCCATTAGGATAACATCAGCTTCTACTTCTGCTGCTCTAAGTGCAGCTGTAGTATCTGTAGAGAAGTATGGATTACCAATACCAGCCGCAAAGATAACAATGCGACCCTTTTCTAAGTGACGTATCGCACGTCTTCTAATATAAGGTTCCGCGACTTGTTTCATTTCGATAGAAGTCAGCACACGTGTTTCATGACCGAGCTGTTCTAGACTATCTTGTAGTGCTAAAGAATTCATTACAGTTGCAAGCATGCCCATGTAGTCAGCAGTCCCACGGTCCATACCTAAATCGCTACCGATTTTACCTCGCCAAATATTGCCACCGCCGACGATGATTGCCATTTCTACACCGAGTTTTTGTGCTTCTGAAACTTGCTCTGCAATATTTTTAATGACAACAGGGTTGATACCAAAGCCGTCATCACCAGCAAGTGCCTCACCACTTAACTTTAAAACGATACGATTGAATCTAGAAGTTTCAGCCATGTATTTCAATCCTTTTCCTTAAATTTTCAACTTAGAAAAAAAGACACCGAAGTGTCTTTTAAAAAAGCTTATTTTTTAACCTGACCAAGTACTTCGTCAGCAAAGTTTTCTTCACGTTTCTCCATACCTTCACCGAGTTCATAGCGAACGAAAGTACGTAGTGACGCTTTTTGTGCATCTAAGTACTGTTGTACTGTTTGGTCTGAATCTTTAACAAATGGTTGGTCTACTAAGCAAATCTCTTCAAGATATTTGCGGATACGACCTTCAACCATTTTGTCAACGATATTTTCAGGTTTACCTTCATTTAAGGCTTGTTGACGCAATACTTCACGTTCGTGATCAAGCTCAGATTGGTTAACTTGGTCGCGTGAAACATATTTAGGATTTAATGCAGCTGCGTGCATTGCAACATCTTTAGCTACATCTTCACTTGTTGTACCTTCAACAACTGTAAGTACACCAATGCGTCCACCCATGTGCATGTACTGACCAAAAGCATCATCATCAGTTTTTGTCTCAACTGCAAAACGTCTGATGCTTAATTTTTCACCGATAGTTGCAACAGCATTGTTCATTACAGAAGTTACTGACTCACCATCGATTTCAGAGTTATATAATTCTTCAACATCTGCAGGTTTAGTTGCTAGGATGTGAGAAGCAATCTTTTTAACTAGTTCTTGGAAGCTTTCGTTTCTCGCAACGAAATCTGTTTCAGAGTTAACTTCAACGATTACAGCATCGTTACCTTCAGAAGTGATGTAAACAGCACCTTCTGCAGCAATACGATCTGCTTTTTTAGCAGCTTTAGCAATACCATTTTCACGTAGGTAGTCTACTGCTTTGTCGATGTCACCATCTGTCTCCATGAGCGCTTTTTTACAATCCATCATACCTGCGCCAGTTTTTTCACGTAGTTCTTTAACTAATTTTGCTGAAATAGCCATGTTCTCAGTCCTCCATAACTTTGTTTTAAAAAAAGGTGATAAGTTTTGACGCTTATCACCAAGATTGTTCTTACTTATTACTCGTTATCTTCTGAAGTCTCAGCTGAAGCTTCTTCTTCTGTTAAGTCGATATTTTGTTCCTCTGCAACTTCTTCATCAGAAATTCCGCGTTGACCTTCTAAAACAGCGTCAGCCATCTTACTAGTCATTAATCTTACAGCACGGATTGCATCGTCGTTTGCTGGGATTACGTAGTCAACCTCATCTGGGTCACAGTTTGTATCTACCATTGCAACGATAGGAATGTTTAATTTTTTCGCTTCAGCGATTGCATTACGTTCTTTACGTGGGTCAACGATGAAGATTGCACTTGGCATTTTCTTCATGTCACGAATTCCGCCTAGGAATTTGTTTAAACGTGCATACTCTTTACGAAGTTCAACGACTTCTTTTTTAGGAAGTACGTCAAATGTACCGTCAGCTTCCATTTTTTCGATTTCAGAAATTCTCTTGATACGTTTACTGATTGTTTGATAGTTCGTTAAGATTCCACCTAACCAACGTTGGTTAACGTAAAGTTGGCCAGCGCGTTCAGCTTCCTCTTTAATAGCGTCTTGAGCCTGTTTTTTAGTTCCTACAAACAGGATTTGTCCGCCTTCTTCAGATACAGATTTTACGAAATCGTAAGCTTCTGCAACTTTCTTAACTGTTTTTTGTAAGTCGATAATGTAGATACCGTTACGTTCCGTAAAGATGTATTTAGACATCTTAGGGTTCCAACGGCGAGTTTGGTGTCCGAAATGTACACCTGCTTCAAGCAATTGTTTCATAGTAATTACTGCCATGATTTGTTTCCTCCTAAATGGTTTATACCTCCAACTTTGCGCTACGTGACCACCTAAAAAGGCACCGGTCAAGCCCCTACAAAGTTGTGCGTATTTGGTCTAATGACCGTTTTATATAATATCATATTTCTAAAAGTCGTGCAAGCTTAGCTTTCTTTTCTTAATTCAGGTAGGAAGTCTTCCTTTTTAACTTTAATAAATGTACCCTTCATACCAAGTGAACGTGATTCGATCACACCTGCACTTTCTAACTTACGAAGTGCATTAACGATTACAGAACGCGTAATGCCCACTCTATCTGCAATCTTAGAAGCGACGAGTAAGCCCTCATCCGCATCTAGCTCATCAAAGATGTGCTCAATTGCTTCTCTTTCTGAGTAAGATAATGAACGGATTGCCATAGAGATGCTTGCCTTATCACGGGCTTTTTGTTCAATCTCATCGTTTTTCTCGCGGAGAATTTCCATACCAACAACAGTCGCTGTATATTCTGCTAACACTAAGTCATCTTCAGAAAACTCTGTTTCACTACGTCCTAATACTAGAGTTCCTAAGCGATTACCCCCACCGTATATCGGTACGATGCATGTTTCTGAATCTTGGTAGGAATCTTCTGTCGGGAAAATTGTTAACTCATCTTCAAAAGCAATATTTTCACGTGTTTCTGTTAAACGCATAATTTGGCTGACATAGTACTCAGGGAACTGTCTGTTTTCTAACATCTCAACGATACGCACATTGTCGATCGCTTCGATTTGTCCGACACCGAGTAACTTACCTCTCTTTGATACGACAAAGGCATTACATTCTAGAGTACGGCTGACCTTGTCTGCAACCTCTTCGAAATCTACCTTAATGCTTGAACTGCTTTGAATTAGTGCATTAATTTCACGTGTTTTTTGTAATAAACTGACCATTTCATTCACTCCTATTAGTTATAATATAAATTCGCTTAAGTTTTTATCAGTTGAAATATGGGATAACTTAGATTCAACATACTGCTTAGTTATTTCAACTTGTGCCCCTTTGATATCACTTGCTTCAAATAGCAATTCTTCAAGCAGGGTTTCTAAAATTGTATGCAAGCGTCTCGCACCAATATCATCATTTGATGTGTTCACATTATAGGCAATCTCAGCTAAGGTTCTTACTGCTTCATCAGTGAATGTGACTGTCACATCCTCAGTTTGTAGTAAGGCTTGATACTGTTCTAAGAGAGAGTTTTTCGGTTCCCTTAAGATTTTTTCAAAGTCATCAACTGACAACTTGTTCAGCTCAACCCTTAGTGGGAAACGCCCTTGTAATTCTGGAATTAAGTCACTTGGTTTAGCAACATGGAAAGCACCTGCACCGATGAACAAAATGTAATCCGTTCTAATCGTACCGTATTTCGTTTGGACTTGTGATCCTTCGACGATCGGTAAAATATCTCTTTGAACACCTTCACGAGAAACGTCACCCGAGTTTTGACTACCTTTAGCGATCTTATCTATTTCATCGATAAAAATAATGCCCGTTGTTTCAGCTAATTCGATTGCCTCATCATTTACATTTTCACCATCGATTAACTTCTCAGCTTCTTCGTCTTTTAAATACTGACGTGCTTTTTTAACTGTCATTGTACGCTTTTGTTTTTTCTTAGGCATCAGGTTTTGTAACATGTCCCCCATACCGTTATTATCCATTCCTGGCATCATCATACCAAGTTGGTTGGATTCTTCAGTCACTTCGATCGTAACCTTTTCATCTTCTAACTGACCAGCTTCAAGCTGGCTTTTGATATCTCTTCTCTTTGTTCTAACACTATCATCGACTTCTTCAATCTCTTCATCTTGATTGGATTGATTCATCAACATTTCGAAAGGGTTATTAGAAGCAGGCTTTTTAATTTTTTTACCTGGAGCTAATAGCCCAACAAGTCTTTCATTCGCAAGGTTCAAAGCATCGTCTTCGACTTCATTTTTCTTCTGTTCTTTAATCATTCTGACAGATGCTTCGACTAAATCTCTGACCATGGACTCAACATCTCGTCCAACATAGCCGACCTCAGTATACTTAGTTGCTTCAACTTTTGTATAAGGACTGCCAGTAATTTTTGCAATCCGTCTAGCAATTTCCGTCTTACCGACACCTGTCGGTCCTATCATTAGAATATTTTTAGGAATAACTTCTTCTTGTAGCTCATCATCTAAAAGCATACGTCTATAGCGGTTACGCATAGCGATTGCAACTTTTCTTTTTGCTTCACTTTGTCCGACAATACTCTCGTCGAGACGACTAGTGATTTCTTTTGGAGAAAGATTTCTGTTAGACATACATCTCACCTTTATATTTAGTCAATTGTTTCTACTATTATATTGCCATTTGTAAAGACACAAATTTCACTTGCCAGTTCCAAGCTTTCTTTGGCAATTGTTTTAGCATCTAGATGATCCCCGTATTTCACAAGCGCACGTCCAGCAGCAAGTGCATAGTTACCGCCAGAACCAATGGCCAATATACCATCATCTGGTTCGATGACCTCTCCTGTACCAGAGACTAGGAGAAGATTATCCTTATCCATCACAATGAGCATCGCTTCAAGTTGTCGCAGCATCTTATCCCCTCGCCAATCCTTAGCAAGTTCTACAGCAGCACGAGTTAAATTCCCATTATATTCATAGAGGTTCGCTTCAAATTTTTCAGATAGTGTAAACGCGTCGGCCACACTACCCGCAAATCCTGCAGCGACCTTGCCGTTGAATAGGCGTCTGACTTTCTTAGCTGTATGTTTCATAACAACCTGATTACCAAGCGTTACCTGACCGTCTCCAGCCATGGCGACTTGGCCCTTGTGTTTTAATGCAAATATCGTTGTCATCTTGTCACCTCTTCTTATTGCCCGGATGGGCATTTAAATATGTCGCTTTTATTTGTTCTGTCGTCACATGGGTATAGCGCTGAGTTGTCGATAAAGACTCATGACCTAAGAGGTCTTGTACAGCACGTAAATCTGCACCGTTATTTAATAGATGGGTTGCAAATGTGTGCCTGAAGGTGTGTGGGTGTACATCTAGATGTAAGGCACTTCTCTTAACAAGCATATCAATAATGTGTCTTAAGCCACGTACAGTTAACTGACCTTGACGTTGGTTGATCCATATTGTATCGATTCCTTTAATGGGTGTAGAAAATTCATCAAGGTAGTCTTTAAGACTTTCACGTGTACTGTTGTTAAAAGGAACAACACGCCACTTTCGACCTTTCCCTAATACCTTGAGTGCTTGAGCAGTAAAATCAATGTCACTCAATTTTATGTTAATTAGCTCACTTGCCCTAATGCCTGTCGCATATAAGAGTTCGATGATTGCACGGTCTCTCAGATACATTTTGTGACCAGTGTCCATCGAGTCAAAAAGAGCATTAATCTCATTATCATACATAAAATCAGGTAACTGACTTTCTTTTTTAGGGAATGGTAAGTTCGAAAATGGGTTAATTTCAACAGCATCTCTATCTAATAAATAATTATAGTAGCTTCTAAGTGACGATATCTTTCTAGATACTGTCGCTTTTTTTAAGCCCCGGTCATATAGACTAGACAAATAGCTTCTAGCATCACCATATTCAAATTCTTTAACAGATAAATTCTCAGTCCATAAAAAAGTTATGAATTCATGAATATCATGATCATAACTTTTAATAGAATGGGGTGAAAAATTACGTTGAAATTCTAACATCTTAAGAAAATCTTTGACGTAAATAATAACCACCTCTATCTTTGTCTGAATTTTATCATAATTAAGAAAATATATCCAAAATATATGTCAGATGATTCGTTCCCATTAATTCCATTAGTAATTTTAAACCATTTGAATATAAATTGCACGAAATTGTACAAATATTTATAATTCAGCCACAAAGTAAAACAGTTTTAATTATTCAATTAAAAAAACCGTGATTCTATTAAGAATCACGGTAATCAATTAACTTGCATCTTCTGTGTAATCACAGTTGGTACATTTAACCTGTGCCTTCTGTCCTTTTTTCTTTTCAATTAAGTAGTGTTCGCACTTCGGACAGTTCCTGCCAATTGGGCGATCCCAAGAGACGAAATCACAATCAGGATATTTGTCACAACCGTAAAAGATTCGACCACGCTTAGATTTTCTTTCAACCACGTCGCCTTCCTTACATGTTGGGCAAGTCACACCAATCGATTTAACGATGGCTTTTGTATTGCGACACTCTGGGAAATTAGAGCACGCCATAAACTTACCATAACGGCCCATCTTGTATACCATTGGTGAACCACATTTTTCACAATCTTCACCAACGGGTTCGTCCTTGATTTCAATTTTCTCCATCTCTTCTTCTGCGCGTTCAACCTGAGGCTCGAAGCCTTTATAGAACTCATCGATGACTTGACGCCACTCTTTTTCGCCTTCTGCTACAGCATCTAGACTATCTTCCATATTTCGTGTAAAGGCAACATCGATAATATCAGGGAAGTATTCAACAACTTGCTCGTTGACAATTTCTCCAATTTCCGTAGGGATAAATCGCTTCTGATCCATTCTTACATAGTTACGCTTTTGAATCGTATCAATTGTCGGGGCATACGTTGATGGTCTACCAATACCTGACTCTTCTAAAGTCTTAACTAACCTCGCTTCTGTATATCTTGGTGGTGGTTGAGTAAAGTGCTGAGAAGGTTCAATTTTTTCTTCTGTTACCGTTTCACCCTCTTTTAATTCTGGTAAACGGTTATTTAAATCATCTTCAGCATCATCGGTGCCTTCAATATAAATTGTCATGAAACCTTTAAATTTAATTGTTTGTCCGGTACTTCTAAACAGCACACCATTATTACTCAAATCAACTTTTACCGTATCGAGCACTGCTGGTGCCATTTGACTCGCAATAAAACGATCCCAAATCAGTTTATATAGACGGTGTTGGTCACGGCTTAAATATTGCTTCATATTTTCAGGTGTACGATTAGCAGATGTTGGTCTCACGGCTTCGTGTGCATCTTGCGCTGCTTTTTTTTCCTTTTGCACGCCTGTATATTCTTTACCATAAGTATCATTAATAAGTTGGTAAGCTTCTGCTTTAGCTGAATCTGAGATACGTGTTGAATCAGTTCTCATATAAGTAATCAGACCCACTGTACCTTCTTTTTTAATATCGATACCTTCATATAATTGCTGGGCGAGCATCATTGTCTTACGTGCCTTAAAGTTCAACTTACGTGCTGCTTCTTGTTGTAGTGAAGAAGTTGTGAATGGTTGTGCTGGGTAGCGTTTCTTTTCTTTCTTCTCTACTTTTTCGATTAAATAATCCTTACCACTAAGCTCTTTTAATACGTTATCAACATCGGCTTTAGTTTTTAATTTCGTTTTTTCCTTATCTCTCTTCAACTTGTTAAACTTACCAGTAAACTTCGAACGCCCTGTCTTAAAGGTGCCTTCGATCGTCCAGTATTCTTCTGGAACAAAGTTTCTGATTTCATTTTCACGGTCGATAATGAGCTTAAGTGCGACTGATTGAACACGTCCTGCAGACAAACCTTTCTTAACTTTTTTCCATAGGACTGGAGAAATGTTATACCCTACCAGTCTATCTAAAATGCGTCTAGCCTGCTGGGCATCGACCAATTGCATATCTATTTCATTCGGGCTTTTAAAACTTTCTTTAACCGCATCTTTAGTAATCTCATTGAAGACGACTCGGTAATAATCATTATTATCACCAAGGGCATGACTGAGATGCCATGCGATTGCTTCTCCTTCTCTGTCGGGGTCACTTGCGAGAAATACTTTCTTCGCTTTTTTAGCTTCTTTCTTTAAATCTTTTAGTAAGGGGCCCTTACCTCGTATAGTTATATATTTTGGTTCATAGTTATTTTCTGTGTCGATTCCAGTTTGACTACGTGGTAAATCTCTCACGTGTCCCATAGATGCGACAACTTTATATCGTTTACCGAGGTACTTTTCAATCGTTTTTGCTTTCGCGGGTGATTCCACGATCACTAAATTGTCTGCCACACTCACGACCTCCATTCGTTATTATCCACTCAAGTCCAAATGATACACAGATAAATTTTACTTTGTCAATTAAAATAATTCTAATCACGTTCTATAAGTGACAATTTAATTGTAATCTAAAAGTATATCATCAGCACTCAAAACAAGCATTGCACCGTCTTTTATTCTCAAATTTGTACCTCTTGAAAAGTCAGAAGTAATATTTCCTGGTAGGCAATAGCCATTTCTATTTTCATCTAATGCCATCTCTAAAGTTATCAAACTTCCACTTTTCTCTTCAGCTTCCGTCACTAAAACACCCTTAGCACAACCTGCAATAATTCTATTTCTAGCTATAAATCGCCATTTTTCAATCTTTGTACCTGGTGGATATTCACTGATTGTTAAATGTTCCTTTTCCATCAGAGCACGTACTTTTTCAGTTGTTTTAGGGTAATGAATATCATGGCCAAATGCAAGCACGCCAATAGTCTTTAAATCATTTTTGATTGCGATACTGTGTGCCATTTCATCAGCTCCATATGCCAGACCTGAAATAATTGTAATATCCTTTAGTTTTGGAAGAATATCTAGTAGAGCATTTTTCGTATAAAGCGTCGCCTTTCTACTCCCTACTACCCCTAACATATCTGTTTGTAACAAATTGATGTTACCTCTGTAATATATAATGTAAGGAAAATCATAAATTTCTTTTAGGAGTTGTGGATATTTCCTATGTTTATAGGTCATGAAATTCACATTGAATGACTGTAGTTTACCTAATATTTCCTCACGATTTAAAGATTTTGCATAGGCTAATTTTTTACTTAAATCAGGCTTAATATATTCATGGTTTGTTATGGATAAAAATTCTTTTGCAGTCACCCCAGCGTACGATAAAAGTAATAGATCCACATGTTTCCTCCTGACAAATATTATCCCCTATATTATAGTAGAAAATTGTCTCATTTTACTTTTCAATTTACTGACAAACACTACCATAAAAATACAAAAAAGAGCGGTAATCCATGATGATTACCGCTCTTTTTAATCACTTAACTGATTTATATTTCATTTATTTTACTGTTAGACATTTTTCGTATAAACCGTCTTCTTTCTTGATACGGTTGATTAATGTTTCACCAATTTCAGATGGTGTATCAGCAGTTTCAATTCCACATTCGTTCATGATGCGGATTTTTTCATCTGCTGTACCTTTACCGCCAGAAATAATCGCACCAGCGTGGCCCATACGTTTTCCTGGAGGGGCAGTTTGACCACCGATGAATCCAACAACAGGTTTAGTCATGTTGTCACGAACCCATTCAGCAGCTTCTTCTTCTGCAGTACCACCGATTTCACCGATCATAACGACAGCGTAAGTTTCTGGATCTTCATTGAACGCTTTAAGTACGTCGATGAAGTTAGTACCGTTAACAGGGTCCCCACCAATACCGACAGCCGTTGTTTGACCAACGCCTTCTTCAGATAACTGATGAACCGCTTCATATGTTAATGTACCAGAACGTGAAACTACACCAACATGTCCTTTTTTGTGAATATAACCAGGCATGATACCAATCTTAGTTTCATCAGCAGTGATGACACCTGGACAGTTTGGTCCGATTAAACGTGTATTCTTATCTTCTAAATAACGGACAACTTTAACCATGTCTAAAACAGGAATGTGCTCAGTGATACAAATCACTAATTCAATTTCTGAATCCGCAGCTTCCATAATAGAGTCTGCAGCAAATGGAGCTGGTACGTATACTACAGAAACTGTTGCGCCAGTTTCTTTTTTAGCTTCTTCTACTGTGTTAAATACAGGTACACCTTCAACTTCTTGTCCACCTTTACCAGGTGTAACACCAGCAACGATTTGAGTACCATACTCTAACATTTGCTTAGTGTGGAAGAGTGCTGTTGAACCAGTAATACCTTGAACAATTACTTTCGTATTTTTATCAACAAATACAGCCACAATATATTCCTCCGTTATTATTTATTTTCGTTAACAGCAGCGATAATCTTTTCTGCACCTTCAGCCATAGTACTAGCTGGAGTAATTTCAAGACCAGATTCTGCTAGAATTTTCTTACCTTCTTCAACATTCGTACCTTCTAAGCGTACGACTAAAGGAATTTCTAGACCAACGTTGTTTACAGCTTCTACAACACCTTGTGCAATTACGTCACAACGCATGATTCCTCCAAAGATGTTTACAAAGATTCCTTCAACTGATTTGTCACTTAAGATAAGTTTGAATGCTTCAGTAACTTTCTCAGCAGTCGCGCCGCCCCCTACGTCAAGGAAGTTGGCTGGTTTACCACCGAAGTGGTTGATTGTATCCATAGTTGCCATCGCAAGACCTGCACCATTTACCATGCAACCGATATTACCATCAAGTGCGATGTAAGCAAGGTCGTGTTTTGATGCTTCAATTTCTTTTTCATCTTCCTCGTCGAAGTCACGTAATTCAACAACATCTTTGTGTCTGAATAGTGAGTTCGCGTCGAAGTTTACTTTAGCATCAAGCGCGATAACTTCACCATCACCTGTAGTTACAAGTGGGTTAATTTCCATAATTGATGCGTCTTTACTGATGAACACATCGTAAAGTGAAAGCATTAATTTAGCAGCTTTGTTTACTGAACCTGTTGGAATATTGATATTAAAAGCGAGTCTCTTCGCTTGGAATGGTAGTAATCCAACTGCAGGATCTATAACTTCTTTGAAAATCTTTTCAGGAGTTTTTTCTGCAACTTCTTCGATTTCCGTTCCGCCTTCTTCAGAACCCATTAATGTAACGCGGTTCGTCGCGCGGTCGATAACGAAACCTAAGTAGTATTCGCTGTCGATATCGCAACCTTCTTCAATAAGAAGACGCTTGATTTCAGTACCATCTGGACCGTTTTGATGAGTCACTAATACTTTACCAAGTAGTTCCTCAGCATATGCTTTAACCTCATCTAACGATTTAGCGATTTTTACACCGCCAGCTTTACCACGGCCACCTGCGTGGATTTGAGCTTTTACTACATAGACATCTGAATCAAGTGTTTTTGCAACTTCAACTGCTTCATCAGGTGTAAGTGCAACGCCGCCATCAGGCACGTTTACACCCATAGAGCGAAAAATTTCTTTTCCTTGATACTCATGGATATTCATGATTTTCCTCCTAAGACTTTTAATAAAGCTTACATTCTCAATTATAAGAAAATTGATGTAGATTGTAAACTTTCAAATCCTTCTCCTCATTATTTTATATGTAATAAGTTACTCAAAAACGAAATAGCTTAAAAATATCTCTTAATCGGTTCAAAAGAACGTCTATGAATACTACATGCTCCATAATTTTTCAGCCCTTCGAGATGGTCTTTCGTCCCGTATCCCATATTCTTTTCAAAGGCGTAATCAGGATATCTTTTTGCATGCTGAATCATCATTTCATCACGCGTCGTTTTGGCAATAATAGAAGCTGCTGCAATAGAATTAGAAATCGCATCCCCTTTAATGAGTGATGTTTGTTCAATACCATTATCCAGGGTCATCGCATCGATGAGAAGATGCTCTGGGGTGTGTTTCAAATTTTTTACAGCCCTGTCCATTGCGAGTTTGGTCGCTTCGTAAATGTTGAACGTATCAATCTCCTCAACAGTTGCTACACCGATACCATAGTCCGCATATTTCATAATCTCTTCACGTAGCGCTGCACGTTTTTTTGCTGGAATTTTCTTTGAATCATCAAGGCCTAAGAAATCATGTTCTAAAGGGAGAATCACTGCTGCTGCAACAACCTCCCCTGCAAGTGGACCTCGCCCCGCTTCATCAATGCCTGCAATGATCTTGCCGTAGTGCTGGTTTTCGTATCGCATCATTCTTTTATACTTTTCAATTAATTCGACTTCTTTTTGAAGTGTGCGAGCCCTTGATTTAAGCGCGTTTTGAACCCCTTTTCTTTCATCTAAATGAAATTCAGAGGCCGCTAAATCGTCCAGGGTTTTTATCTTGTTGAGGGCTAATTTTATATCTGAAATCTTCATTAGATTAGTTATCCTCCGGGAAGTCGAACGTCATGAGGTCAATCTTAGCGTCTCGTGTATCGTAAATGACACGTTCTGTGACGCGCTCATAGTCGATTTCGTTTCCGCTCATTTTGAAACCGCGAGACTGTCCGATAGCATCGAAAATTTCGACGATTTCTGAGTCTTCGTCTATATTGATATTATAAAATTTGTTCAGAGCCTTTAGATGGTGTGCTTGCATAAATTTTAAGGCGAAGATTGCCACTTCATCTAGGTTAACCACATTGTCTTTGATCGCACCTGTAAGTGATAATTTTAAGCCTACCGTCTCATCTTCAAACTTTGGCCAAAGTACGCCTGGGGTATCTAAGAGTTCCATCTTACCTCCAGCTTTGATCCATTGTTGAGCCTTTGTCACACCTGGTGTATTTCCTGTTTTCGCAACTTTTTTCTTTGCAATATTGTTGATAATCGTTGACTTTCCAACATTCGGGATCCCGACGATCATTGCACGAATGGCGCGTGGATTGATGCCCTTACGTTCCATTCTCTCAAAAATTTCTTTAGTCGCTTCTACGACGACACCTTCAATTTTCTTTAAAATATTAGGCTCCTTACCATTTATTGCAACAGGATAAAGTCCCTCTGCCTTATAGTGATTCATCCAGCGGTCTGTTTCACTTTGACTCGCCATATCTTTCTTATTTAAAATAATGACTCTCGGCTTTTCACCAATAACTTGGTCCAGCATCGGGTTTTGTGATGCATATGGAATCCTCGCATCTAAAATTTCGATGACAACATCTACTTTTTTTAAACTTTCCTCGATTTGCCTACGTGCTTTTGCCATATGTCCAGGGAACCAATTAATCGACATACATTTCCCTCCGTTTTCTTCATTTCATGTCCTTTATTTTATCATTTTTTTAGCTTACGCGCCTTGATTGATTGGGCGCTCGAGAGTATTTCCGTTTGCGCCCCAACGGTGCTCTCTCATTGGCGTGTATTTCTGTTTGCGCGCCAACGGCGCTCTCTCATTGGCGCGTATTTCCATTTGCGCGCCAACGGCGCTCTCTCATTGGCGCGTATTTCCATTTGCGCGCCAACAGCGTCTGCTCATTGGCGCGTATTTCTGTTTGCGCGCCAACGGTGCTCTCTCATTGGCGCACATCGTAGATCACCTAATCTATTCTATCCTTATATCGTATATTTCTAGGTTGTTTCGACATCGCATCTTCGAAATCGTAGTATTTAAATTTATAACTCGTCGATTTATAAATTCCCTCTCGATCACAATACTTAGCCAACAATCTTTGAACAGAACGCTTGCTGAACTTATAATTTGTAAATTCCATCATACGATTTGTTGTCATCGGCAATTTTCCGAACAAGTATTTATAGTCACTAATTGCACGGACAAAATGAGTTTCTTTGGTTTCATATGAGCCACAGGATGAACACCTAAAATGAAATCGCTCAGAATCGACCTCAAACCCGGCGCATTCACTACAGTAGATACCGTGACGGACGTCATCAAAGTCGACTGCTGATTTGAAGTAGGGATTGACAACGATATGTTCAGTAATCACTTCACAAATTTCCCGAGCGAAATTTCCGCTAAAACTGTTCTTAAAACGAGCTAAGTATCGTCTCAAATTACTTCTAATTATAATATTTTGTTTCAATAACTCATCGGCAATAATTAAAGTACATTCTTCATTAGGAAATATTAACTTGCCACTGACTTTAAATTGTAAATCGGACGATAAAGATAATCGTCTCATCTTACCAATAGCACGACGCAGCTGTGCGAATGGATCGTCGGGTAACTCAAAATTTCCTTTTGCCCAGCTGTCATCACTTACGGTATAGGTCCCGCTAAAGTTTTTAATTTCGTTGACGACGACACCTTCTTCGGTAACGATTAAACTATCGTACTGAGTGGTGCTGTCTTCAATGTTCAAATAGACATCTCTATAAATATATGAATTATCATGACCAACTTCATTAAAGATATTGTCATAGATACATTCACCTTCATAACCTCTCCGAAGATTTTCTAACTGATTGTGGTTTTTATCATCTAATTTTGAGCGGCTAAACATAGCTTCCATGTGCAAAAGTTCAGAGGGACGATGACGTTCTGTTATGAACAATACTTAACCTCCATTTTTCATTTACATATCATTTATACAACATTATTTAACGTTTGACCATATGTATTAGAGGCATTTCCTCTTTCGCTTAAAAACAGAAATTTTCCCAACAAAAAAACCAAACCTCGGCTGAGGTTTGGTTTTCTTAAAGCATTATTAGCGGATTTCTCTAATACGTGCAGCTTTACCACGTAGGTTACGTAGGTAGTAAAGTTTAGCACGACGAACGCGTCCGCGACGTGAAACTTCGATTTTTTCGATTTTTGGCGTGTGAATTGGGAATGTACGCTCAACACCAACACCGTAAGATACTTTACGGACTGTGAATGTTTCTGAGATTCCACCACCGCGGCGTTTGATTACAACACCTTCGAATAGCTGGATTCTTTCGCGATCTCCCTCAACGATACGTACGTGAACTTTTACTGTGTCTCCTGGTTTGAAATCAGGAATATCAGTTTTTAACTGATCTTTGACAATAGAATTTAATAATTCTTGTGACATATTATATCTTCTCCATTCTTCCAGTTATCTTGCCGACGAACTTTGGCAGCGGATGACTGTGATATTTACGTGTATTTACACTCGTATTATATTACCATACAAGTGGTGACCATTCAATCACTTTTAGAAATAAAATTAACTTTTTACTCCCCTAGTAAATCAGGGCGTCTTTCTCTCGTGCGTTTTAAACTTTCAGCTTGTCGCCACTCTTCAATCAACTTGTGATTACCGCTTAATAGAACATCGGGTACCTTCATACCGCGGTACTCTCTAGGTCTAGTGTAATGCGGATGTTCAAGCATTCCTGTAGAGAACGAATCTTCTTGATGACTTTTTTCATTACTTAATACATCTGGAATTAGACGTACGATTGCATCTGTCATCGTCATAGAAGCAAGTTCGCCTCCGGTTAATACGTAGTCACCGATTGACACTTCGTCTGTAACAAGTGAGCGTATGCGTTCATCATAGCCTTCGTAATGGCCATTGATGAAAACAATATTCTCTTCATGAGCCAGCTCTTCCGCTAATTTTTGATCAAAGGGTTTACCTTGAGGACACATTAAAATCACGCGCTTGTTTTCTAGCTCTAAACTGTCCATGGCATTGAAGACAGGCTCTGGTTTTAAAACCATACCTGCACCACCGCCGTACGGATAATCATCGACTTTGTTATGTTTATCATTTGAGAAATCTCTAAAGTTAATGAGGTGATAATTCACAATGCCTTTGTCCTCAGCACGTTTTAAAATAGATGTTCCTAGGACCCCTTGGTACATTTCAGGAAACAAGGTTAAATAATAAATATCCATTAGTCTAACAATCCTTCAAGTGGTGTAATTTCAATAATACCTTTATCGAGGTCTACTGTCTGAACAACTTGCTCGATATAAGGAATCAAATATTCCTTATCGCCCTCTATCACCCAAACATCATTTGCTCCAGTGAACATGACATCTTTAACCGTCCCAAGCGTCTGATTATCATCCAAGTTAATGACCTTTAATCCGATGATATCTTTTACGTGGAACTCGTGTTCGTCTAGTGTTAAGTCATCTGCATTTTCATCGATAAAAACCGTTTCACCCTTTAAGTGCAGAATATCATTCATATTACTCACACCTTCAAAGGTTAGTAAGTGAAAATTTTTATGTTTACGGTAAGATTTTATTGTGTAGGTCTCACCTTTAATCTCAACTGTTTCACCGCTTATGAAACGGTCTTCTAAAAAGTCAGAATCACTCATGATTTTAACTTCACCTTTAACGCCGTGAAAACTGACTAATTTACCAATTTTAATACTCAAGATATACACCTCTTAGTAAAAAATAAAAGACACACTAGAAAAGTGTGTCTCTTAATGCAAATCAACAAACACTTTCTTTGATGCATCTCTTTCAGCATTTGACATGATGATACGAATCGCCTTAATTGTACGACCGCCTCGACCGATTACACGACCTGCATCGGCTTCATGAACACTGATTTTGTACGAAATCTTCGCTGGCGCATCTTCCGTTGTAATAACGAGCGCCTCCGGATAATCTAGCATCGGTTCAAGAATTGTTTGAAGTAATTTGTCCATAGGAATTATTTCCCGAATTTAGCGTTGTGGAACTGTTCCATAATGCCTTTGTCACTGAAGATATTTCTTACAGTGTCGCTTGGTTTAGCACCTTTTTGTAACCAATCAAGCGCTTTGTCGTTGTCTAAAACAACGTTATCTTCAGATTTTGAAACCGGGTTGTATGAACCGATTTGCTCGATGATTCTACCATCTCTTGGGCTGCGTGCATCTGCAACAACGATACGGTAGAAAGGATTTCTTTTAGAACCCATACGAGTTAATCTAATTTTTACTGCCATGTGTGAAAACTCCTCTCTTTACTATCTTTTCGACTTATATATCATAACAAATCAAAATAAATGTGTAAAGAGTTTTTTCTTTACACATTTATTTTATTAGAATGGTAAGCCCATATTACCAAACGGATTCTTACCTTTTTTCTTGCCACTTGTCATTTGTTTCATCATTTTCTTCATGTCGTTAAACTGTTTTAAGAGGCGGTTAATTTCCTGTAAGGAACGTCCAGAACCTCTAGATATACGTTTTTTACGACTCGCATTCAGCTTTTCAGGGTGCTCTCTTTCTTCTAGAGTCATCGAACGTATAATCGCTTGTACGTGATCGATTTCCTTGCCGCTGAACTGCATTTTATCTAGTCCTTTTATCTTGTTGGCACCAGGCATCATCTTCAATAGTTCATCTAATGGTCCAAGTGTTTTCACCTGATCCATTTGTCCAAGGAAGTCATCGAGTGTGAATGATGAATCTTTCAACTTTTTCTCAAGTGCTTTTTGTTCATCTTCATTGATATTATCCTGTGCTTTTTCGATGATTGACAGTACGTCACCCATGCCGAGAATACGAGATGCCATACGTTCAGGGTGGAAGGCTTCTAAGCCGTCCATCTTCTCAGAGACACCGATGAATTTAATTGGTTTTTCTGTGACTGAACGAATGGAAAGTGCGGCACCACCACGTGTGTCGCCGTCGAGTTTAGTTAAAGTTACACCTGTAATGTCCAGTAAATCGTTAAAGCTCTCGGCAACATTGACCGCATCTTGACCGGTCATTGAGTCGACGACGAGCATGATTTCGTTCGGATTAGCAATTTCCTTAACATTTTTCAATTCATTCATCAGTGCTTCATCAATATGCAGACGACCCGCAGTATCAATGATGACTGTATCTAAGTGTTCTTCTTTAGCATGAGCCAAGGCACGTTCTGTAATTTCTTCAGGTTTGACTTGATCACCAAGTGAAAAGACTGGGATATCAATCTGCTTCCCTACAGTTTCTAACTGGTCTATAGCAGCTGGTCTGTAAATATCACCAGCAACTAAGAGTGGCTTTTTGTTATGTTTTTTACGTAAATGAAGTGCGAGCTTACCAGCCGTTGTTGTTTTACCTGCCCCTTGTAAGCCGACCATCATGATAACTGTTGGTGGTTTGTTGGCCATGTTAATCCGTTGGTTTTCTCCACCCATCAACGCTGTCAATTCTTCTTGTACAATTTTAATGACCTGTTGGCCAGGTGTTAAGCTCTGCATAACATCTGAGCCTAAGGCACGTTCTTTAACATCATTGATGAACTGTTTGACTACTTTGAAGTTAACATCTGCTTCAAGTAAAGCCAGTCTTACTTCACGCATCATTACTTTGACGTCGGATTCGGTTACTTTACCTTTACCCTTAATACGGTCCATTGTGGACTGCAGTCGTTCTCCAAGTCCTTCAAATGCCATGTATGTGGCCTCCTTAATCTAGGTTTTCTAGACGATTTAATATGTCCTTTACTTCTGTACTCGTATCATCACCAAGCGCTTCTTTTAAATCCTTGTAGAGTTCAAGTCGCTTATTAAAGTTCTTATACATACTGAGTGTCTCTTCATAGTGTTCTAAAAGATCTCTCGACCGCTTTAAGTTATCGTAGACTGCTTGACGTGTAACATCCATTGCTTCTGCAATTTCCGAAAACTGAAAGTCTTCAAGATAATATAATTCTATATATTTTTGTTGTTTTTCTGTGAGTAAGGTCTGATAAAAATCATAGAGATAATTCATGCGCATCGTGCGCTCTAAATCATTAGTCATCAGCATCTTCCTCTAATTTTTCTTCGAGCGTTTCTGAGTCTTCAATCATATCAGCAAATAGACCATAAACATAGTTTTCTGCATCAAAAGGCTGAAGATCATCCAGTTTTTCACCGAGTCCTACAAACTTAACTGGTATTCCGAGTTCATTCTTAATCGCTAGAACGATCCCACCTTTGGCCGTCCCGTCTAATTTGGAAAGAATAATGCCGGTAACGTCAGTGACTTCTTTAAAGGCTTTGGCCTGGCTCAGTGCATTTTGCCCAGTTGTTGCATCGAGTACTAAGAGGACTTCATGAGGTGCTTCTGGGACAACTTTTTGAATGACTTTCTTAATCTTACCGAGCTCATTCATCAAGTTTCCTTTGTTCTGTAGACGGCCTGCAGTATCACATAAAAGGATGTCTGCACCGCGTTTTTTTGCAGCACTTACTGCATCGAACATGACTGCTGCAGGGTCAGAGCCTTCTGCCTGTTTAATGACATCTACACCGACTCTATCACCCCAAACTTGCAGTTGGTTGATTGCACCGGCACGGAAAGTATCACCCGCAGCGAGCATTACTTTTTTGCCTTCTTGTTGGTATTTATAGGCAAGTTTACCGATTGAAGTTGTCTTACCTACACCATTTACACCGACCATTAATACAACGGTCAACTCATCATTTTGAATGTTCATCTCTTCAGATAAGTCACCGTTACGCTCATAGATTTCTACCATTTTTTCAACGATGGTCTCTCGAAGATCAGCCGTCTCTGTGATATTTTTCAACTGTGCTTCACGGCGTAGTTCTTCAGTTAATTCAAGTACAGTATTAAAACCGACATCCGCTGAGATAAGTACTTCTTCTAATGCTTCAAAGAAGTCTTCATCGACTTTACGGTAACGTGACATCAAAGCATTGATATCTGCTTGGAACTTATCACGGCTCTTTTTAAGCCCTTGTTCAAATTTATAGCTGAGCTGTTCTTGTTCCCACTCTTCAAATTCATCTAAACTAATCAGCCCATCATCAAGCTTGTCTGTCTGTGTTTCTAAATTTTCAGGGGTTTCTTCACTTGTTTTTTTCTTACGTCTGAAACGATCAAAAATACCCATTAAACTCTTCCTTTCTCTTCATTAACTCCAGGGTCAACATAGTTTTTCAAATCGACACTGATTAACTTCGTCACACCTTTTTCTTGCATGGTTACACCAAACAAGCGGTCTGATTCTTCCATAGTGCCTTTTCTATGAGTAATAACGATAAACTGCGTATCGTGAGATAGTTTTTTCAAGTATCTTGCATATCTTATCACGTTTGCTTCATCGAGTGCCGCTTCAACTTCATCTAAAATTATAAACGGACTTACCTTAACTTTCAGCACACTAAAGAGTAAGCTGATTGCTGTCAAAGCACGTTCCCCACCGGATAATAAAGATAGGGAGGATAACTTCTTGCCAGGTGGCTCCGCAAAAATCTCTATACCAGAATCTAAGTAATTGTCGGGTTCTTGTAATCTGAGTTCAGCACGCCCACCGCCAAACATCTCACTAAAGACATCTTGGAAGTAAACATTGACTTGAATGAAAGTATCCTTAAAACGAACCGAAACTTCTTCATCCATTTCAGCAATAACATCTAATAAGGTTTGTCTTGCATCAATTAAGTCCGCTTCTTGTTCTTTTAAGAAGGTAAAGCGTTCATTAACTGTCTTAAACTCTTCGATTGAACCCAAGTTAACCGGTCCGAGTTCTTCAATACTCTTCTTGTTTAAAGTGATTTTTTGACGTTTTTCTTCAATGTTTTCAAAACTATCGAACTTACTGAGTGCTAACTCATAAGTCATCTTGTAGTTATCACTAATATAAGTCAGTTTGTTCTCTAATTTAGTATCGACACCTTCTAATTCTGCTGACTGTCCACGGAGTCTGGATTGACAGTCATCAATTTCTGCACGAAGCGCTGTTTCTTTACTTGCGATAGATTTTAGTGCGTCCTTAACAGTGACCAGTTTTTCATCATTTTCTTGTTGAGAAGATTTAATGGTCGCGACAGTCTGTGTTAACTCGGTTTTGTTCGTCTCTAATTCTTCAATATTCATAGCAGATAAGTCATCATCCACCATGCTGATTTCACTTTCAATATTCGCAACTTGATTTTCAAGATCTTCAATTGACGCTTCAATTCTGCTAATCGATGCACGTGTGTAACGCACATCACCGTCTTTACTTATTTTATCATTATTTAGCTGTTGAATCTCGTGTGATAATGTTTCTATTTCCTTATCTTTTTCATCATTAGAGCGACTCATCATGTTAATTGAAGTTTCAATATCAGCCATTTTAGACGTTAAGTTTTCAATTTGCTGATCGAGGTTTTCTTCGTTAGTACTTGCTGATAAACCATCGACTTCCTTTTGAATCTCTTTAACATTTTCATTTTTTGACTGAAGCGCATATTCAAGTTTAGCAATTTCTCTTCCTGCTTCATCGTACACTTCTGCGAGCTGTAGGCCACTGTTTTCTTGTGTTTTTAATTCTGCAGTCGCTTGTAAGATTTGCTCTCTATAGCGATTGACCTTATTTTCAAGCTCCGCTGTCTGTGATTTATAAGCATTTATTTTTTCAGTGATATCAGCGATTTCTTTTTTAGTTTCCATGATGGATCCCTTACGGTTTTTAGAACCACCACTCATTGCCCCACCAGGCATGATAATGTCGCCGTCTAAGGTAATAATTCTAACTCTTTGATTACTCGCTCGAGATATACGAGAAGCATCTTCTAAGTTTTTCACGACAATCGTCGTATTTAATAAATGTAGAATCACTTTCCTATAGGCACGGTCAATATCTGTCACTTCTGATAATATTTGATATTCCACACCTGAAGACTGTAGTGCATTTTCTATATCCACCGATAGGTGGCGCTCCTTAATGGTATCAAGTGGTAAGAAAGTTGCGAAACCGAGTTTCTTTTGTTTTAAAAATTGAATCGCAGTTCTTGCATTATACTCTACATCCATAACAATATTCTGGCTCGCTTGACCAAGTGCAGTATCTAAAGCAGTCATATACTCTGGATTAGCACTAATCAATTCACCCACTGGACCGACAACACCAGGAATACTCTTTTTATTTTTCAAGATTGCCCGAACACCAGGGTAATACCCCTGGTAATTCTCTTCCATATTTCTAAGCATATCCAGCTTTGATTGCTGGTTTTGGATGAAGTTTTCGGCTCGGTTATAATCACTTTTTGCCTGGTCGTAATTTTCATTTAAGGAATCAAGCTTTGATTTAGTATCCTTATATGCTTGTCTCGCTTTATTTAGATTCTGCCCTGTCGTTTCAGCTCCTGCTTTTAAATCTTTAAGTTTCGACTCAGCTTCACTCACTTCATTTAAAAGCGTTTCTAAACGTTCGGATTTATAGCGGATATTATTTTCGATTTTAGACTGCTCATCATGATTGCGTCGTTTATCATTTTCTAAGGTTGTCTTTTCTACCATGAGCTGGTAATACTGATCTTTTAACTCTTCTATATCAGTATCATTACCTTCTCTTATGACACTGATTTCTCTTTCCTTATTTTTAATCTTTGTAGCAAGTTCAGTGCAAGCATTTGCTAATTCATCTTTTTTAGTTGTTTCTTTTTGCAACTGCTCTTTTAGTGTAGTAATTTCAGACTTATTTTTTTCAAGACGACTGTTTAAATCTTCTCTTAAGGTTTCCTTATTTGTCTCTCTTTCAGCATACAAGGCGATGCGGCCCTCAATTTGCTCAAGGGTACGTGCATCTTCTAATAATTGGTTGTTTAATGACTTTGATTTTGCCTCTAATTCATCACGTTCATTATTTAACTCTGTTTGTTCATTTAAAACTGACTCTAATTTTTCACGAGAAGTCTTTAACGTCGTTTCTTCTTTGTTTATAGCTGTCTTTAAGTCTTTGAGTTCACTAGCGAGTAATTTCGCATCATAGACTGTTACTTCAATATCGCTTTCAGTCATTTCTTCTTTTAATGCCAAGTACTCTTCAGCGACAGCACTTTCTCTTTCTAAACGTTCGACACGTGAAGAAATTTCTTCGATAATATCATGAACGCGAAGTAAGTTTTGCTTGGTCTCTTCGAGACGTTTCTCAGACTCGATTTTACGACTTTTATACTTCATGACACCTGCAGCTTCTTCGATAATCTTACGACGTTCTAATGGTTTTGCATTAAGTATTTCATCGACCTGACCCTGGCTGATAATATTATAAGCATTTTTGCCAAGTCCTGAATCCATAAAGAGTTCGGTAATATTTTTTAACTTAACCTTTTCCTTATTAATGAAGTACTCACTGTCACCATTTCTATATAATTTCCTAGATATAACGACTTCCGCTTCATCACCAAGTACTTTTTTATTGTTGTCTAATATTAAACTAACAGAAGCACTATTCATAGGGTTACGGTTTTCAGTTCCATCAAAGATGACATCTTCCATCTTGGCACCGCGCATGACACGTGCAGACTGCTCTCCAAGCACCCAGCGTATAGCATCAGTGATGTTACTTTTACCACTACCGTTAGGCCCGACAACTGCTGTGACTCCACTATCGAATTTAATATTTACTTTATCTGCAAAAGATTTAAAACCTTGAGCTTCGATTCGCTTTAAAAATACCATTCATTTACACCTCTTGGCCAAGTGCCAGCAATGCACTTTTAGCTGCTTGTTGTTCTGATTCTTTTTTAGTTAGACCTTGACCATGGCCGAGGACTTTATTACCTAGGTTTGCAGTGGTCTCAAATTGTCTATGGTGGCTCGGTCCAGATGCACTAACCAGTGTATAAGTTACACTATCTTTATAAGCACTATGTGCATATTCTTGTAACTTTGTCTTGTAATCCACCACTGCATTATAATCACTCGTCTGTATTTCTGGAAAGACAACCTGGCTTAAAAATTGAAAGACACCCTTGGTCCCCTGATCTAAGTATAAGGCGCCTAAGAAGGCTTCAAAGGCATCACTAACAATAGACGGTCTATGTCTACCCCCTGTTTTCTCCTCACCTCTACCCAGTAAGATGAGTTGTTCCATGTTAATTTTTGAGGCAAATACTACAAGTGAAGGTTCACATACGATATTGGCACGAAGTTTTGTTAATCTGCCCTCAGGTAAAGCTTCGTATTTATTAAAAATATGATCTGAAACCATCAATTCTAGTACCGCATCTCCTAGAAATTCTAAACGCTCATTATTATAGCGTTTATCTAAGCCTAAATCATTGATATATGAACTATGCATAAAGGCTTGTTGGTAGAGCATTAAATTTTCTACTGTTATATTCAACTGACTTGTAAATGCTTTAAATAGTTGGTTAAAGTCTCTTAGCTTTTCCCTAGCACTGTCTTCAGTATTCACCTTGTTTAAGACAACGTTAAAGTTCATTTAATCACCTCTTATATTTTACTTTCTTAGTTTTTAATTACAAAGAAAAATCCACTCTCCGGAGTGGATTTTTCGAAGCTTATTATTGCTCTTTTTCGATTTTATCAATGAAATCTAATGCGTCGCCTACTGTGTTAATCTTTTCAGCTTCCTCATCAGGAATTTCCATATCAAACTCGTCTTCAAGTTCCATTACTAATTCAGCAATGTCAAGTGAGTCAGCACCTAGATCATCTTTAAAAGAAGCTTCTCTAGTTACTTTTTCTTCATCGATTCCAAGTTTGTCAACGATGATATCTTTAATTTTGTCAATGTTAGCCATTATTCAATTCACCTCCCTTAAATAATATCATAAGCTCTACCCCATGTACATACCGCCGTTGACGTGTAATACTTGGCCTGTAATGTACGATGCACGGTCACTTGCTAAGAAACTCACTGCATCTGCGATATCTTTCGTGTCACCGAAATGTTTTAAAGGAATTTGTTGTAACATACCATCTTTGATGTCATCACTTAAAACATCTGTCATATCACTTTTAATAAATCCAGGTGCCACAGCATTCACTGTAATGTTTTTAGCTGCAAGTTCTCTCGCAGTTGACTTCGTCATGCCATCGATCGCTGCCTTCGTTGCAACATAGTTTGTTTGCCCTGCATTCCCAAGTGATCCAACGATACTTGAAATATTAATAATACGCCCTGATTTTTGGCGGATCATCGGTCTTGATACACTCTTAATGACATTGAATGCACCTTTTAAGTTAACATCCACAACTGCGTCAAACTCTTCCTCTTTCATGCGCATCAATAGATTATCTTTCGTAATACCTGCGTTGTTTACAACAACATCGATAGAACTATAAGTATCCGTGATATATTTAACCATTTCTTTCACTTCATCAGCATTTTGGACTTGGCACTGATAGGCTGTCGCTTTCCCACCCTTGTCTTCAATCTCTTTAACAACTTCTTCTGCTTTGTCTTTTGAACCAGAGTAATTGACGACTACAGTGTGCCCTTCTTCAGCTAATGTCAATGCAATCGTACGACCAATTCCTCGAGATGCGCCAGTGACTAATGCAACTTTACTCATTTAAAAACACCTCCACGTGTTCGATCGTATCAATATTTGATGTTGAGATTTCCTTAGTGATCTTACGTACTAAGCCAGACTGAACTTTCTTCGGTCCAACCTCTACAGATTCTGTTACACCATGTGCCGCTGCAGTTTCCACACATTCTACAAAACGGACTGGATGCGTGATTTGTTCAACAAAATTTGCCTTAATTGTTTCACTATCCGTTTCAGCTTTAGCAGACACATTTTGAATGACAGGTGTTTTTGCATCGTTGAAAGTAATATCTTTAACAAAAGCTTTGAACTGATCTTTCGCAGGTGCCATTAAGTGCGAGTGAAAAGCGCCTGATACCTTTAATGGTATGATGCGTCTCGCACCAGCATCCTTCGCGAGTGCTCTAAAACATTCCACAGCAGCCTTGTCACCTGAAACGACAACTTGGTCTGGCGCATTAATATTTGCAGGTGCAACGCTTTCCTCATCCGTTGAGGCTGCCTCACAAGTTTCTTTAAGCGCATCATAGTCCATACCAATGATGGCAGCCATTGCGCCATCTTCAGTTTGACTCATTAGTTCCCCACGTTTTTCTACAAGACGAACACCATCTGCCAATGAAACAACACCAGCATGTACCAATGCTGGAAGCTCACCTAGTGAGTGCCCAAGTAAGTAATCGCCTGTTATACCTGTTGCTTCAACGACTGCTAGACTATGAGCAAAAAGAGCTGGCTGTGTATACTTAGTGTCGTTCAATCTGTCATCATCTTCACTAAACATAATTTCTTTTAAGTCGTAGTTTGATAAGTCGAAAATTTTATCGAGAATGGCTTTTGCCTTGTCGTTATTTTCGTATAGATCCTTAGCCATACCGCCGTACTGTGCGCCTTGGCCAGGAAAGATTAGTAATCTACTCATTTGATTCACCTATCAATTCTTGAATTTTTTCAATCGTACCAGAATCCGCCATAATTTTTGCTTGTTTTATAGCATTAACGATCGCTGTCGAGTCAGAAGAGCCATGTGCCTTAAGCACGTTTCCACGTAAGCCCATTAATGGCGCACCACCAAACTGTCGGTAGTCCAACATATCTTTAAGGTCGCCTAAATCGTTTTTCAAGACTAGGGCTGCACCTTTATTTAACGTGCTTTTATACATAATTTTCTTTAGCTCACTCATGAGCGCACTGGCAGTACCCTCAATGGTTTTTAAGACGATATTACCTGTAAAACCATCTGTTACTGCAATATCAACTTTCCCAGATAAAATATCTCTCGTCTCAAAAAAACCTGCAAAGTTTAAGCCGCTATTTTTGAGCAGCTGATAGGTTTCTTTAGTCAGCTCAGTACCTTTAATTTCTTCTGAACCGTTGTTAATGAGCCCGATTGAAGGATTCTCTCTGCCCTCTATATTTTCCATATAGACACTTGCCATCTGTGCAAATTGCAGTAAATGGTTCGGCTTATTCTCAGAATTCGCACCCATATCAAGTAACATCATACCTTCACCTGAAGTGGTCGGAATCATCGAAGTAATCGCCGGACGTTCGATACCCTTTATGCGCTTGACTCCAAAGAGTCCTGCACTCATCAAGGCACCTGTATTTCCTGCAGATACAATCGCATCCGCCTCACCATCACTGACCGCTTTAATTGCACGAACCAGTGAACTATCTTTTTTCTTTCTGACCGCTTTGACTGGATCATCATCTGATTCAATCACTTCTGTTACTTCAATAAACGTCACTTTTGGATGGGACTGTGTGTAGCTACCTTTTGTTCCAAATGCTAGGATTTCTACATCTGGGTATGTCTCTACCGCTTCGAGTACACCTTCTTCTATCGCTCTAGGGGCATTGTCTCCACCCATTAAATCAATCGCAATTTTAGCCATGTTCTACTCAGCTCCATCTTCATCTTTATAATACATTTCAAATTTTCCAGTAAAAATCACTTTACCATTCACTTTTGATTCCACTTCAATTTGTGCCCTATTCTTATCCATCGAGATCACCTTTGCTTTGGCGATAACCTTATCATTTAACATAACAGGTCGTTTAAAATCTACTTCTGCTTTTGAAGTTAATGCTAGTGGCTCATCGATTAAAGCGACACAAAGAGAATTTGCTTGTGCAAACAAAAAATGCCCTCGGGCAATTTCGTTTTTTTCAAAGACATGCCCGCTTTCAATGATAAACAGAGAAATTGCATTGTCATTGAGTTCGATATCGATTATTTCCCCGACTACATCTTGAACAGATAACGCACGAATCTTATCTGCCCCTTCACGAGCAACGTGTTGAACTCTCGTTCTTAATTCAGGTATATTCAATTCGAGACGGTCCAAACGAATCGTTTGGATAGACACGTCAAAAATCTTTGCTAACTGGTCATCAGTTAAAAATGGATCTTCTTCTAGATGTGCTTCTAGATTTGATTGTCGTTCCACTTTCTTTAATTTCCCCATGTCGATTCCTCTAATCTTCTATACTTTAGTAGTTGGTATTAATATCTAAACATAACACTAAACTTAGTATATTAAACCCTTACCATTTTTTCAATTAGTTTCAATGATAAAAAAGTGCATTTATTACGGGTGACGACGGCACGTAAATCAAAATACTCGCCTTCGTTATAAGGTCGACGGCACATAAAAACACTTCCTCCATGGGAGGAAGTGCGCTATTATTGAACTATTTCAGCTTTAACGATTAACCGCTTCTCAAAGAGTAACGTGTCTGGATTGTAATCCTCACATGTAATCAATGTCAGTTCTTGTGGCTCGCCCTCTTTTTGGTCGAGGACATTGACTTCTGTAGGTTCAACTTCAAACATTTCAGTAATCTTATACACTTTCGTATCATCATGGGTAATGATTTTGACTTCATCCCCAACTTCTGCACGGTCGATGTAGTTAAATCTGATGCCTGCACCTTCAACTCTATGACCAGCAATCGGGATATTCTGCATCTCTAGATTATCCGTTTCTTCAAGTAAACTGACACCATTACGAAGTTTCTCTTCAGTCAGCGCGCCTTTATATAATGGTTCAAAGATTTCAGCACTTTCAATTTCCAGCACACCAGCCATATTATCTGAAATATTAAGTGATGTATCTTCAGTTGCTTCAACACCAGAAACAAAGGACTCTAAAGGATTTATCTTTACATCATCATCACAGTCTTGGTAGGCAGTAATGACTTTATCATTGACTTGATCTGTAAAGTATTCTCTAATATCCTGCCAGAAAAATAAGACTAGTGCGGCAACAATCATCAACACCCCGAGTGTTCTCAATAAAATTCTCATGGTTTCCTCCGATTAAAACTGATCATGAAGATAGGCTTTTGCTGCTTCCTCTCTCGCTACTTCTAGTATACGATAATCTTCTGTAATGTCAGCAACTTTAAATTGTGGTAAACCACTTTGTCTGACACCAAAGTAATCACCTGGTCCACGCATTTCTAAATCGCGTTCACTCAAAATAAAGCCATCTGTCGTAGAGGTCATGATTTCCATTCGTAATTTGGCATTATCTGTCGCCGCATCACTGACTAAAATACATGCACTTTGTTTATTATTCCGACCGACTCTTCCTCTAAGCTGATGTAAAGTAGATAACCCGAATCGTTCTGCATTAAAGATCACTATGGATGTCGCATTAGGCACATTAATACCTACTTCAATCACTGTTGTCGATACTAAAAGTTTTTTATTCAGAGATTCAAAAGCCTTCATTGCATCATTTTTCTCTTCAGGCTTCATTCGCCCGTGTACAAGTACGACGTCTTCATGTCCAAAGTAATCTTCAAAAATACTATAAATCTCGTAGACATTTTTTAAGTCTAAGGTTTCCGACTCTTCAATTAACGGTGCGACAATATAGGCACTATGGCCTTTATCTATTTCATTTTTTACTGAGCTTAACACTTGATCTAACTCATTAAAGCGTCGCCATTCTGTTGTAATTGGCAAACGTCCTGCTGGCATTTCTCTTATTAGAGAGACATCCATATCACCATAAGCAGTAATCGATAAAGTTCTTGGAATCGGAGTCGCTGTCATGTACAACACATTTTTTCTATAAGCCTTATCGTTTAAGCGTTGCCTTTGTCTTACACCAAAGCGGTGTTGCTCATCTATAATTGTAAAACTTAAACGGTCAAAAACCACGTCGTCTTCAAAGATCGCATGCGTTCCTACTAAGAGATCAATTTCACCACTACTCAGTCGATCCAAAATTTCTCTTTTTTCTCTAGGTTTGGTCGTCCCTGTGAGTTTTTCAATAACTAGCTTATCACCAAAAGTATCTTTAAAACTCTGATAATGCTGGTTAGCAAGAACTTCTGTTGGGACCATTACTGCACTTTGTTCACCGATGGTCTTCACGGCGTAAACAGCAATTCCAGCAACAATCGTCTTCCCACTACCCACATCACCTTGTAGTAGCCTGTGCATGGAAATATTCTGCTTAAAATCACGGCAAATATCATTGACGCTACGCTTTTGATCTCCTGTTAATTCAAAGGGTAAGGTTTCTATAAACTGCTTTAATTCATCTATATTATAATCGACTATAAAACGCTCGCTTCTCACGCGTTCTTTTTGTCGTTTATCCATTATCTTAAGTTGGAAATTATACAACTCAAAGAATTTAATTGTACGTCTCGCTTGATCTGTCATAACCTGACTCGTTGGAAAATGAAGTTCGAACAAGGCGTCACGTATAGCCATCAACTTATATTTTGCTTTTAAGTGTTGTGGTAAATCTAAGTTAAAAATAGCAGTGTCAAAGGCACTTCTCACTATTTTTTGAAAGGTTTTCGACTGTATCACGCCACCGAGTGGATATTTTACCGACATGCCTCCACTAGCTTCAAAGATTAATTTACTACCGTTAATCTCAAGCTTATTACGGTTAAATTTCCCGAAGAGCCTAACAAATTCACCATTAATAATTTTACTTTTAAGATAGGGTTGATTAAAGAAAGTTACCTTAACATAAATACCATCTGCATCCATAAAAAAAGTAAGACGGCTCTTACCTTTTCTAAAGAAAGCTAATTGAGGTTCAGTTTTCACTGTACCTTCTACGGTAATATTTGCGCCGTCTATAGCTTCATTTAAATTAACCACACTTTGATCTGTATAGGATGAAGGAAGGTGAAATAATACATCATTCACACCTTCTATTCCAATACTAAAAAGTTTTTCTTTGACCTTATCCCCGACACCTTTTAAACCCGTTATACTTTGATCTGGTGTCTGTACCTGATGAATGCGCGTCATTATTTTGCACCGAATAGTTCTGCTTTAAGACGTTCTCCTGTTGGTGTAGCCGCTAAACCACCACGACCAGTTTCACGGAGCGCTGATGGCATTGTTAACCCTATCTTGTACATCGCTTCAATGACCTCATCTGCTGGAATTCTTGATTCAATTCCTGCTAATGCCATATCTGCTGCTGTTAAAGCATTAGATGCACCTGCTGCATTACGTTTGACACATGGTACCTCTACTAAACCAGCAACTGGGTCACATACAAGCCCGAGCATATTTTTCATAGCGATGGCGAAGGCGTTCGCACTCATTTCTGGTGTACCACCTGCTAATTCTACAAGTGCGGCTGCAGCCATCGCACTGGCACTACCCACTTCTGCTTGGCAGCCGCCTGCTGCACCTGAGATACTCGCATTATTCGCAACGACAAAACCAAAGGCACCTGAAGTGAACAAGAAGCGAATCTTTTGTTCCTCAGTAATCGTCGGATCTTTTTTTACCATAGCAAATAAAACACCAGGGACAACACCTGCAGAACCAGCTGTCGGTGTCGCACAAATTTTACCCATAGCCGCATTAACTTCATTTGTTGAAATTGCATTGGCAATTGCAAGGAGATTAAGTTCACCGCTCAGTCCCTTACCTGAATCTATATATTTCTGCATCTTCACAGCGTCCATACCGGTTAATCCTGTTGTAGAATTCACACCAGCAATACCTTCTTGAACCGCATTTTCCATCGTTTCATAATTAATTTTCATCAAATTATAAACATCTAAATACGATTGACCTGTCTGTTCCATCTCTTGTTGAATCATCACTTCTGAAAGAGAAATACCTTCAGATAAGGCACGTTCTACTAATTGATTTATACTATTAAACATTTCTTATCCTCCAATCATTTCTATGACTCTGTCGACACCTTTTACAGCACGAATTTCATCTATTGCGGTTTGTGAAATTGTGTCATCAAGTTCAACAGTCATTAGGGCTACTTGGCCTTTTTCCTTACGTGAAACGCTCATCTGAGAAATATTGAGTTTTTCTTCACCCAGCTTAGTTGTCACACGTGCAATCGTACCGAACTCATCCTTGTGAAAGACAAGTAAAGCATGATAGTTACCTGATATATTAATGTTGTAACCATTTATGCTAACGAGTTCAATCTTACCGCCACCGATGGAGACGCCCTCGATCACAAGCTCTTCCTCACCTTTAAATAAGTGTAAGACTGCAGTATTCGGGTGTGAACGTTCTTCGTTCATTTCTATAAAATTATAAGTCATATTGTGTGATTCTGCGTCTTTTTTTGCATTGATAATACGTTCATCATCCGTGTCGTAACCAAGGAGACCACCAAGTAAAGCAACATCTGTCGCATGGCCTTGATATGTATCCCTAAAGGAACCATATAAATAAATGTCTGCCTTATCTGGCTGTCCGCCGAAGAGACTTCTTGCAAGTAAGCCAATTCTCGCCGCACCTGCTGTATGTGATGATGATGGGCCGACCATGACCGGGCCGATTATGTCAAAGACACTTTTAAATTTCATACAATCCCTCCTTGTTCAAAAAGCCGCATCGGGTTAACCGATGCGGCCAGTCTTCTTTATTCAACAGAAATTAAGTAGCTGTATACGGGCTGTGCACCGTTATGAACTTCAAATTCTACATCTTCATTTTCTGCTTCTATTGATTCAATCACTGATTCAACTTCTTCTTCAGTACCTTCTTCACCGATAAGTACAGTGATGATTTCAGTATCCTCATCAATCATATTGTTAATTAGATCTTTTAGCGTCGTATGTTTTGAGTCACTAGCAGTAATGATTTTACCATTTGCGATACCCATATGCTGGTCTTTTTTAATCTCTATGCCATCTATTTTAGTATCTCTGACTGAATATGTCACTTGTCCTGTTTGGACAAATTCAAATGCTTTAGTCATCTGCGCTTTATTCTCTGATAATTCTGCTTCTGGGTTAAAGCTAAGCATTGCAGCTAAACCTTCAGGGATTGATGTTGTCGAAACCACTGCTGAAGGAATATCGAGCATGTACGTGGCTTGTTCTGCTGCCATCACAATATTCTTATTATTAGGTAGTATCAAGACTTCTTTTACATCTTCATCTTTAATGACATTGACAATGTCCTCAGTAGAAGGATTCATTGTTTGGCCACCGTTGATGACATGAGTCACTCCGATACTCTTAAACAACTCGTTTATGCCTTCTCCACTTGATACTGTGATTATGGCAGTATCGTATGATTGTTTCTCAGCTACTTTATCATTTTTATTGCCGTGAACTGTTCTGAACTGCTCACGCATGTTTTCAACTTTAAGTTTAATTAATTCACCGTATGTTTGACCATATGTGAACGCCTCACCAGGTGTTTCAGTGTGGACGTGAACTTTTACAATTTCATCATCAGAAATGACGAGTAAAGAATCACCAAAGTCACTCATCTCTTGACGGAATTCATCTTCATCAAAGGCACGTTTACCATCTTCGAAACGCACCATGAATTCAGTACAATAACCAAACTCGATATCATCGACACTCATAAAGTCATCGAAATCATTGTCGTGGTCATGAGAATCCACTAATAACTCATTGTTTAATTGATCTTCGTCCTCTTCGATTTCTTGACCTGTTAAAGCACTTAAGAAACCTTCATAAACATAGACTAAACCTTGTCCACCAGAATCGACCACACCAACCTCTTTTAAGACTGGTAACAATTCAGGCGTACGCTTCAATGAAGCTTTTGCCTCTTCTAAAGTCGCTTGCATCACTTCGATAATTGACTTATCTTGGCCTTCAAATTCAGCAGCTTTTTTAGATGCGTCCTTTGCGACAGTTAATATTGTACCTTCAACTGGTTTCATCACTGCTTTATATGCAGTTTTAACACCCTGTTTAAACGCTGCAATAAACTGATCTGTATCGACCGTATCCTTATCTTCAATCGCCTTAGAGAAGCCTCTAAATAATTGAGATAGTATGACACCTGAGTTTCCACGTGCGCCCATAAGTAAGCCTTTTGAAAAGTGCTTACCTACTGTACCAATATGCTTATCGTCTACCGGTTCGACTTCACTCGCACCTGAAGACATCGAAAGATTCATGTTCGTACCTGTGTCGCCGTCTGGGACCGGAAATACGTTTAATGAATCAACATAATCTGCATTCTTTTTTAGGTTTTGTGCTCCGTTTTTAATCATTTGTCGGAACATTACGCCATCTATTTTGTTCATTATCTTGTAAATCCTCCCTGGTTACTCATCTGTTGAGATAATACGCACGCCTTGAACGTGTATATTCACAGCTTCTATATTTAAGCCCAATGTTTTTTCTAATTTATATTTTACTGAAGTTTGTACATTTGAAGCAACTTCTGATATTTTCACACCGTAACCGGCAATTATATATAACTCGATTGTCAACTTACCTTCATTATTTTCAACGATTACTCCACGTGAATAGTTTTCTTTACCTAGGAGTTCAGCAAAACCATCGCGGACTTGGTTCTTAGATGCCATCCCAACAACACCGTAAGATTCTACGACAGTACCACCAGCGATATTCGCAATTACATCCGTTGAAATTTCAATTTTACCTAAATCATTTACAATTTCTAGCGCCATTTAATTCGCCTCCAATACATCATATAATTATAAGCAAAACCACTAGTCAAATACAAGTGTTATTACAGTTTTTCTAAACATTTTCTAAAAATTTCTATTGTCTTATCATTTGTCTTAGTGTACCATATTAGAGTATGCATAAAGTATAAAAGAACATGATTATGTAATTTTAAGTAGAGGAGTGGGACACATGGTCAAAGAATGTTATGTAACTGGACGTAGATCTAGAAGTGGTAACAACCGTTCTCACGCGCTAAACGCTAATAAGAGAACTTTTGGAGCTAACCTACAAAAAGTAAGAATTTTAGTTGACGGTAAGCCTAAAAAAGTTTGGGTTTCAGCTCGTGCACTAAAATCTGGTAAAGTAGAACGCGTTTAATATTAAAAAAGCCGTCAGATCAATTGATCTGACGGCTTTTTTATTTAGAAGAATGAAATCATCCAAACTAAAATCATACCAATAAAGATTGCTGGAATCATATTCCCTACTCGCATTGTGGTCACATTTAACATATTTAAACCGATAGCAAGTAGAATTACCCCTCCAGTTGCACTCACTTGATCTATCATCAAATTGAGTGTCCCTTCAGGTATAAAAGCAGCAATTAGACGTGCACTAATAATGATCAGTGCTGTATAAATAAATGTAGGAATACCTGAAAAAATAACGCCACGACCGTAGGCCGCTGTCATAACTAAGGCAATGAAGAAGTCCATCGCTGATTTTGTATACAGGACATCATTGTTCCCGCGTAGACCTGCATCCAAACCACCGACAATGCCCATCGCACCGACTATAAAGATTAACATCCCTGAAATTAAACCTTGAGAGATATTACCCCCATGCTTGTCACCAAGTTTATACTCTAGTAGGTGACCCATGCGGTTTAATTGTTTTTCCAATTGAATCACTTCACCAACAACTACACCAATAATGAGTGATATAAGCGTTGTCAAAATGTCGGTCGCACCGACAACCATTTGTATACCCATGGCAATAATAAAAACACCCTGTATTTTCATTATTGCATCTTTAATGTGCTCAGGTATAAAGGTTAATACCATACCGAGTAACCCACCAACGATGATCGCTAATGCGTTGACAATTGCACCTGCAAATATCATTCATCCACCTCTAATCTGAAGAATTTATCATTAATAAATCATGACTCGTTTCAACAAAGGCTTCATCGTTTTGAAACTCATTTGAGACGGTCAATGTTTCACCAATACTAATATATTTATCCGTTAAGTTATATTTAAAACCTGACAAGGTTAAACAAGTCTCATCGTAAAACGGAACAAATGAGACATATGTCAACGACGTCTTTGACAGATTGTGCCTACCTGATGGTAACAGACTTATGATGTTTTTGTCATCGATAAGTCTAATATTTAATTCTCTAAGTTGCGGGTTTTTTAACAGTTGAATGTTAATTAACTCATGATCGATTCGTCCACCGAGTGCACCGTAAACATCAATACTCGTATAACCCGCTTCAGCAAGTGCCTTTAAAGCAATTTCAGAATCTGTAAAATCTTTTTCCGCTGGTGAAATTTCAAAGTCTAGCTTTTCTTGTAACTTTTCAAGTTCAAGCTCTGAAACACTATCAAAGTCACCATAGAGATGCATGATGTCAAAATTATTATTATGTAGACCCAAAACACCAGCATCGACTCCAGACCATGGGCCTTCTAATAAGGGTTTAACCTTTATATCCCGTAAGAGCACATTGATGTGAGGCATATGATCATTCCTTTAGGTTCCTAATCGTTTGTTGTTTGTCTTCTGCTTTAAATAAATATGACCCACTCACTAGTAGGTTTGCACCGTGCGCTTTACAAAGTGCGCCAGTCTTATCATTAATACCACCGTCTACTTCAATATCAAAGTCTAAGTTAGAATTATGCTTTATGGTTGTAAGTTCGTCCAACTTATCTAAGCACATGTCAATAAAGGCCTGTCCACCAAAGCCTGGATTCACTGTCATGATTAAAACGAAATCAAGATCCTTTAGTAAATGTTTTACAGCTTCAACTGGTGTTTGTGGATTTAGTGCAATCCCTGCCTTCATTCCTGAAGACTTAATCAACTGTATTGCTCTATGCGCATGTGGTGTCGCCTCTATATGAAACGACAACATGTCTACACCCATGTTTTTAAATTCTTCTACAAACTGAGTGGGATCATAGGTCATCAAATGGACATCCAATGGTATACTAGCATGCTGTGCGATTGCTTGGCACACAGGAATACCATAAGAAATATTAGGAACAAACTGACCATCCATTATATCTAAATGAAAAATATCAGCGCCTGCATCTTCCATTTCTTTTATCTCTGTAGCTAACTTTGAAAAATCACTTGCTAAAAGTGACGGTAATACCTTTGCCATATTTAGTACCTCTCTTTTCTATTGTCAATTTCATTATAAATTTTGACATAACTGTCGTAGCGACTCTGTTTAAGTTCACCATCTTCAACCGCTTGTTTGACACCACATTTAGGTTCATTAATGTGGAGACATTCTCGGAATTTACAGCTATATTGATTAAAATCTATAAAGCAAAATTTGATATTATATTTGTCGATGTTCATAAATTCAATCGTTGAGAATCCCGGTGTATCCGCAATATATCCACCATCATGATCAATTAGTTCTACATGACGGGTCGTATGCTTACCACGGTTTAAAGCATTGGAAATCTCATCTGTCTTGAGTTCAAGTTCAGGGAGTAGTGTGTTAAGTAAGGTTGATTTTCCCGCACCAGATTGCCCAGCGAGCACACTTGTTTTCCCTGAGAAAAGGTCCTGTAAATCATCTCTGATATGTGTTTTATCCGTAAAGTGAACTTCATAAATATGACCGTAAGTTTCCTCAATTTCATGAATCAATTCCTTGTCATCGTTAAGGTCGTTCTTTGTCACAATGATGACAGGATCAATGTCATTCGCTTCACTATAGGCAATGAAACGATCGAGTAAATAGTAGCTAAAATCCGGAGACTTCAAGCTTGCCGTCACCAAGAGCTGATCGATGTTTGCAACCGGTGGACGAACTAAAGCATTTCTACGAGGCAAAATTTCGGTAATATAGCCTTCATCTTCATTTTCGATTTGAAATTTAACTTCATCGCCCACTAAGGGACTTTCATCATTCTTTCTAAAGAGACCACGTGCTCTAGTCGAATATATCTTGTCATCTGATAATACATAATAAAAACCACTTAAAGCTTTTACAATTTTCCCTTTTTGCATACAACACCTCAGTTTATTATAAGTACTAGTCTATTATATCAATTTATTATGTATGATAAAATGATTGGTATATGTAAATGGATAATGATTATGGAGGTTTAAAATGGATATTAATATTAATGAAATTAATACAGTACTCGGTAAAGATGGGAAAGTTGTCATTGATGTCAGAGAAACTGAAGAATTAAAAGAAACAGGATTTCTTCCTGGAGCAGTACACTACCCATTAAGTACCTTTAATCTAGATGAACTCACGTTGGATAAGAGTAAAGAATATTACTTAGTATGTAAATCAGGTGGCCGATCAAAACGTGTTCAGGACCACATGCTTCTACATGGTTACAATGCTAACAATATAGAAGGCGGTATGAGTAAATACCATGGTGTGAGAAGTTATTTTTAGATACAGAAGGGGTGATGTGCAATCTTCATCATCATCCGAAGCACACAACCAATCAAAAACTATATAATCATAAAAAAAGTGGCAAGCTCCCAAAGGGGCTTGCCACTTTTTCTATAATTATTATGTTCTGTCTACAACTTCGCGAACATTTTTGATTACAAAGCCACTCTTAACGTATCCTGGGATACTGTTTAAGTCCACTTCTAAATCTTGTTCTGGAACATCATAAGTTATTTTTTCTGCAAAGTATTTCATTGTTTCTTCCATGATGATTACTGTGATCCATTCACCTGCACAACGGTGATTTGTCCAGTAATCTCCACCACCTTGTGGAATAAGGTCAAATGGTGATCCGTCCCAAGTTTCGAATCTTTCTGGGCGGAATTCATTTGGATCGTCCCAAAGTGATTCATCATGCGTTGTACCATAAACATCTAATGCAAGACCTACACCTGCAGGAATTGTAACGCCTTGGAAGTCGATGTCTACTTTCGCTTTACCTGGAAGGAATGGAACGAATGGATAGTAACGACGAACTTCTTGAGCGAATTTATATGCATAGTCAGGTTCTGATTTAATTTTTTCACGTGTGATTGGGTTTTCGTTCATCGCGTGTAAACCGAATGAAACGAATCTGTTGATTGCGATTAATGGGCGGAATGTGTTCATTAAGTCAATCGCACAAGTTCTTGAGTCCATTGGGTTACCTAAGTAGTCTTCCCAATGTGCAAATTCGTAAAGTGCTGTACCTTCTGGTGGATGAATATTCCCTTTACGAGTCTCAATAATTTGTTCTTCTAACCAATCTTCAACACGACGACGTGCTTCTTTTGATGCCTTGTAACCTTTAAAGACACCACCAAGTGCTCTAAATGAATCGATCATGATGTCCATGTCTGTTGCGATTCTTTCGATATCTTCAGGTGGTGCTTGAACGCCTGCCCAACGTGTTCCTACTTTTGTAAGTAGTACGATAGATTCACGGTAAATATTTACCTCATCCATACTTTCCATACGTTGTGTGTTCGCATGCCATAATGTACGCGTTAATTCTCGTACATAATTCAAGTTACCTTCAGTCATCAAGCTCATGAACAATGCTTTTCTGTCTACGTGTTTTTTACCATCTACCGTATGGATTGCACCTTTACCAAAAAGCGTATTAACGATACGTTTAGGTAACATGCCTTCACGTTGAACAACATCATTGTTGTAGAACATTTCAGCGCCTTCCTTACCAGTCACAACTACGAATGGTTTACCACCGAGTGCTTTAGTTTGGAAAACTGATGTGTTTAGACGATTTCTCTGATTTGTTGTGTAAAGATAACCTTGCTTTAATACTTTCAAAGTATTATCTAGGCCCTTATCCCTCTTAAGTGTTGCCATAATTTCATTCCTCCAATTCGAATGTACTCCACCATTATATATAAACAGTAAAGCCAATGCCAATATTTACTTAATTTTCAACTGTTTCATTTATAACTTCTTCACCATCAACTTCTACTTTGTATGATCCATCCTGTCCTTCTTCAAGGACTAGAGAAATTGTGTGATTCGTATCTTCGGTAATTTCTATCGTCTCTGCTACTTCACCTATATCATTATCCTTATCGTCAATATAAATTTTTGCATCCACAGGTTCAGATTCCTCTTCTTCAGAGTCACTCTCTGATTCTGATTTTGAATCTGAACTTTCAGAACCAGATATTGATGATTCAGGATATGGTAGATTTAGTGAAATTTGATAGGTCGTTTCTTCTGGCGGTGCTTCTCCTAATGACACGATAACATTAATTTGTGATCCAGGTAAAAAATCTCCATAAGAAGGGTCTTGAGAAACTATCGCACCTTCTGCTACTGAATCACTGTAAACTTCTGTTGTCACATTTACGATGAAACCTTGAGCTTCTAATTCTGACTTAGCAGTGTCAAAGTCCGTACCTGTATAGTTAGTGATTGGTATTGGTTCATGTCCTTCTGAAACTGTCAAAGTCATCGTCTCTTCTTCTGGATAAACTTCTTCATCTTGTTCGATAGATTGACTAAGCACTGTACCCACTTCTTGATCAGAATATTCATACTCAGCGACCACATTTGAAAAACCAGCTTCTTCTAAAGCTGCTTTGGTTTCTTCAAAGTTCGCACCTGTATAATCTTCAACTGTAAATGGTTGTTTTCCTAAACTTACTAGAAAATCGATTTCACTTTCTCTTTCAACTTCGGATCCAGAAACTGGCGTCGTTTCTATAATTGTACCCTCTTCAAAGTTATCGTCATAGGTCTCCTCTATCTCACCTAAGACCAGAGACTCCGATTCAAGGTAAGATTCAGCTTCTTCGACTGTCATATTTTGTAGGTTCTCAATCTCTACAGTCGGCGGTATTCTATCCCATAAGAAGAAGGCTGCACTTGCTGAACTTGCTAACAACAAGAAGATAAGTAAAGCAATCCAAGGCCACTTACGCCTTTTCTTTTTTAGTTTTTCTTCTTTTGGTTCATTCACAACTTGAGAGTTTGCCATTTGTTGTTTAGGCGCTGTTTTCTCTTCTTTCTTAACTGGGACAACCGGCGGAGTTACGACCGTCTTGTCTTGGGTGATTTTTTTAACCGGCTGATATGGTTCTGTCATATCTTTATAATGTACGAGTGCAGAAAGTACGTCATTTGCGTGACGATAACGATCTCTTGGATCTTTCTCTGTACACTTCATAACAATATTTTTTAAACCGATTGGAATTTCTCTGTAATCATTGATGTCCGGAAAAGGATCTGAGATGTGTTTTAAAGCAACGGAAACAGCTGTCTCAGCTTCATATGGTAAACGTCCTGTTAACAATTCAAATAGCATAATGCCAAAAGAATATATATCCGTACGTTCATCAGTATTTTGCCCTTTCGCTTGTTCAGGTGAAATATATTGTACCGACCCTATGACTTGATTGGTTTCAGTCATGCGCGTCTCACTCAGTGCTTTAGCAATACCAAAATCAGTAATTTTGATTCTGCCTTTTTCATCTAAAAGTAAATTTTGAGGTTTGATATCTCGGTGAATAATCCCTCTATCATGAGCATGTTCTATACCCTTTAAAGTCATCATTGCAATACTGACTATTTCATCGATATCTAAAGGATTGTTTTTCATAATGTACGCTTTTAAGTTTGGCCCGTGGACGACTTCAGTCACAAGAATATGATATTCTTCAGTGTCATCCACATCGATTACGCTCACAATATTCGGATGAGAAAGCTGGATTGTACTCTCCACTTCTCTTTGAAATCTTCTTACTGACTTCTCTTTGTCTAACGGATCAGATTTAATCATTTTAACAACGACGTCTCTATCTAAAATTATATCTTTAGCCTGATAGACTGAACTCATGCCGCCGCCGAGATATTTTTCTATTTTATAACGCTCTGACACTACTTTTCCGATCAATTCCCGTCACCTCGTCTCAAGTCAGCAACGACAATACTAATATTATCTCGAGATTGATTGTCCTCTGCTGATTGAACTAGGTGTTCTGCCTTTTCTTCTAAGTTGAGCTTAGCACTGTACATCAACTTATGAATTTCGTCCGGTCGTAAAATATCCGTTAATCCATCTGTCGCAAGTAAGGCATAGTCATACTGACGTGCTCTTAATCGGAAGACATCGGCTTGAATCATCGGTTCAGTACCCATAGCACGCGTAATCAAATTACGTCTCGGGTGCGATAAAGCTTCTTCTTTAGTAATCTCACCACTGGCAACAAGTACATTAACGAAAGTATGATCTTCTGTAATCTGATCAATCTTACGATTGTTCATAACATAAGCCCTCGAATCACCAACATTCAAGACGAGCATACTCGTATCTATAACAGCAACTAATACCAAGGTCGTGCCCATACCTTTATACTTAGTGTTTTCTTCCTGATAGTCATACAGTTCACGGTTGGTCTTTACGACGAGGTCTCTTAAAAATGCTTCAGCCTCATCTATATTAAATAAATTCTTCTCTTCCCAAGCGTGCTTAATTTTATCATGTACGAATTGACTCGCCACTTCACCATATTGGTGCCCGCCCATACCATCAGCTATTAACAGCAGTTGTTGGCCGGTTTGGTTGGTAAAAAAACCTGTCATATCTTCATTTATTTCTCTGAATTGTCCACATATACTTTTCGAAGTTACTTCCAAGGTAAACCCTCACTTCCGTTGATCAACTTTGTGACTTCTTAAATCTTGCTATAAAAAAGCCATCTGTATCATGTTCATAGGGTAAGATTTGTCGGTACGGTCCGGTAAAATCAAAAGCTGGAATGGAGAAATCATCAAACTCTATGTCGTCGTGTTTCTTTTTGAAGGTAAAAGCAACATTTTCATTCTCCAACTGATGAATGGTACACGTTGAATAGATTAAAATCCCACCAGGTTTTAAGTGTTTTTTTACATTATCCAGTATTTCTAATTGTAATTCAACGAGTTCTTCTATACTGTCAGAAGATCGTTCATATTTAATTTCAGGTTTTCGCTTAATTACACCGAGTCCTGAACACGGTGCATCAACAATAATGCGGTCAAACTGTCTACCGTAATCAAAACTTTTCGCATCTGCTGATAACGCTTGATAATTGGTATGTTTTAGACGTGTTGCTTCATTGTTAATCAATGTAATTTTGTGGTCATGTAAGTCAGCGAAAACGACTTCTCCACCATGCATCGACTCTAAAGCATGCATGCCTTTACCGCCTGGTGCACTACATGCATCTAATATTACATCATTATCTTCTGGTTTTAGCGCCATAGCTACAAACATCGAAGAAACATCTTGTATTGCAAACAGTCCATCTTTATAACTTTGGGATAAAGTAATATTTTGTCCATTGAAACGAATCGCATCGGGATGCAAGTCTGATGGTGCCACCATGTATCCTTCAGCGGTTAATGTTTTGATTAAATCATCTCTATCAATTAATTTCTTATTCGTTCTTAAATACATTTGTGGACGCTCATTCAATGCATCTAAAATCTTTTCAGTTTCATCATAACTATAATGTTTAAACCAATGTCTAATAATCCATTTAGGCATGCTATACATTAATGATAACCTGTGTGCATCGTCTTTAATATTTGTAAAACCAGGACGTTCACTTCTTAAGTAAGCTCTTAATATCCCGTTAATTTGTTTAGCTGAGCCCGGACCACCTTCATCTTTAGCGATTTCCACCGCTTCATTGATAACCGCATAATCCGGTACTCTATCTAGATATTCTAATTGATAGACACTTATAAGGAGTAAGTGTCTTTGCCAACGTTTTAACTTAGTCCTAACAAATGGCTTAATAAAGTGCTCTAAAGTCAACTTTCTTTGTAAGGTACCATATAGTATTTCAGTCAAAAGTCCCTTATCTTCAGTTGATAGGTCTTCATATCTTAAGGCTTCATTTAAGGCGATATTACTATAGGCCTTATCCGTTATTACAGCCTCGAATAAGTCGAGTGCAATTGCTCTAACTGTCATGATCCACCCCTAGTCTTTCCCCTATTAGGTTCTTTTGATTATTTATAAAATCTAAGGCTTTTACACGCTTTTTACCAGCGAGTTGTACTTCTGTTAAATTGATGAGTAAACCATCTCCTGTCGCTACTAAAAAGCCATCGTCAGACAGTTTGACAATTGTTCCAGCAGGCTTGTTTGTTGTTTCATTTGTTAAGGACGCACTAAATATTTTTAAGCGTTTATCATCTAAGGTCGTATGTCCAACAGGCCATGGATTTAAGCCTCTAATTGTATTAAAGACATCTCTTGCGTCTTTAGTAAAGTCAATGATTTCATCCTTTTTAGAAATGTTAGCACTGAAAGTTGCTGCGTCATGATCTTGTTCTGTTCTCTCATTTTCTCCACTTAAAACTGAAGGTAAAGTTTTCATCAATAAAGATGCACCGACATAACTTAATTTATTAAATAAGGTACCCGTATCATCTTCATCTTTGATTTCAATACGCTCGCTACTAATAATATCCCCTGCATCTAGTTTTTTCGCCATATACATAATCGTCACACCAGTATGTGAGTCACCGCTCATGATCGCACGGTGAATGGGTGCACCCCCTCTATGTTTAGGTAGGAGTGAAGCATGCACATTTAAGGCACCGTATCTTGGTACTTCTAGAACGCTTTCAGGTAATAATTGCCCAAATGCAGCGGTGATAATTAGGTCTGGCTCAATGTCACTTACCTTTTGAAGGGCTTCATCAGTCTGCATTGTTTCTGGTTGATACACCTCTATACCGAGCAATTTAGCTGCAACTGCAACGGGTGGATCTGTCAGCACTTTTTTTCTGCCGACTGGTCTAGCAGGTTGAGAGATAACTAAATCAACACCGTATTCTTTTTGAAGTTCTTTTAAAATTGGCACCGAAAAATCAGGTGTACCCATAAATATTATTTTTGTCATAATTAAACTCCTACATTATGAATTGTGGATCGACATCAATTTTTAATGATATACCACTTTTCTTATATAACTCAGTATATTTTAAATCAAGCTGATTTAATACATCCATCAGGGCAGGCTCTCTCTTATATTTTAACAGGATTTGAAAGCGATGCTTGTTCTTAATCCTTTCAATTGGGCTTGGTGACGGTCCGATAATATAAGCAGAAGTGGATACACTATCAACAAGCGTTTGATGAATATCTGTCGTTGCATTTAAACAATCCTTAATCTGCTCACTAGATATGGTGAATAGGACATGAAAATAATACGGTGAATAACGCGCAAACTTTCTAAAGTCCATCTCTTTGCTATAAAAATCAATATAGTTATTGTCCTTAGCCATAGTGATTGTATAATGCGTTGGATTGTACGTCTGATAAATGACCTCTCCAGGTAGACTGTGGCGCCCTGCACGCCCTGCAACCTGAGTGAGCAATTGAAAGGTGCGTTCATTCGCCCTAAAGTCTGGCAAATTTAACATCGTATCTGCGTTTAGGACGCCGACTAAGGTCACATTGGGATAGTCTAAACCTTTAGCAATCATCTGAGTCCCAAGGAGAATGGGAACTTTTTGTTCTTCAAAAGTTTTCAGTAATTGTTCATGTGCTCCTTTATTTTGGGTAGTATCAACATCCATTCTGACGATATCGACACCAAAAGTATCTCTTAAAATTTCTTCAACTTTTTGTGTCCCAGTCCCTCTAAAGGTTACATCACTCGCGCCACAGTCTTGACACTGCTTCTTGACCGCTTCCTCATAACCACAATAGTGACACATCAAACTCTGATTCGTCTTATGATAAGTTAGGGAAATATCACAGTTAGGACACTGTGGTACGTGACCACAATTTTGGCAGATTTGAAAGTTTGCAAAACCGCGTCGGTTTAACAAGAGCACGGTCTGTTCACCTTTGTCTATTCTCGAATGAATCGCTTCTTTTAAACGTGCCGATAAAATTCCAGCATTACCTTCTTTATGTTCCTCAGCCATATCGACAATTTCTGCGGTCGGCAATGGATTCATATTTGGACGTTCGCTTAAAGTAAATAAATCATACACACCTTTTTGTGCACGAGCAAAACTTTCTAATGACGGTGTCGCTGAGCCTAAGACGACTGGACAACTATGGAATTCCGCTCTTAATTTTGCCACTTCAGCAGCATGATACATCGGTCTTTCAGATTGCTTATAGGTCGTTTCGTGCTCTTCATCGATGATAATTAACCCTATATTTTTAAAAGGTGCAAATATGGAAGAACGTGCACCTACTGAAACACGCGCACGTCCATCACTAATCTTTCTCCACTCATCGTATTTTTCACCATGGCTTAAGGCGGAATGCAGTACAGCAACATCATCACCAAAACGCGCCTTAAAACGGTTAACCATCTGCGGTGTTAAAGCAATTTCAGGTACGAGCATTAACGCTTCTTTTCCTTCTTTTAGTGTTGTTTCAATGAGTTGTAAATATACCTCAGTCTTCCCACTACCGGTCACACCGTGTAAGAGATAGGTGTTAATTTGGCCCTCTATAACTGCTTGGTTAATCGACTTAAATGCTTCATCTTGTTCTTTGGTTAAGGTTTTCTTCTGGTCTGCTTCAAAAACCTTCCCATCAAACGGGTCTCTTTCAACGACAACGTCTAACTTTCTAACAAAACCTTTTTTCTCTAATTCTCTAACAATTGCTTCAGAATATCCTTGGTCCTTAAGATCGCTTAATAATACAGGTTCCTCAGCTTGTTCAACAGCATAGAGCGCTTCAAGTTGCTTGGGTGCACGTTCCAATGTTGATTTATTTAGGTAGAGTGACTCCACCGCTTTTTGGGTTTTCTTTCTCGTATGTTGACTCAGTTGAATATCCTCATAAACCTCACCCTGATTTATATAGGGTAAAAGTGATGCAAGTTCTTTCGTTGATAAACTTTTCGTCTCTATAAGTTGACCATTGTTTAAGGATTCATACATGAACCGAGCTTCTGCTGTCGCATTATCATTTAAATGTAAGACTTTTTTTGCTTTGGTCTTCAAGGCTGCTGGTAATATCGTTTCAATCACTGATATATAGGGTTCTATATAATAGTTCGCAAGCTTTTTTGATAAGGCGACTAATTCTGTTGTTAGAACCGGCTCGACATCCATGACTTTAACAATTTCTTTGACTTTATTTTCAGGAACATCACTATATTCATTTAACGCCATGACATATGCTTGAATATGTCTCGGGCCAAAGGGGACAAAGACCCTGTGCCCGACTTTTATTACATCTTTTAAATGATCAGGTACTTTATAGTCAAACAAACGATTAACATCTTTTGAAGTCACACTCACGATGACAGATGCATACATTAATCCTTCACCCGTTCTTTTAAAGCTTCTATTATTTGATCGGCTAATTGACGTTTACTCATCTTTTGTAATGGGTGTTTTGTACCATCTTTAAATAGCATTGTTACTTCATTGTCATCCGAATTCATGCCAATTTCAGGATTCGACACATCATTCATAATAATTGCGTCAGCCTTTTTATTTTCAAGCTTACCAAGCGCATATGATTCAACGTCATGTGTCTCTGCTGCAAAACCGACAACATACATATTCTTTGAATTGTGACCCACATATTTTAATATATCTTGTGTTTCGATAAGTTCAATTGAAGGTAACTTGCCATCGACCTTCTTCATCTTATTACTACTTACATCTTTTACTGTATAGTCAGAAACTGCCGCAGTGAAAACACCTATATCGTTATTCATGTGTGCTTTTACAGCCTCAAACATCTCTTCTGTTGATTCCACATCAATTCTTCTGACTCCAGTAGGTGTCGGTAGATTGACCGGTCCACTAATTAAAGTGACATCTGCTCCCTGTGCTTGAAAGGCTTCAGCGATACTATAACCCATCTTGCCACTTGAAAAATTAGATAAGAAACGTATTGGGTCGAGTTTTTCACGCGTTGGGCCCGCCGTAATTAACACTTTCTTACCTAGAAAATCTTGTTTTGCTGTCACCATTTCTTCAAGCTTCTCCACGATCTTAAATACGTCTGCCAAACGTCCTTTAGCATTATAGCCACATGCTAAAAAGCCTGATTCTGAGTCAATGAACGTTACGCCTTGTGCACGCAGTTTATCGATATTGTTTTGTACTGAAGGCTGATGTAGCATGTGTACATTCATTGCTGGCGCCATTAATACCGGCTTAGTATTCGCTGCGAGTACATTGAGTAACATGTTGTCATAGATACCATTCGCAAATTTCCCTATAGTATTTGCAGTCACTGGAACAACTGCTATTACATCAGCCCATTCACCAATTTTAATATGTGCAATGGAGGCTGGGGCCTCTTCTAAAAAAGTATTGGTATAGACATGGTTACGACTGATAGCTTGAAAAGCGAGTGGTGTAACGAATTCTTGTGTGTTATCTGTTAAAACGACTCGAACAGCATGGCCTCTTTGAACGAGTTTGCTCGTTAAATCAATCGCCTTGTAACTGGCAATGCCGCCTGTAACACCGATTACGATATTTGCCAAATTTCCCACCTCTTTAAAAAAAGCTGACAATGAATTGTCAGCGTTATTTTTTGAACTATTTATCTACTGTCACTTTGCCGGCTGCAATTTCTTCTAAAGCAAAGCCAACATTTTTCTTAGAACGATATGAATCTAAAAGCTTACGATCAGGATGCTCCTGTAAATCTCTAGCGCGTTTCGCTGCCATAGATACTACTAGATATTTTGAATCAACATGTTTTTTTAATTCGTGACCTGCTGGGTATAACATTAATTGTCAGCCTCCAATAATAATTTTCTTAACTTATTCTCTACACGTGAACGCTCCAAATGACTCGCTTCAACAATGCATTGTACACTCTCTCTTGCTTTTGTAACATCATCATTAATAACGACATAATCGTAAAGATTCATCATGTTCAACTCACGTTTCGCTTCTCTTATGCGGTGGTCGATGACTTCTTGTGAATCTGTTCCACGGCCGATGAGTCGTTGTTCTAATTGACTAAGTGTTGGTGGTGCTAAGAAGATAAACAAGGCCTCAGGGAACTTTTCTCTGACTTGTTTGGCACCTTCCACTTCAATTTCTAAAAAGACATCATGACCATTGGCAGTCGTTTCTTTTACATAATCCACTGGAGTACCGTAATAATTACCGACGTATTCTGCGTACTCGATAAACTTATCTTGAGAAATTAATGTTTCAAATTCTTCCCTAGTTTTAAAGAAGTAATCGACACCATCAACTTCGCCTTCTCTTTTGTTTCTTGTTGTCATTGAAATTGAATATTTAAAGTTAGTCTCAGGATGATCGAAAATAGCTTTACGAACTGTGCCTTTTCCGACACCAGACGGTCCTGAGAGTACGATGAGCAATCCTTTATCAGATACCATGGAATGTAACCTTTCTAATTTTGATTACTTCTTAATGTATCATAGATCATCTGAAATTTCATCAATATTGCCGACATTGACCCGACATTCATGATAAAATAATATGTAATCATTTTGAGGAGGAATACACATGGCTTTAGACGGAAATTTTACACATGCACTTGTAGACGAATTACAATTTCTAGTGAGTGGTAAAATTAATAAAATACATCAAATGGACCAGACTACCCTTCTCTTTAAAATGCGCGCGGCTGGTAAAAATCATCAATTATTAATCAGTAGTCATCCGATGTTCTCAAGATTTCATATTACAGGGGAAAAATATGAATTTCCATTTGAACCCCCAATGTTTACTCGAGTATTAAGAAAACACATCGAGGGTGGCATCATCACTTCAGTAGAACAACAAGGTAACGATAGAATTGTTCATATTCATATACGTGCTATAAATGATATTGGTGATGATATCGAACGAATTTTAATTTTAGAAATCATGGGACGTCATTCCAATATCATTTTAACTGATCAAACATATAAAATTATTGAAAGCATCAAACACCTCACACCAAACAACAATGCCCGAACCATCATGCCGGGCTTTAGTTATGAAAAACCGCCGACAGGTAAGAAATTAAATCCGAGAACTTCTGAAATCAATGAGCTACCGAAGTTTATTGATTGGAATAAGGGTAAGGTCAACAAGCAAATTTTAAATCATATTGAGGGCTTCAGCCCACTCTTTGTAAAAGAAGTTGAGTCTAAGGTGACCTACTTTAATAAGGATAACATCGTCGACGCGATTAAAGATGCCTTAGATGACAGTCAAAAAGTGGAACCAGTATTTTACGATCAAGACAAACCTGTATTTTACTTTACTAGGCTCCACCATCTTGGAAATCCAACTAAAACTTACGATAGTTTAAGTGAACTTATGGATGACTTTTACCATCAGAGAGCTCAAAAAAGTATGATTAAACAAAAAGCATCTGACTACTATCAAGTTATTGAACGTGAGCACGATAAGACACTTAGGAAGATTGATAAGCTTAAAGATGATTTAATAGAAGCAAAAGAAAAAGACAAATATCAAAAGTATGGTGAATTGATAACGGCCTATATGCACACGATTAAACCATTTCAAGATAGTGTTAAGGTACTCGACTATTACACAAATGAAGAAATTGATATTCCTTTAGATCAACAACGGTCACCGTCTGAAAATGCACAGTACTTTTACAACCGATATAATAAGTTGAAAAATAGGGAAAAGATTGCTGAAGAACAGCTAAGAATTGCCCATATGGATGTTGAATACTTTAATAACCTACTGCATCAGATGGAGAATATTACGACAGAAGATGAAGTAGAGGAAGTTAGACAAGAGCTTGTAGAAGAGCGAATTATAAAAGCACAAAAATCTAAGAAGAAAAAGAAGCAGAAAAAGATTCAGCTACATGAATTTGTGACTTCAAACGGCCTACCTGTCTTTGTCGGTAAAAATAATAAACAAAATGACTACCTAACTAACCGTCAAGCTCAGAACAACCATCTGTGGTTCCACACTAAAGATATTCCAGGTTCACACGTCGTTATTGCACATAATGCAAATGATATAGAAGAAGCAGATATATTAGAGGCAGCAATGTTAGCTGCATATTACTCTAAGGCAGGTCAATCTGCTGGAGTACCGGTTGACTATACAGAAATCAAACATGTTAAAAACATACCTGGCACGAAACCAGGCTTTGTTAGCTATTCAGAACAGACGACAGTCAATGTGACTCCAGATAGCGACAAAGTTAAAGCAATGGAAAAATAAATATAGATTTTATTTTAGGCCGGCTCACTGTGTGTTTTACAGTGAGCCGATTTTTGTTTTGCGGCCCGCTGTCAGGTTCACATTGAGCCGGTATTCTTCTACCGGACCGCTGTCGGCCTCACATTGAGCCGATACCTTACAAACCATCTCTAAATTCTAAAATCTGAACATGCTCATTTGAATTTATGACGCCACAATCAACCGCTTCACTTAAAATCGTATCTAAATTAGTCAGCACCTCTAATTTACAATCTGCTCTGGAGAATTTTTCTTCTACACCTGCAATACCGTAAGAAAATATAGCAAGTACGCCGACAACATTGGCACCATCTTCTTTTAAAGCTTCAACTGCGTTTAGACTAGAGCCGCCGGTCGAAATCAAATCTTCAATTAATAGTACATTTTTACCATCGACCGGCGACCCTTCTATTTGACGTCCTGTACCATGTGATTTTTTACTGCTTCTCACATATGCGGAGGGTAAATCTAATCGATCTGCTAGCAAGGTTGCATGTGGTATGCCCGCTGTTGCTGTTCCGGCTACTACATCAATAGCGCCGTATCTTCCGGCCAAACTTTTAAAATTCTCAATAACTGCTCTATGCGACTTAACATCTCCTAAAATCTGTCTGTTATCACAATAGATTGGAGACTTTATCCCGCTTGCCCAGGTAAAGGGTTCAAGTGTCGATAGCTTAACCGCACCGAGTTTTAGTAATATGTTGGCAATTTTTTTAGACAATTTACTTACCCTCCCATAGTTGTTTAATATGATGATATGCACTTCTTGGATTATCACTTTCAGTAATTGGTCGACCGACGACAATATAATCTGAAGTTAACAGTCGCGCACGTTCTGGCGTGACAACACGTACTTGATCGTCCGATCTATTGTCAGTCAAGCGTATGCCTGGTGTGACTGTTAAAAAATCTTCAGCAATCTCATTATGAATCAAGCGACTTTCTAATGGTGATGACACCACCCCATCCAAACCAGCTTTATAGGCAAGCTTGGCATAATGTAAGACGCTGTCTGTCATAGAAAGTGATGTTTGCTGTTCTTTTTGCATCGTTTTTTCATCAAAAGATGTCAATTGCGTCACTGCAATAATCTTGCCATTTTGATTAGCAGCTTTAAAAGCTATACTTGCCCTGTACATCATGTCGAAGCCACCTTGGGCATGCACATTGATCATATCAACATCTAAATGACCTAAGACAGCCATCGTTCTCTCTACAGTTGTCGGAATATCATGTAGTTTTAAATCTAAAAACACTTGATGGCCCGCATCCTTTAAGTAAGAAATAACATTCGCACCTTCTTGCATGTATAATTCCATGCCGACTTTGACATAGAGTGGCTCATCAAAATGTTTTAAAAATTTTTTTGCTTCTTTTAAGTTTGGATAATCCAAAGCGATAATTAGTGAATTCGTCATTATATTTCTCCTCTTAGACAAATGCGCGTCCTTTAATATCGTGTATGTGGTTTAAATTCATATCACTCACTTTTTTTGATAAAAGCTCGATTAGCTCTTTACAAATAAAGGGATTTGTAAAATTCATTGTCCCTATTGCAACGGCATCTGCGCCTACACTGATGAAATCAATGATATCATCAACGTTACTAATCCCACCCATAGCAATAATCGGTATATCAGGTAATGCTTGACGGACTTGATAGACCATATTGATTGCAACAGGTTTTATAGCTGGCCCACTGAGCCCGCCAGTCTTATTATTGAGCAATGGTTTTCCATTACTATCGAGCTTCATACCCACTAAGGTATTGATCATCGTTAGGCCATCAGCATACTCACTCACACTTTTCGCCATGTCAACAATACTCGTTACATTAGGTGAAAGCTTAACATAAACTGGTTTTTCACTAACTTCTTTAACAGCCCGTGTTAATTCTTTTGCCGTCTTTGGATCAGTTCCAAATTGGATGCCACCTTCTTTAACATTTGGACAAGATATATTTAATTCCAAAGCCTTTACTGTAGGTGAAGCTGAAATTTTTCTTGCGACCTCAACATAATCTTCAATTGTAGTGCCGGCAACATTAGCAATGACAGGTACATCGTATGTATTTAGAAACTTTAATTCATTTTCGATAATATGATCGACACCGGGGTTTTGTAGACCAATTGCATTCAACATACCACTTGATGTTTCTGCTACACGAGGCGTTAAATTACCCTCTCGTTCTTCTTCTGTCGCTGCCTTAATCATAATTGCACCAAGCTCAGATAAGTTGTATAGTTTACTGAATTCCTGTCCAAAACTAAAGCAACCAGAAGCAGGCATGACAGGATTTTTTAAGTCTAGACCAGGTAAAGAGACGTTTAATTTGTGATTCATAGAATAATCGCTCCCTTTTCAAATACTGGTCCATCTGTACATATTTTAAGCTGCCCTTGTTTCCTACTTTGACAAACACAGGCATAACAAACACCGATGCCACAACCCATTCGTTCTTCTAGGGAAATATAGCCATCGATATCTAAGGTTTCATCTAGGACTTTTAACATTACCTTTGGACCACAAGCATAAAACTTATCAAAAGCGTCACCAATTTCTTCAATGACATCTGTGACGAATCCAGGATTGCCATAAGAGCCATCAGCAGTGGCAATATAAGTTTCCCCAAGCGCTTTAAACTTATCTTCGTAAAACACATCTTTTTCACTGTTAAAGCCGAGAATATGTGTCGTCCTTACCCCTCTATCATTCAATCTTTTAGCCAATTCGTAGAGTGGCGGTACACCAATGCCTCCACCGATAATGAGGACACTATCTCCTTGGTTGACATCATCTAACTTATAGCCATTTCCTAGAGGTAGCAATAGGTCAAGATGCTCACCGACAGCAGTTAGTGCTATTTTATTAGTACCGCTCGATTGGTCACCAGCTCTAAAAACAAGTGTGATTGTATGATTGATTGTATCGACAGAAGAAATTGAAATCGGTCGTCTTAAGACGTGTTCTGTCGATTCCGAGACCCGTACATGGACAAACTGACCAGGTCTAATTTCTATATTTTTGAGGTCGACTGCAATAACAAACTCAAACACATCTCTTGCTATGTAACTTTTAGCAACCACTTTACCTTCTCTAAGCATGAGGCACCCCTGTTTCACATATTTTCGTAGACGATACGACCTTGAGATATAGTTAAGACAATATCACTGTTTAGTTCCACACCATCAAAAGGTGTGTTCTGTGATTTCGATAAAAAATCTTTTTTATTTAACGTATAGGTCTTTTCTAAATCAATTAAAGTTAAGTCTGCACGTTGACCAACCTCTAACTTCCCGCGATCTAAGTTGAAAACTTCGGCAGGTTTTACTGTCAACCAATCAAGCAGTTGTTCGAGTGTAAATACGTCTGTTTGTACTAGTCTCGTGTATAGTAACTGGAAGGCATTTTCACTTCCAGTAATGCCAAATGGTGCTTTTAATATGCCTACATTCTTCTCATCTTCATGATGGGGTGCATGGTCAGTGGCAATAAAATCAATCGTCCCGTCTAAGAGCCCTTCAATTAAAGCTTGTTTGTCTGTTGATGATCTAAGTGGTGGGTTCATCTTAAAGTTAGGGTCTCGCGTTGTAATATCATTTTCGTCTAATACTAAGTGGTGCGGTGTGACCTCTGCAGTCACTTTAATTCCTGCACGTTTCGCATCTCTAATCACTCGCACACTTTCCTTCGTTGAAACGTGACAGACATGATAATGACAATCTGCCGCTTCAGCTAAGAGCACGTCCCTCGCAATTTGGACTGTTTCTGTAATCGATGGGATACCAGGAATATCTAATTTTTCACTTGTCTCACCCTGATGAATGACACCACCGTATATAAGAGAATTCTCTTCTGTATGCGCTACAATCGGCATATCAATTTCACCAGCCTTTTGCATGGCACGGTACATCATATCCGCACTTTGGACACCGACACCATCGTCGGTAAATGCAAATGCGCCAGCTTTCTTTAAGGCAGGGAAATCAACAAGCTTATCTCCTTTTAACCTTTTTGTAATCGAAACATAAGGCAATACCTCAATCACTGCATCTCTTTCTATAATTGCATTAAGCTTATTAAGTTCTTCGATAGAATCAATGATTGGGGATGTGTTTGGCATTGGACAGATGGTTGTAAAGCCACCCCGAGCAGCTGCTTTTGATCCTGTTGCAACCGTTTCTTTATGTTCAAAACCTGGTTCTCTTAGATGAACATGGACATCGACAAATCCTGCAGATAATAGTTTCCCTGAACAATCAATCTCTTTGTCACCGCCAGTTAATGATTCACCAATTTCAGTGACAATACCCTCTTCTATACGAACATCTCTCGTAATTTCAGACCCTTTATATAAGAGCGTAGCGTGCTTTAGTAGCATTGACATATGATTTTTCTCCTTCCAGTACACGTTCTAAAATACTCATACGCATGAAAACACCGTTTGACATCTGCTCAAAGATAACACTTTTTTCGCATTCAACCAGACTATCTGTTATTTCAACACCTCTGTTCATTGGTGCAGGGTGCATAATAATAGCATGACTTTTCATTTCTTTTAAGCGTTCCTCATTCATGCCGTAAAGGCGGTTGTACTCTGACTTATCCATTTCTTCAAAAGATTCATGTCGTTCATGCTGTACTCTTAATAACATAACAACATCACATGTTTTAACTGCTTCGTCTAAATCGATATAAGGCACATTGAGTGTCGCTTCTTGTAGGACTTCTGGCCCTGAGAAATAGACATCTGCACCCATTTTAGATAGCGCCTGTGCATTAGATTTAGCAACTCTTGAGTGCTTGATATCACCGACAATCGCAATTTTTAATCCTGCAATTCTACCTAAGTTTTCATAGATAGTCATCATATCTAATAGTGACTGTGTTGGGTGTGAACCACTGCCGTCACCGCCGTTGATAATGGGAATATTGATATTATCTAATTCTTGATAGTACTTATTATCAGGATGTCTAATGATCAGTGCATCCGCTCCAATTGCTTCTAGTGTTTTACAGGTATCGTAGAGCGATTCACCCTTAGACACTGAACTCGTTGCAATATCAAAAGGTAGCTGAGTTAGGTTTAAGTTTTTCTCTGCCATTTCAAAGCTCACTTTTGTACGCGTAGAGTTTTCATAGAACAAGTTGACGACTGTTTTATCGTTTAACTTCATCACTGGCTTGCCGTATTTAATCTCTAATGCCCTTGTAATTAAAGCTTCAATTTCATTTACGTTAACTTCTTCCATTGATAATAAGTTTTTCATTTAGTCCATCTCCTTGTTAGGTAAAATTAGATTTAATAATATGCCTGCAAGTGCTGCGAGTGCCATACCTTCTAAGTTAAAAGGAATGTTTCCTATAGTGAAATCTAGATGCGCCTTACCGATGCCGATGACCAATATGACCGACGCGATGACGAGATTCCTCTTGTTATCAAGATCAGTTCTCGCATCGATGAGCATGCGTAAACCACTGGCTGCGATGATACCGAATAGCAGGATGGATACCCCACCCATGACTGGTGAAGGGATACTTTGAACTACGGCTGTAAATTTACCAACAAAGCCGAGGATAATTGCAAGTACAGCCGCCCCGCCGATAACCCAGATCGAAAAAATTCTCGTAATGGCCAAGACCCCGATGTTTTCACCATAAGTTGTTGTCGGGGGGCCACCAATCGTGCTCGAAAACATGGTCGCAAGGCCATCACCTAAGAGCGAACGGTGAAGACCAGGCTTTTTAAAGAAGTTCCTGCCGACAATCTTATTGATGACTACCTGATGTCCAATGTGCTCTGAAATCGTTACGAATACGATTGGTAGCATGACGATGAAGAGTCCGATATTCATCGCTGGTGTGTAGTCTACAAACGGTACGTACAAGTCAGGTAAAACAAACCAACCCGTGTCTCTGATAATACCCAAGTCGACGATGCCGAAGATTAAGGCTGTAATGTACCCTCCGACGATACCGATCAGTATCGGTATCAAACCGAGTACACCTTTTAAGAATATAGAAGCTAATATTGTAATCACCAAGGTAATTAAAGCGACTGTAATATAAGTTATACTGTAACCTTCTTGATTCCCTGAGTCCGTGTACATGGCCATATCCACTGCAACTGGTGCTAGGCCAAGTCCAATTACCATAATGACCGGTCCAACAACTATCGGTGGTAACATTTTCATGATCCAATCAGTACCAGCGAGCTTAATTATGAAGCCAATTAATACATAGAGCACACCACTAAAGAATAGTGCGGTCAATACTTCACCAAGGCTATTCGCTCCAAGTGCAATCGTAATCGGAAGTATAAAAGCAAAACTTGAACCGAGGTAAGCTGGTATCTGTCCCTTGGTGACCAGAATATAAATCAGTGTCCCGAATCCACTTGCAATCAGTGCCGCGCTGACTGGTAACCCAGTTAAGAAGGGTACTAGTACTGTGGCACCGAACATAGCGAAGAGGTGCTGTGAACTGAGCAATAGCCCTTGTAGTAGTTTCGGCCTTTCATGAACATCTAACTTTGGTTCCACCGTTCTTTCAAATAAGGCATCTTCGGACGTTTTACCTGACATGTGTACATCTCCTTTTACTATTGGATTGTGACGCTCGTTTCCCCGTCGACTTCGTCAACCTTTACAATGACCTTCTCACTTTTAGATGTCGGTATATTTTTACCGATATAGTCAGGACGAATAGGTAGTTCTCTATGTCCTCTATCAACTAATATGGAAAGTGAAATGGTCTTTGGTCGAGCTAAATTTAAAATCGCATCGATAGCTGCTCTAATGGTACGTCCTGTTTCTAATACATCATCGACAATCACTACATTTTTATCTGTGTAATCTGCTTCAGTGATCACTGCATCACTTGACTTTGCATCCTCTGGTCGATCATCTCGATAACCGCTAATGTCGATTGTTCCTGTTGGGATTTTTACGCCTTCTATAGACTCTATTTTTTCCATGATGCGTTTCGCTAAGTGCTCGCCTCGTGTTTTTACACCAAGGATGACGATGTTCTCAGGCCCTTTATGTTTTTCTAAAATTTCATGTGACATGCGTGTAACTGCCCGATTAATTTGTGCTTCATCCATTATTATCTTGACTGACATTTAATTCCCTCCAAATTTATAAAAAAAATACTCATGTCCGAAGACATGAGTATATAGATATGCTCTATTATCACATGGAAAAGACACACCTATCCTAGGTGGTTTTCCATGTGCGCGTCACGTCTTCTTAGCCTCACAGGACTAAAATTTAAAGACCTCGTATTCATTTGATTGAAACTATCATAACAATCGACTTATATTAAGTCAACAAAACTTTTAACTTTCTGTTCGTTTTAATTCATCTAGTTCACGTGTGAAGTACTCAGGTAATGGCTGTTTAAACTCTAAATACTCACCTGTTTTAGGATGATTAAAACCGATCACACCTGCATGAAGTAACTGACCATCAGTGTCTATTGTTTTTCTCGGTCCGTACTTAGGATCTCCAGCTAAAGGATAACCAATATACTTCATGTGTACCCTAATCTGGTGTGTACGACCTGTTTCTAGGATACATTCAACAAGGGTAAAATCTTTAAAGCGGTCAATAACATTGAAGTGCGTAACAGCATCCTTACCGTCATCGACAACGGCCATATCCTGTCGTTCCTTAGGATTGCGCCCAATTGGCGCTTCAACTGTACCTAAATTATGCGGTATCACACCGTGAACAAGGGCTGTATACTTTCTCGTCACTGTCTTATCCATAAGTTGTTCAACCAAGGCTCTATGTGCCACATCATTTTTAGCAACCATCAATAAGCCAGACGTATCCTTATCAATACGATGGACAATACCAGGACGGAGTTCTCCGTTAATACCAGAAAGATTATCCAATTGATACATCAGTCCATTGACGAGTGTTCCAGTTGCATGACCAGCAGCAGGGTGAACAACCATACCGCGAGGTTTATCCACAACGGCTACATCTTCATCTTCATAGATTATATTCAAATTTAAATTCTCAGGCGTGATATCAGACACTATCGTTTCTCTCTCTAGAAACTCAATTTCATCGCCTGTTTTCACCTTATAATTTGATTTTACAGTTTGACCATTGACTGTAATATGGCCAGATTTTATTCTATTCTGAATATCTGTTCGAGACGTATCGGGTTTGGTATTAGAGAGCAACGTATCTAGACGATCGCCTTGATTGGAACTTTCAATAATTAATGTCATTTTGTTTCCTTACCTTTCCCCGTTATAAATACTTCGATTAATAGAATAATGACACCGACTGTTAAAGCACTATCCGCTACATTAAATATCGGAAAATCATAATTGATGATCATGACATCGACAAAGTCGACCACTTCTTGAAACAGTAATCGGTCTATAAAGTTACCTATAGCACCTGCTAATAGCATAGCAATACCGATTTGCATCATCAGATTGTTGCTTGCCTCTGTTTTATATAGGTAAATTAAGAATCCAATCACAATAACTGTGATGATGTAAAAGAATAACATACGATCTTCAAACATGCCCCAGGCAGCGCCACTATTTCTATGTGAAGTAATCTGTAGCGTTTCTCCAATAACCGGTATAGATTCTCCGAGCGACATCTGTGTCGTGACTAAGAATTTAGTGACCTGGTCAAAGATGAGAATGCCAATGGCTAAGATTAACATTGGACCAATTCTATACTTTTCCATAACTTAAAGTGCATCCACAACTTCACGGCAACGTGGGCAAATATCATCCTCACCGCTCACAATTGAATCTGCCGTTGAATAGTTCCAGCAGCGGTTACAACGTTCACCTTCTGCATGCTCAACTTTAACGTTAACGTTGTCATAAGCTGTACCGTCAGTCAGTTCATCAACCACTTCAACCTGTGACACGATGAAGAACTGTGCAAGACTACCACGAATATCGTCTAAGTCTAAGTTTTCTGGTTGACTGATCGTCACTTTCGCATCTAATGATTTACCGATGACTTTTTCGTTTCTTGCAACTTCTAAAGCTTTATATACGTCATCTCTAACTGCCATGAATTTCTGCCATTTTTCAACGAGTGCTTGATCAATGTCTTCACGCTCTGGATAGTGTTCTAGGTGCACACTCTCTTTTTCTGTATACGGTGTATGCTCATAAATTTCCTCAGCTGTATGAACAAGAACTGGAGTTAATAATAAGTTCAATTCTTTAAGAATCTTATACAATACTGTCTGTAAACTACGTCTGATTGGTGCATCAGCTTTTTCAATGTAAAGAATATCTTTACCATAATCTAAGTAGAAGTTAGAAAGATCTACATTGATAAAGTTCTGTACGGTTTGATACATCGTTACATAGTCATACTTATCATATGAATCCAGCATGAATGTTTTTAATTTATTAAAGCGATTGTATATATACTTATCTACTTCAAATAAATCTTCATAAGCTACTGCATCAACATTTGGATTAAAGTCATTGACGTTACCGAGTAAGAATCTAAATGTATTACGGATTTTACGGTAAACTTCTGATACTTGTTTAAGAATATCGTCAGACACTCTAACATCTTCTTGGAAGTCAGATGACATAACCCATAAACGGATAATATCCGCACCCATTTGCTGCATTACTTTAGTTGGTAGGATAACATTGCCTAGAGATTTAGACATTTTCTTACCTTGGCCATCCATGACGAAACCGTGAGATAGTAATTCTTTGTATGGTGATTGACCTTTTGTTGCCACACTTGTTATCAGTGATGAGTTAAACCAACCACGATATTGGTCAGAACCTTCAAAGTAAAGATCAGCAGGATAAGTTAGATAATCTCTGTAATCTAAAACCCCGCGGTGTGTTGAGCCAGAGTCAAACCAAACATCCATGATGTCAGTTTCCTTAGTAAATTCACCATTCGGTGAGCCTTCATGACTATAGCCTTCTGGGAGTAAATCTTTTGCATCCCATTCAAACCAAATATTTGAACCGTGCACCTCAAATAGTGAAGCAATGTGCTCAATAACATCTGCATCAATGATTTCTCGACCATCTTCAGCATAGAAGAATGGTAGAGGCACACCCCAGACACGCTGACGAGAAATGACCCAGTCTCCTCTATTTTTGATCATATTGTACATTCGTTTACGGTTCCATTCCACTTGGAATTTAGTATCCATTAAAGCATCTAAGATATCTTGACGCACACCATCGATTGATGCAAACCACTGCGGTGTAGCACGGAAAATAACCGGTTTTTTCGTACGCCAATCATGTGGATATGAGTGTGTATAGAATGACAGTTTTAAGAGTGCGCCAGCAGCTTCTAGATCTTCAGTGATCACCTTATTAGCTTCATCATAGAAGAGTCCTTCATATTTACCAGCCTCACTCGTAAATACACCTTTGTCATCTACAGGACTCAAGACGTCTAAACCATACTGTTGCCCTACTTTAAAGTCATCATCACCGTGGCCAGGTGCTGTATGAACTACCCCAGTACCTGCTTCAGTAGTTACATGATCACCAAGAACCACTAAGCTGTCACGGTCAATTAATGGGTGACGCGCAACCAGACGGTCAAGTGACTTACCTTTAAACTCTTTTGAACGCGTTACTTGTTCCTTATCGAAATCTACTTCTTCACAAAAGAAATCTAATAGGTCTTCAGCAACAATGTATTCTTCACCTTGATAGTTAAACTGAACATAGTTTAAGTTCTTATGAACAGCAAGTGCTAGGTTAGATGGAATTGTCCATGGTGTGGTTGTCCAGATGACAAATTTAACGCCGTTATCGACAATACCTTTACCATCAGTGACTTCAAAGGCAACATAAATAGATGGTGATTTTTTATCCTTGTATTCTAATTCAGCTTCTGCAAGAGATGACTCACTTGTTGGAGACCAGTAGATTGGCTTTTTCCCTTTATAAATAAGACCTTTTTCAACCATATCTTTTAAGACACGGACTTGAGATGCTTCAAATTCAGGTTTGTAAGTTAAATAAGGGTTGTCCCATTCACCATCAACACCCATACGTTTAAATCCTTCACGTTGGATGTCAATTTGAGAGTTTGCAAATTCAATACATTTATTTCTAAATTCTTCAATCGACATCGATTTTCTGTCGACACCTTTGTTTGTTAAGGCTTGTTCGATTGGTAGACCGTGTGTATCCCAACCAGGTACGTAAGGTGAATAATAACCTTGCATTTGCTTATTGCGGATGATGAAGTCCTTGATAATCTTATTCAAGGCATGTCCCATATGAAGATTACCGTTCGCATACGGTGGACCATCATGTAATACAAATGGTGTATTACCTTCATTCAATTTAAGCTTTTTGTTATAGAGGTCAATATCACGCCAATGATCTTGCATTTTAGGTTCTTTATTGACTAAACCGCCACGCATTTTAAAGGCTGTTTTTGGCATTAACAGAGTATCTTTATAATCCATGTAAATTCTCCTTTTATAAATTAAAAGGACCCTAAGCAAAACAAGGGACGAATAACCGCGGTACCACCCTTTTTGACTGCTTAGAGTCCTCTTTATATATATTCATTATAAATCATTAGTGATAGACTGCGTTCATGTTTGTCGAGGCTCTCACCTTCCCTCGCTCGCTGAACATCTTATGAACACTTTCTGTGTCTAATAATACATACTAATTATGCTAAATTTCTCTTAATTCGTCAATGTAAATTTACTGTTTGTCAAGGTTCTCATCATCAAGTTTCAACATTTGCTCCCAATCATCCGTTTCGATCAAATCTAGTTGTGCTTGAATCAGCATTTTATATCGCGCTCTGAATACTTTTGCTTCTCTTCTTAAGTTATCAGTATAAGACCTTACTTCAGTTGCTTCACGTTCAGCTCTTTCCTTAATCTGAGCCGCTTCATTATGCGCTTTTTCTACGATACTATCCCCAAGATTTTGTGCTCTTAGTTTAATATCATCTCCTGCCTTAGTTGCGCTCAGAATCGCTTCATTTATTGAAGATTCAACGCTCTTAAAGCTATTTAAATTTTCCTGTCTATCATTTAACATCTCTTCGAGTTGTCTGATACGTTCATCTTTACTTTCTATTAAATTTTGTATTTCTGATAAATGTTGTCTGACAGCTTGTTCATCAAGTCCACGGTAGACCGTGGTGAATTTTTTATTAACAATTTCTTCTTTGTTCATTTTTACACCTCAATTATCAGTGACAATCTTAACATCAACTTTATACTTTCCTTTTTTTGTTTCAGCGAGTTGCTCAGAAACTATAAAACGTCCGAAACCTCTAACTGATATGATGTCACCAGATTCTATTATAAAGGATGGTTCATCGACAATCGAATGATTCACTTTCACCTTTTCCTTTTGTACTCTTTCTTTAGACTTTGCTCTTCCCTCTTTTAAAACATGTGAAACGATAGCATCAAGTCGATATGAACTAGACATTATAGATACATGTTTAACAGACAACTTGTTGTCTTGAAACGACTGATGCGGAATATCTTTTAAAGATATTGGTGTATTTTTTATTTTTGTTAACTCGTTAACAAATAAGTCCTTATATGGTGATGACACTGCAAATTGTATTTTTTCACCAACTATGATGTCACCAATAATCCCTCTATCCAATCCTAAATTCATCACTGCACCCAGTATATTTCTATGACTTAAGGTTACAAATTTTTCTGGATAGGATATTTCAAACACCGTAATTTCAAAGTCGTCTAAAGTGATTTCTATAAACTCTGGTGATAACAATGCGCGCATTCTTTCACGTTCCTCATTATTACCCCCTCCGTAATAATCTACTTTTATATCAGGAAATGAGCCACTCAAACTCTCGACCATCTTTCTTTCTCTCGGATTTAAAAAATCCGTGACAAGAGCATAATAATTACGGTCAGCTGTCTCAAATTTACTTTTTAAAAGTGAGAGCATTTCATGCTCGTCCTTTCTAAAATGTTGCATTATGCCTTTCAATCAGATCACACCTTAAATATAATGACCCGCGCTTAGATTTATAAACAAGCGCGGGTACAAGTCCTACATTCTATTACACTCTTAAGCAAGCCAAGAAAAGATGACTTGGAATATTTCATTCATGCCTCGTCCGAATAAATTCAAAATGATAATTAAAATTATTGGAGATAGGTCAATCATGCCAGCAAGTGGTGGAATAAGTTTTCTAAATGGTTCTAAGAGTGGCTCATAGACCTTACCTAGAAATTCTCCAAATGCAGACTCTCGTAAAGCTGGAAACCATGAGGATAATATATAAATAATAAGTCCCCAAGTGAATATCGGCCAAACAAAATTAAAAAACTGGACGATATAAATAAGTATTTGTATTAGTAATGAATTATCCAAATATATTCTCCTTACATTTCATCGAAAAGTGCTTCTTTGTCGGAGATTTCTCCCTCAACACCAAAGCTGTCTGGTGTACATAAAAAGATATCAGTGCCGACTCTTTGAATATCACCTTCCAAAGCATATACCGTACCACTTAGAAAGTCCACAATTCGCTTCTTAGCCACACTATCAATCTTCGTTAAATTCACAAGTGCTGCTCGGTTACTTTTTAATTCGTCTGCAATATCTTGTGTTTCTGCAAACACTCTTGGTTCAAATAAGCAGACTTTTGTACTTTGATTATTTGCTGACATTGCACGATTCTCCCCGCGGTTCGATTGTGACCTATCTTCAAATTTTCCTTGATGACTTTGCTTTCTTTTCGATTGAATCATTTTTTCTTTCTTATCGCTGTCTTTGACATCAATCAACTTAGATTTGGTTTCAGGTTTTCTCTTCTCTGCCGCCGCTTTGTGACGACTATTGTTCTGTTTATCAGTCTTAAGATTAGTAACTTTCGATACTGAAGATTGTTCTTTTTGAACTGGTACCTCTTCTTCAACATCGACGACAAATAAGTCCTTTATAAACTTTGTAATAGCCATATAATCACCTAGTTCCCCATTATTTTACTCCCAATGCGTATAAAAGTCGCACCAAAACTTACAGCGCTAGGATAGTCGTTACTCATACCCATACTCAACTCAGTGACAGTTGGATATTTAACTTGAACTTGATCTCTTAAGTCTCTTAAACCTTTAAATGTATCATCAATTACAGCTTGGTCTTCTGTTGCTGGCGCCATCGTCATCAATCCGATGACATTGACATACTCATAGGCTTGTAGGGTCTCTAAAAAATCCTCAAGAGCTTCAGGTGCGATCCCGTGCTTAGAAGATTCATCGGACACATTTACCTGTATAAAACAGTTTACAACATGATGTGCTGCCTGTTCAATTTTTTTTGCAACACTTTCTCTCTCAAGTGAATGGAGATAGTTTAAATTTTCAATCACATCTTTAACTTTTCTGGATTGCATCGTACCGATGAAATGAACTTCAGCGTCTTCAGGTAAGGCTTTTCTTTTCTCTATAAAGCCCTCTACCCTATTTTCACCAAAATGACGCACCCCACTATTATAAGCTTCAAGTGTTTCCTCTACACTATGATATTTCGTCACGGCAATGATATTCACACCATCGCCAACTTCATTTCTAATCTGTTCGTAATTTTCCTTAATCATCTTTACGCTTCCTTCCAATAAAAGCAAGTGCACGACCAGTTTTCCCTTTTTCTAACCGATAGGAGAAAAAGTCCGCTTCTTCTGTGCCAAAATCAGTCACGTGAATATGGTTTGAATCAATTCCTGCATGCTGAGCTTGTTCACTATTCACATTTTTTAAATCTAATAAATAACCTGTAGATGTCTGGCTATATGACTCGGTTGATAAGGGGCTAAGTGCATCGATAACTTTGTTGTCCACTTCGTAATGGTCCTTGTTAATACCTGGACCAATTACAACTCTGAGGTTCTCTATATTACCTTTATAAGCTTCGATTAGCTTTTTAGTAATATGGGCTTGTGTCCCACGCCAACCTGCGTGAGCTAAACCAATAAAGTCATCCAATTCACTCCATACATAGACTGGAATACAGTCCGCATAGTTCATCGTTAACAGAACATCTCTATCATAAGTATAGACACCGTCTACATCATAAAATGACTCACTGAGTGATCTAATATTGGTTCCTCGGTCAACTAACTTAACTTCTCTAATGTTACCGCCGTGACGTTGAATAGGTAAGACCCAATTTTCTACAGGGAAATCAATTTTCTCACCTAATATATCCTGATGGCGGTGGACATTATTCTCTTCATCATCGATGTAAAGTGCCATATTAAAACTTTTTTCAGGATATTCACTGAAACCATCCACACGTTTTGTATAACCCAGTGTGAGTTCGTCAGTTACATAGCCAACAAAATTATCGAAATGTCTAAAAGAAAAATTATCAATCACAGTAAACCCCACCTATAAAGAAAGGAGACATTGGGCTGCCAATATCTCCTTTAAAATCTATCAAAATTCGCTTATCTTCTGCGTCTTTCTCTTCTAGAACTATTACCTTTTAAGAAAGTTGGAACATCTGGCTCATCTTTGCCTCTATCATCAAATCGATCGTTAGATTGTGAAAGTGTATCTTCTTCTACGATGTCTCTTTGATTGTATGAAGTACCCTGACTGAAGTTTGAACCTCCACCACGTGTTTGAGTATTGTTTTCAGATACTTCAGGACGTTCACTTGAACGCTGAATTGATTTTTCATTAAATCCTGTTGCAATTACAGTAATGACCACTTCATCTTCAAGTTCTGGGTTAATCACTGTACCAAAAATCATATTTACATCTTCGTCAGCAGCATCTTGAACGATGTCTGCAGCTTCTTGTGCTTCAAAGAGTGATAGTGATTCTCCACCAGTGATATTCATTAGGACACCTTGTGCACCAACGATTGAAGTTTCAAGTAATGGACTTGAAATTGCTTTTTTAGCAGCTTCTACCGCACGGTTTTCTCCTGATGAAATACCGATACCCATCAATGCAGAACCTTGGTTTTGCATGATTGTCTTAACGTCAGCAAAGTCTAAGTTGACTTCCCCGCTTACAGCGATAAGGTCTGAAATACCTTGTACACCTTGACGAAGAACGTTATCTGCTTCTTTAAATGCTTCCATCATTGGAGTAGATTTATCAACGATATCTAATAGACGGTCATTTGGGATGACAATTAACGTATCGACTGCAGCTTTCATTTGTTCAACACCAGCAGCAGCTTGCGTTTGTCTCTTGCGTCCTTCGAATGAGAATGGGCGAGTTACAACACCCACTGTTAAGGCACCCATTTCTTTAGCGATTTTTGCAACTACTGGTGCAGCACCAGTACCTGTTCCACCGCCCATACCTGCCGTTACGAAGACCATATCCGCACCTTGGATTGCGTCTTCAATTTGTTCACGTGATTCTTCAGCAGCTTTCTTACCTATATCAGGGTTTGCACCGGCACCAAGTCCGCGTGTTAATTTATCCCCAATTTGGATTTTTGATTCAGCTTTAGATAAATTCAATGCTTGTCCGTCAGTATTGATTGCAATGAATTCAACATTGGACATACCATCATCGATCATACGGTTAACAGCGTTATTACCGCCGCCGCCAACACCGATAACTTTTAACGTTGCCATGTGGTTGAAACCTTGTTCAAATTCTAACATTAATCTTTCCTCCCAAATGTACTTCTACTCAAATAAGTTTTTCAGTATTTTTTTCATTTTACCGCCAATATTGCCTTCTTCTTTGGCTTCTTTTGACTCTGAAGATCGCCTTGATTCCTCTTGGTCATCTTCGTAATCTTCATAATCATCATCAGCGATGTAATCATCTTCCCTATCGTAAGAATTTTCTTCTTCAGGGTAGTCATAGTCATCTTCGTCTCTTTGACGCTCTACTTCAACTGCTGCTTCTTCATCACGATTGACTTGCAGTTCATTCTCTTCTTTACGCTTATTGAAAAGGCTAGTAAAGAAGTTCGTTGACTGCTCCTCCTGTACTTCATTTTCTTCATTATCCGATGATGCTTCAGGATAGTCATCATAATTATCAATTGTAACATAATCCAGCAACTCATCAAACATAATTCCGCTCGATAAAGTGGATATCGCACTAGAAAATTCGGGTTTTCTAGCACCCATTTGATTTGGTATATGAATTCTTACTTTTTCAGCAACCAAATCTTGAGCAAGCTCTTTAACCCCTCTGATGTTTGCCGTACCACCAGTGATTACAAATCCACCTTGAACTTTGTTAATGCCATTAGCTGCAATGTTCTCAAAGACGCTCATAAAGGCATCTTCAATCACTAGCTCAATTACATCAGCTAAGTCTTTAGATGTCACTTGAAGTGGTTGATCTGAGTCAGACTGACTGAGTGTAACTTTCTCATCATCACTCGCGTGATCAAAGAATGCGTGACCATATTGTTCTTTTGCTTGGTCCGCTTCATCATATGAAGTGTTAAACTCATCGACAATATCTAAGGTAATATCTCTACCGCCGAGCGCTACACTATTTGCATATTTAAGTGCGCCTCGTTCATAGTAAGCAAATTGTGTGAGATCCATTCCAATATCAATAACAACTGCGCCGAGCTCAATTTCTGCATCAGTTAATATGTGTTGATAGTTTAGAGCGTCTGAATAAACATCTAAAATCGTCAGTCCAGCTGCTTCTACACATTTCACAAGATTGATTAATAATGAACGATTTGCTGTAACCACCCCTGCTTTTACAGCTAGGCTTTCCTCTACAACCATATCTTTTGGATCGCTTACTTCATGTAAACTATCTACGATAAATGAAACAGGGTAAACACTGACAACCTCTTCATTACTCTCAAAACCACTTTGACGTACATTTTCAAGTAACTCTTCAATATGTTCACCGGTTATTTCAGTCGCCTGTCCACCAAATCGAATGACATCTTCAGTAAATCTGATACGTGTATCAGCAACTGGAACTTTTACAAATACTTCATCGATATCTATACCAGAAGCAATTTTAGCTTTTTTAATTGTATCAATAATTGCATTTTTAGCCTGATCAAAATCATTGATCATCCCTTTAGAAACTCCATCAGTGAAGGTTTGGCCGGTACCGATTACATTCACACCATTGTGAAATTTTTCTCCGACAACTACTTTGACACTGGATGAGCCGATATCAAGGGCAACATAATAATGTTCCTTCACCTTATTGCCTCCTACACAGCCATTTTCATAATACTAATACTAGTTTACATTATACTCTGATTAATGTGAACTATTTCAAAAAATTTGTTTACTTTTATCCATTATTCTGCTGATCCTTCACCTTCAGAAGATTCTGTTTCAGCTTCTTCAGCAGTTTCTGATTCTTCTTCTTGGTCCATTCCAGAAAGTGTATCACGTACGCCATTAAGTGATTCATTGATGTCTTCAATGTAAGTTGCACTTGTCGGTTCATTATAAATATTTTCTTTTATTTCTCTAGCATCCGCACTATCGTAAGGTAAGAAGCTAGTACCGACCTCCATATCAATAATGCCTTCAGCATCTTCACCAATTTCTTGACGAATTCCAATATAGTAGTTCATCTTTTCACTAAAGGTCTCATAATCAGCAACAATTTCCTGGCCGTCATTCATAAAGACATGAATCCGTCTTCTTGAATTATCTGTCGGTCTAAAGTAAATTTCTGAAATATTTTCTAGAATATCGCCTTCTATATTATTCAATGCCTCTACTAAAGCATCAAATTCTTCACCTTCAAAGTTGTAAATGATGGGCGCATTTCTTGGTGCACTTGGATATCCTCTTTGAATTCTACTGTTTTCAAGTACTGGGAAATAAAGATCTTCACTATTTATATAGGCTACTGCTTTATATTCTTCGATATCAATGGTAACGCCGTTCGGCCAATCGCGACTCGTATTGACTTCTTTAATAACAGGCAATAGTTCGATGTTCTCACTTGCCTTACCTAATGAGATACTGAACATCTTATCACCTTCTTGAAAACCAATTCTTTCCTCAAGCTCACTTTCAGAAACAATACTATTACCAGTGAAGGTAATTTCTTTTACATCACTTGCACTTGAAAAGACATACCATAACAAAGTCCCTAAGAGAATCACCAAGACCACAATACCAATGATATAAGCATGCACTCTTTTAAACTGAAACTTCTCTCTCGGAGGTTTATCTTTCTTGTCAGACTTAATCTTGTTCGTTTTCTCTTTTTTCTTAGTTTTTTTCTCTTGATCTTTAGCATTACTTTTTTCTTTTGTATCCGGTGATTTTGCATTCTCATCATTGTCAAAATCTTTATAGTGTTCGACTTTCAAGTCATCAGACGGTGTTGATTTTATGTCTTTCTCTGACTGATTCGCTTTAGCCTCTTTTTTTAACCCACTATCTTTTGGGACTTTAACTTCAACATCTTTGTTTTCTTCACCAGACTTATCCTTATTTCTTAATGACCTCGGGGTATAGCCGGTGTACTCGGTGTTTTGACGTTTTTTCTTCAGTTTTTCTTTTATATCATCAACATTGTTGTCTTTCTCTGACATCGGCTATCCCCCTATCATTTTAATTGGCTAAAGCCTTCTTTGAAGTGATCGCCTCTTCTTTCATAATCCTTATATTGATCCCAACTTGCACAAGCTGGTGAGAAGAGTACAGTATCTCCAGCTACAGCATGTGCTTGTGCTAAGGCGATTGCTGAATTTGGATTAATTGTTGTTTCTACCTGAATACCTAGTTCATTGGCAAGTTCAACAAATTTTCTTTGAGTCTCACCGAAGGTGATAATTTCTTTAACATGAGCCGTAAAAGGCTTTAAATCCTCCAGTGATTGTCCACGGTCTAATCCACCTGCAATCCATATCACTGGTGTTGTAAAGCTTTGGAGTCCAAAGGAAGTCGCTAAGTTATTGGTCGCTTTTGAATCATTATAATACGTGACATCGTTGACCGTTCCTAAACGCTCAAGACGATGAGGTATACCACCAAAAGATTGCAAGGTTTTTATAATTGCCTCATCACTCACTCCATGTGCTTTTGCAACCAGCAAGGTAGCGAGTATATTTTCAATATTGTGATTCCCTTTTAACACCAATTCGTCTATAGGCATGATTTTCTCATCGTGTACAATTAAATACTCACCATCTGAGTATGCATCTGCCTTGTTTTTAATATCAAAGTATTGAACCTGACAGGAAATATCTTGGCCTTCGAGTAATTCTTTTTGGTTGTTGTTAAAGATTAATAGATCATCTGCTGTCATGTTTTCAAATATTCTAAGTTTAGCTTTTTTATATTCTTCTTTTGAACCATGATAATCTAAATGGGCCTCATAAATATTTGTAATCACTGCGATATTAGGTCGGAACGTTTCTGTCCCGAGGAGCTGAAATGATGATAGTTCCATTACTAAAGTATCATCTGGTGTTGCTTCCATGGCAGCATCTGTTGCTGGATAGCCTATGTTACCACACAGAATTGGGTGAGATCCGCCGTTTTCAAGCATCTCACCCAAAAGATGAGTACAAGTTGTCTTACCATTCGTACCTGTTAAGGCGTAGATTGGTGCTTCACTTAACAGATGCGCAATTTCAACTTCTGTAACAATCGGTATATTTCTCTCTGTCGCTTCTACTAAAAATGGAATTGAGTAGGGTATACCTGGGTTTTTAACGATGAAATCAGCATCATTTAATAGATGTATGGGGTGGTGCCCATCTACAATTTCTACACCCCATCCATTCATTTTTTGTTCGCTCTCTTCATCAGAAAAAACTTCATTTGTAGTCAGTGTTACATTGGCACCTAAAGTAACCAGAGCATTAACCGCGCTCTTACCACTTTTACCGTAACCTAGGACGATGACACTTTTATTTTCAAAACCTTTATAATCTTTCACCTTACATCACTCCTAAAATAACACCGATAACACCACAAATTAGCCCAAATGACCAAAACACAATAACAATCTTCCATTCGTTCCATCCCGATAATTCAAAATGATGATGGATCGGTGTCATTTTGAAGATTCTCTTACCAGTCAGTTTATAGGATGTCACTTGCATCATGACACTCAGTGTTTCAATGACAAACACTAGGCCAATTAAAAGTAACAAGAGACTGTTATTCAACATGATTGATACGATAGCTATAATGCCACCGAGTGCTAATGACCCTGTGTCACCCATGAACAATTTGGCAGGGTACTTATTGTAGATTAGGAAGCCAATTAATCCACCGATTAATATAAATAGGAACAGGGCAATTTCCATTTCACCTAAAATTAAACTAATGACCAAGAATGAACCAAAGGCGATAATGGATGTACCTGTCGATAAACCATCCAAACCATCAGTTAAATTAACAGCATTTGAGAAACCAACTAGCCAGAAGACAATCCACACAACGAAAAATACTCCGAGTGGGATTAAGAAATCTGTTCCTGGAATTCTTATGCCAGCATCAATATCAGGAATCCAGTTAATCATTATAATGTAAATTATTATCGCAACAAGAATTTGGAAAATAAATTTTTGCTTAGAGGATAGGCCTGCATTGTTCTTCTTAACTACAATGATATAGTCATCAACAAAACCAATTAAACCAAATCCCAAAGTAACAATAATCAAGACAAGTAATTTGTAGACATCATCTACAAAGAAAAGCCCAATAATTGAAAGTACTACAGTCACTGAAATAAATGATAGACCACCCATTGTCGGTGTGCCCGTTTTAACCAGGTGACTCTCTGGTCCTTCTTCACGTATCGTTTGCCCAAACTTCATTCTTTTTAATAAGGGAATTAACAATGGGATGAGTATAGCAGTCAATACAAAAGCTGCTATAAGAAATATATAATTCATAGGTCCTCCTTAATCATTCGGGTCATTTGACGATAGAGTTACTTCTATTGCAGTATCCTCAGTTATGACTGTTCCTGGTTCTACAGACTGTTCATTGGAATATCCTTCTCCACTTACCGAGACATCGATTCCCATAAAGTCACCAAGTAGTAATACTTCTCTCTTAGACATACCGGACATATCCGGAACAGTAGCTTCACCGTCTGTTTTAATAAATAAAGTGTCATATGGTAATAGTGTGTCATCCTTAGGATACTGGTCAGTAATCTCAGTGCCTTCACCGACTATTTTTACTTCAATTGTATCATTTAATTCTTCTTCTAGAGTATCGATTTCACTACCTGTATAATCACCGATTTCAATGACACTGTGCTCTTCCGATACATCAGCATTTGATACTTCTAAATATTTTAAAGTTCTTTCCATAAGTGGATTAAATCCTCTTGCAACACCGTTGTCCCAAGTTTCGCTTTTATTTTCACTCGCTAGCTTAATACCATAATAGATGATCACCTCAGGGTCATCCTTTGGCGCGTAACCAAGGAAGGAGGTGAAAAATTCATAATCTCCGTCTAAGTAGCCACCAGTTTCTGGATCATATACCTGAGCCGTACCTGATTTACCTGTCACTTCGTAATCATCTAATTTGTACTGTGAGTTATGATCTAAGGACCCATCGATTAAAGTATTCATTTCTTCAACTGTTTTATTCGCAGCTTCTTTGGAAATCACTTGTCTCACATTTTCTTCCTTGCCATCATAAACCACTTCGCCATCTTCATCAGTTATCTCGTCAACAACATAAGGTTTCTTCATCTGACCTTCATTTAATAAAGCAGTCATACCTTGAATCATTTGTATTGGAGTCACCGTTGAAGTTTGTCCGAAAGATGTGGTCTTTTGTTGAAGTTCATTATCCCATGCAAGTTGACCAGGAGATTCTGTTGGTAACTCAGAACCTGTCGTTTGACCAAAGCCAAATTTTTGATAATATTCCAACATTTTATCGGCGCCAACTTTATTTTGTAAAATCATCATTAATACGTTTGATGAGTACTGCATTCCCTCGTTGTATGTAATGTCTCCCCATCCACTTGTTTCCCAGTCGTAAATAGTTGAACCCATTACATCCATAGAACCGGATGTATAAACTTCATTGGGATCATAGACGCCCTCTTCAATAGCGGCAGCCAAACCAAATACTTTAAATGTTGAACCAGGTTCGAATGAATATTCATAGAGCATGTTCAACCAAGAGTTACCAAAGCCTTCTCTCGTTTCAGGGTTAAATGACGGTCTTTGACCACTTGCTAAAATTTCACCAGTGTCTGCGTCAGCGACAACTGCCATTAATTCTTCAGGTTTAAAGTGTTCTTCCATATCATTTAATGAATCTTCTAGGTAAAGTTGAATGTTTGAGTCAATTGTTAATTTAACGTCATTACCATTAACCGGCGGTTGAACATTATCAGAATTTGGCACTATAGAACCCCAAACATCTTGGTTATAGTCAATCGATCCATCTTCTCCAGCTAGTAGGTCATCGTAAATTTTTTCTATACCTAGCTGACCTTGTAGTTCGTTCGTCTCTTCATTTAATTCCGCCATGCCAATTAAATGAGAAGCAAATTGACCATTCGGGTAAAACCTTCTTGTTTCTGGTTCAAAGACAAGACCCGTTGCTTCAGACTCCTCTAGAAACTTCTTATCATTGTAAGAAATATTTCGCCCGGCTTGTCCAAGTTCCATTTGGAATCGTCCTTCTTTTACACTCTTTTCAATTTGCTCTTGTATTTCTTCTTTTTCCGTATCTATGACTTCTGCGACAAGTGATGCTGTCTCTTCTGGGTTAGATACATGGTTTGGATAATTATCATCCGTTATCAACACTAGTCTATAAGCTTCCATGTCTGACGCAAGGACATTACCTGAGCGGTCTGTAATATCCCCTCTCTCTGCTTCAGTGACTGAAGAAACAGCATACTTATCCTCACCGCGTGCGATTAGGTCTTCGTCATCTATTGTTTGAAACACCATCAATCTAATAAATTGACCGATTATCAATAGAAAAAGCACTCCTATACCGATATATATCAGGAGTGCACCAGGTGTGGTCTTTATATTCTTCAGGCTGATTTTTCTTTTATTCTTGACCATACTTTTCTACAACCTTTACATTGCTATTGTTCAGATCTAAGCCCAATTCTTGAGCTTTTTCATATATGCGATCGTAGGAAGCAAGATAAGTGACTTCAGTTTGTAATTCACTAATTTCACCATCTTTTACAGAGATGGATTGTTCTATTGATGATTTTTCATTTTGGTAGTTGTGAGCTTCCATTTTTAAAGATAGCACATACACTGAGGCTGCTGCAATCAGAACAACTAGCGTTATGTATACTGCCATTTCAAATCGTTTTATGCCGACGACTTTAGCCTTTTTTCTTATATGTGTTTGGCTCTCCTGGCGTCTGGTCGTCTTAGGGGATGGATGGACTTCAGTATATCTTTCTACTACCATGTCAACACTTCCTATACTTGTTTCTCAGCAATCCGAAGTTTTGCACTGCGTGCGCGTGGATTATTTTCTAAACCTTCACCTTGTGCAGTAATCGGCTTTCTATTCACTCTTTTTAAGGAAGGCACGTATCCTTCAGGAATAATCGGCATATTCTTTGGAAGTTCTGGGCCTTTTTCATATTCGACAAACATTTGTTTACAAATTCTATCTTCCAATGAGTGGAAGGTTATTACCGAGACACGTCCGCCTTTTTTTAATAAGTCAATCGCCTGTTCAAGAGAACGTTCAAATACTCCAAGTTCATCATTGACAGCAATTCTTAAAGCTTGGAATATTCTTTTTGCTGGGTGCCCGCCTGTTCGTCTAAACTTCGCTGGAATTTGAGATTTTATAATCTCTGATAATTCTGTCGTTGTTTCTATAGGTTGAATCTCTCTAAGGCGTTCTATTTCTCTAGCAATTTTTTTTGAAAACTTTTCTTCACCATAGCGAAAGAATATGCTGACTAATTCTTGGTAAGAATAGTGATTGACAATTTCATAGGCATCGAGGTCTTGTGATTGATCCATCCGCATATCTAAACGTGCTGTTTTTGAATGGCTAAAGCCACGTTCTGTGACATCAAGTTGTGGACTAGATACGCCTAGATCGTACAAAATACCATCGACCGTTGTGACACCATATTCCTTTAGTGCTGAAGTTAGATTTTCAAAGTTTGTGTGTATTAAAGTCACCTTGTTTGACCCTTCAAATTTCTTACTCGCATTTTCAATTGCTGTAATGTCTTGGTCAAAAGCATAAATGTGTCCAGTGTCCAGTTGGGACATAAGATAAGCAGTATGTCCGCCCCCACCAAGTGTGGCATCCACATATATACCGTCCGGTTTAATATTTAAACCGTCGACCGTTTCTTTTAGTAAAACTGAAGTATGATTAAACAAAGTGTCACATCCTAAAGGTCAAAATCGATTAAGTCTTCTGCTATTTCTTCAAAGTTATCTTCAGATTCTGTATAAAAATCTTCCCAAGATTCCGTGTCCCAAATTTCAATGCGACTCGATACGCCAATAACCGTGCAATCCTTCGAAAGACCAGCATAGTCTCTTAGATTCTGCGGTATATTAATACGTCCTTGCTTGTCGATTTCTACGTTTGTGGCACCTGAGAAGAATAATCTCGTAAATTTTCTAGCGTCTTTTTTAGTGAGTGGTAGAGTTTTTAGTTTTTCTTCGATTCGGCTCCATTCATCCATCGTATATGCGAAAAGACAACGGTCCAAACCGCGGGTAATGACGAATTGTTCACTGAGCAAATCTCTGAATTTACTCGGCACAATGATGCGTCCCTTAGTATCCAAATTATGTTTATATTCACCCATGAACATATATCTCACCCCGCTATACATTTAATTTACCACATCTCCCCACAATCCTCCACAATTTATAAAAAAGAATCCAAAAAAATATTGCAAAATTAAAAAGCGATTCCCTTATTAAAGGAAATCGCTTGATATAGAGCCTTTTTATTTTTTTATTATGACTAAATTTTCCGTGTAAGAAAGTGGGGAGTAATCCCATAATTCAGCAGATAATTGCCATGGGTGGTAGATACGTTCTTGAAGCACACCATTTGGGAATAATTTTTCACTCAATTCTTCAAGATTGTGGAGATCTTGCCTTAATGAACGTTTAATTTCAATATTATATCTGTTCTTTAAGTAATCCAGATGTAGTTGATGTTGTTTCTTATTGCTGTCGATTAACTGACTATTGAAATACTCATCCTTCTTTTTGTATAAGACTTCAAAAGCTTCGTCTATCGTTTCTTTAATATGATCTACCTCTTTTAAAAGTGCTTCATCAGTGTGATTATCAATTAAAGTACGTTTTAATTCATTGATGTTCTGAACGAGTGCATCGTCAAAGTTGAGTTCATACTTATTTAGTAACTTTTGAATCCTTTCATCCTGGTAAACAAATTCCATACGTTTTAGAACTATGGGCATCTGTAAATCCATGACCTCAAAGGTTTTGTGGATTTCACCCCAGTACTTAACCTCTGCTCCCCCGCCTAAAAACACAGCAGTATTAAACAATGCTTCTTGCATTAGTGGTCGAGTGACGACATTGTTGGAAAAACTTTCAGGTTTCTCTTCGATTAAAGCGAGTACCTCATCATGGCTATACGTCTCACCACCTAAGTGATAAGACCCGTCTTTATAGAGAAGTAATTCACGCTCAGTATCTGCATTACCAAACAAATGAACTGTCGTTTCTGTATCAATAACCGGCGCCGTTTTCATTGCTTCATTATACTGCTTCTGCCCATCTTTAAATGCTAAATCTATCGCTTGATGATTTTTAAACATCTTTTTAAGAATCGGTTTCTCCAATTCTCTTACTGCTTTTAGATGTGAATTAAAAATGATAAGTCCATGCGATTTAAAGGTTTCATGTACCAGTGAATGAAAAAGTTCAGTCCAGCTTGTACATCGCTCTATTTGATGACTGACCGACTCTTTTAATTCAGTTACATAAGTCGAATCACCTAGGTAAGCCACTAGTTTATTCAAACTTTCCTTCATCGCATTCTTATCATACTCATAGAAACCCACACTCATCGGTACACTTAAGTTTGGTTTATAGGAAACTTTAACCCGTCTTCTGTAGTAACTGTCGTAAACAAAAGTATGATTCACTTCTTCAAAATCATGGTCTTCACCAGCAACCCAAAAAACGGGTACAGCTTCTTTGTTATGCACTGTGTTTAACTCATTAGTTACAATTAAGAGTGAAATAATTTTATGTATGATATATGATGGACTCATAAATAAGCCAGCCTGTTGACCACCGATAACAACTTTTCTACCTTCTCTAAGGCGCTTTAGGTTACCCCTTTGAGCATCGCTTAAACCGTACTGTGCCATATCGGCTTCAATAAGATCAGCTATTGCTTCTGTATGTGCATGGTTGGGTCTATCAAAAATGGTATCTATATCAATTTTATTGTACGATAAACTACTATAAAATTGTTTCTTGTCTTTATTACCAGCTGCTTTTACAGCTTGATCTACAGTCTCAAATCGCATATATATTTCTCCTCAACATATCGTTATTAAAAGTATAAAATTTATTTAAATATAAAACAATTGAACGGCTTAAAAATTATGAATATACTTAAGAGAAAAGGGGCGTTTTAAAAATGGTAAAAGTAAATAATTTAGCAATCAACTACAAAACAGCGGAAGAGTTTAAGAAATTTAGAGAATATGGTTCTCAGGAATTACATATGATGAATGAGCTTGAAGCTAATGTAATCGACGCGAATATCGACTCACCATTCTACGGTATTTACCAGGGTGATGAGCTAGCAGCGCGTATGTGTTTATATCGCCGTGAAGATACTGATCATCCAATAGATGAAGATACGAGTGACTACCTGGTAATTTGGAAATTAGAGGTTCTTGAAAAATACCAGGGTCGTGGTTTTGGAAGTGCTATGATTGACTACGCTAAGTCTTTTAATTTACCAATTAAAGCAATTAGTCGTTTTGAAAACTCTAGAAAGTTCTTCGAAAAACATAACTTTCAAGGGCACGATTACGATATTGAACGTGATCTAGCAGACGAATCTCTAATGTGGTACCCACAGTAAGTATCCACCCGTATAACGGGTGGCTTTTTTTCAGCCCTATAAGGGCTCATTCCGC
>NZ_SIRQ01000028.1:0-22567 GCF_011634875.1 Jeotgalicoccus sp. S0W5 | reverse complement strand
TTGGCAGGAAGTGCTGGAAGTGGACAGGGTCGGTTTAAATGACAACTTCTTTGAACTTGGTGGGAATTCGTTAAAAGCTATATTACTTTCGGATAGAATACAAAAATCTTTCGATACAGAAATGAATATTTCGTTAATTTTCAAATTTCAAACGTTAAATTTATTAGCTAAATGCATTGATAGTCAAAACATAATGGAAAGTTATATCATTAATTTAAGTAATAACAATAATAATAACAAAAATAAAAATGTCTTTTGTTTTCCACCAATATCTGGTTATGGTACTATTTTTGCTAAATTGGCCAAAAATATAAAAGGGCATAATTTCTTTGGTATGAATTATATCAATACAAAAGAAAAGATAGATCAATATATTCAAGAAATAATGAACATACAAAAGAATGGACCATACATTTTACTTGCTTATTCTGCAGGATGTCCAATGGTTTTTGAAGTAGCAAAAAAGATGAATAAAATAGGCTTGCATGTAAGTAAGATAATCATGATTGATGGAAAGCCAAGAGAGGAAAGAATAATTGTAAACGAAGAAGAATTACAGAGGGTTTCGGAGAATTCCGCAGATATCTTTTATAAATTTAATGAAGAATACTTCTCAAGTATAGAGAAAAACAAATTAATAAAAATAATAAGAGATTACCATATCTATTTAAACTCTTTAAAGAATACTCATAAAATTGATTCAGCAATTCATTTAATAAGATCAGAAGAAAACAAAAATACAGAAGCTAATTGGCATAAATATACTGATGAATTTACAGAATATGATGGTAAGGGTGAGCATATGGAAATGTTATTTTATCCATACGTAGTTGACAACTCTAAAGTTATTAACACTATTTTAAATCAGTTAGATGAATAACCTTTTCTTACGATAAGTAAGCCAAATTGATTATAAATCAACGTTTAGTTTCTTCTCTTTTCATCTCTTGTATTCTAAGCTTTCTTATTTTAAAAAAGAAAAATAGATAAGAAAAGATACAAGCAAAGAAGCGTGATATTTAGTGAGAAAGGTACTGAAAACAAATTCACTGCGCTGATTTAATATTTCTTAAGGAGTGAAAACATATTTATAGTAAAATGAATCTGTATATCATAAGATGAATAGCTTTAAATTCGTTTAAAATAGCCTTTAAGAAAGCCTTAAAAAGAGAAAACAATAATCATTTTCACAAAATAATATCTCATCAAAACAATCTTTAACACAGATTTGATGATTTAAAAAAATTATTGTGTATATTCTTATCTTATATCACCCAGAGAATATCAATACCATTTTCTGGTCTCCATTAAAATTTAAAGAAAGGATTTTAACTTAACGAATTTTAAAATTCGTTGCTATTAATATTTACAATTATTATTGGGATCAATTGGTTATCACTATTAATATCTAGCAATGAATTATAAGGTTAAAGCATCAGCATTCTGCTGGTGCTTTTTTCTTGTTCGCCCAGCATGGGAGAACTCTAACGGGTGGAAGTCCCGAGTGTGACCGGATAGCGGTAAACACATAGCCAAAAGCAAGAGTGTCCATCGTGAGGTGGAATCTGAAGGAAGCTCGAGGCAAACCTCCGGTCTGACGCACAGAAATCATATAGGAGGCAACGTATGCGGACAAGGCTGCGAAAGAAACTGAAGTCCAATTGCTACTTTTTCATATTGTTTATATATAGCAGATAGATGGAGGGAAAGAGTTCGCACCTTAACTGGGGAGGTCTCACATATCTGAACCAAACGCTTATAGTGATATAAGTCTGGAGTGTGAGAAGTCAGCCGAAGTCGGAGTAGTGAAGACGCCCGGCGAGTTCCGGGAAGAGCGAAGGACTGAACAATTTTATCGTTATGGAACTCTCGATTGGAAGCCGGCGAAGACCGCTGGCACTGAGCGGAAAAGTGGATACTGACTTCACGAGAAAGAAAGGAAGTAACAGACATGTACGAAAGTAAATTACTGGATAGAATCCTGAGCAGAGATAATCTTAACCAGGCATTCAAGCAAGTGAAGCAGAACCGGGGTGCTGCCGGTGTGGACGGCATGACCGTGCAAGAAATCGGTCCTTACATGGCAGAACATAGGGACGAAATCATCGCCCAGATTCTCCAGCGGAAATATCAACCCGAGCTTGTACGCCGGGTAGAGATACCAAAACCGAATGGCGGCGTGCGTCTGCTAGGTATCCCGACAGTGAAAGATAGGCTCATCCAACAAGCGGTTGTCCAAGTGCTGACACCGGTATTCGAGCCACAATTCAGCGAGTACAGCTACGGCTTCAGACCGAATCGATATGCAGAGATGGCAATATTACAGACGCTCGAATACCTGAATGCGGGTTATGACTGGATTGTAGACATTGACCTGGAGTGTTTCTTCGATACGGTCAATCACGACCGACTTATGAATCTGATAGCCAGAACAGTGGAAGGTGGAGACGTCATCTCGTTAATTCGTAAATTTCTAGTCAGTGGGGTCCAAATTGATGATGCAGACAAAGCATCGGTGATTGGAACGCCGCAAGGCGGCAACCTGTCGCCACTACTCAGTAATATCATGTTGAATGAACTGGATATGGAACTCGGAAAACGCGGGTTAAGCTTCGTCCGATACGCAGATGATTATATCATCATGGTGAAAAGTGATATGTCAGCGAGACGTGTGATGCGGTCAGTGACTGCATTTATAGAAGAAAAACTCGGGCTTATTATCAATGCGACAAATTCAAAAGCGACCCGGCCATGAAGTTTCTCGGGTTTGGTTTTTATAAAGCCCCTCAGCCCAAACAATATCAAGCGAAGCCGCATAAACAGTCAGTGGAAAACTTCGAGTTTGAGTTGAGACAACTGACCCTGAAAAATTGGAGTGTGAGTACGAAGTATCAGGTCAAGCGTACCAATCAACTCATCCGAGGTTGGGTGAACTACTTCAAAATCGGCAAGATGAAAGGCGTGCTATCCAAAATCGATTCGCATACAAGAGTCCGTCTCAGAATGTATATCTGGAAGAAATGGAAAACAGCCGAAAATCGCAAGGGAAACCTCATCAAACTGGGAATGAGCCCTTATAATTCTCATCGGAACAGTCAGACGAGTAAGGGACCCATGCGTATCGCCGAATCTTGGGTAATGACCACAACAGTAAGGAACCAGAAACCCGCCCGATTTGGGCTCATCTCTGGTGAAACACATTACAACAAAGTACATGTTTAATATAAAATTGAACCGCCCAGTACGGAACCGTACGCTGGGTGGTGTGAGAGGACGGGAACTTAACTATTCTCTCCTACTTGATGTAATAGTTACAGTTATTTTGCATGTTTAGAACCCTACTATTGCTTGATCGTTTGGGGTCATATTTTAAACTAATTTTTGATTAAACTAGAAAAAATGTGATAGCAATGTAATCCATTGAAATTGCTTTTTCGATATTTATATTTTCTAATAATTTCGCAAGTTCTCTGGCGACCTCTTTAGATTGATGAAACTAGTCAATGGTAAAAACTCTAGATGCCAATTGATGAACATTATAAATGTAATGGCTTTTACGGAAGGTATGAAAAAAGTCTAAAAAGTGTAGGATTGGACTGATGAAACAGAGGAACTCGTTCTTATTTGAAATATGGTATAACGGTATTATCAGTCAATAAAAATTTACTATTCCACACATACAGGTTAATAGGATTAACCTTAAGAGAAAGCAGCTGTTTAACGCAAAATTTCAATACACATTATTGCAGAATTTAAAGGCTGATATTTCAATGTTAATTACCCAGGGGATGCTTCACAATTTGTTCAATATCCCCTGAACCATTTCTTTCATACGAAAATGAGTTCTCAGGCTGTTTGTTTCGGTGCTATCACTCAATCAAGGTTAGTTTTATTTCTGATAATCTAAGTAGTTAAGAAATAAATTCACTTAAATGATATTAAGTAGTGTAATGAAATATATATCATTAACCTTATGACAGTATTAATTTTTTTGATTAATTATATTCTCACTCATACTGGTAAAAGAAAAGAAGACAACACAAAACTGTAACATGTTGCCTCTGATCGATTCGTTTAAGGCACAATGACTAAAGTGATTAAATGGTTGTTTTAGAGCTTATTTTGAACAATCTAATAGTATTTTAAATTAGTTTTTCTATTTACCAGTTAACAGTCTCTTGGGAATAACAAAAATCGATAATGGCGATTATAAATTTTAAAATTTCTATTCTACAATCATCCAATTATTATTCTTTTTTAGTGCTAATTCATACTGAGACAGTTGATTGGATTGTGTTGTTTCATCTAAATACTTCACTGTCACCCAGGCTTTGATTTGTCCATCGTGTGATTGGAAGATCGGGTCAATTAGTCCAGAAAACGTATAGTTTTCATCAATCGGCGGTAAGACGTCATCTTTGACATAATAACTCAATTCTTGCTCTGTGGCGGTCGGATAAGTGGTAAAGAACGTTTCTAGGAAAGCGATGATTTCTTCTTCTGTCTCGGATTCAATCGTGTTATCATTTTCCACGATTTTCGGTTCATAATCGGATTTTTGTCTATCATTCCATGGGGTCGGATTTTGGGTGATCACCAGATCACCGGTGTTATCTTGATGGAGCACCATGCGATAGGTCGATCGGGTGGGTGTGTCCTCATCTTCTTCTGTAATTGTTTGACGCACAGAATAGATTATGGCATACGTATTTTTCGTTTCTTCGGTCACCGACCAAATGCTTACGTCTGTCACCTCGGCGCTGGTAGATATATCATCTCCAAGCATATCGGCATTTAATGCCTGTAGATCATCGGTCATATACTCGCTAAGTGCGACATTGCGTGCTTCCAACGCCGCTTTTTCATTCTCCCACGCATGATACACTGCCACAAAATTATGGGTGAAACTTTCAATCGCATTTGTATCCACTAACTCTGTTTCAATCACTTCCTTTTCATGCACCGTATGTTGGTCCACCGCCGTAAAGTTCTTATAAATTCCAAATGCAAGACTGCTGATTAAGAGCACCCATAAAATCATCACTGATTTTTTTCGGGTGCCCACTGTCTGCACTTTCACTCTTTTCCTTTTGGCCGGCTGCCTCGCTTTCTCTTGTTTTCTAAAAGGAGATTTCATTCAATCCCTTCCTTTCTATATCAATCGATTCATTGAGGTTATATCGTTAATAAATATATTTGAGCTGTTCGGCATCAGCGGCGGAGACCGTCCGGTAATTGATGACATTGTGTGCTTCCCAATTCATTTCAGAGACAAGTACAGAACCGTCATCATTCACCGTTTCAACAAAGGCCACATGGCCATACCGGCAACTGACGTTCAATTGACAGTAGTCATAGACCATAACGGCGCCGGCTCTGGGCGCATTGCCAGTGGACATATCCGATGCTTCGGCTCTTGGCACCCAACTCCCGGCATCGCCCAATCTTGAATTGTTTAAAGGCGCACCGATCTCTCGCCGACGATTATCCACATAGTACGTACATTCACCCTCGGGATGGATGCCGCCGTAATCGGACGGGTCGGGTGTTGGGAAATCACTCCCTGTCAAGTGCTCTATACCTGCATGATTGTCACCCTCTGTATGATTTAAATGTCGCAGGACATGATCGACATAAAACATGTTGCCATAGCCATAACGCCATCCGCCATTTTCTTCTACCGCCACGGGGTGATTATAGGTGACTCTCTCCCCGTCTGATTGTGCTGCCGCAAACGCTTCGGCCAGTTCAAATGAATAGATCCTGCCGCGTTCAGCGACATAATCAATGAATCCACCGCCATAATTATAAGCTTGCAGTGCGGTGGGTTCATCGACGTTTTTTGCTTCAGCGGATTGTAAGAGTTCCGCCAGGTATTGGGTGCCTTGTTCAATGGAAGCATCCGTATCCAACGTGTTCGGCGGCAAGCCCAATGATTCACTCGACTGCATCACATCATTGACCGTCCCCCCGCTTTCCACTTCAATGAGTGCCAGCAACATGGGTACATATTCCGGGATGTCATATTGTTCGGCATATTGCTCGACCATCGGTTGATGGGCCAATGTGGTTTCGGATATATCGGCCGTGGTCATATCTTCTGGCGCAATGCCATCCGCCGAGAGATGAAACTCGCTCTCTGCTTCGGAGATTAAAATTGTGACAAATACTAATAGGCTGAAAAAGGGAATCACGCCTAAAGCGCCGGCCAGCAATAAGAATTTCCATTTCAATACAATCATCGGCGTTCACGCCTTCCCGGGTAGAGCGGGCGTTTCATTCGATGCTTCGGTACCTTACGCTCTGGTACAGGGTTTTGTTGTTTCTGTTGCGTACGCTTCGCTTGGGATGGTGCGCGTTCAGTTGCCGGATGGTACGGCCGATGTGACTCGGTTGGTTTTAGCTGACGATAGAGCGTCCGTTTCTCTTTTTTCAGTTGAGTCGGCATAGACAGTTGGGGTTGTGAATGCCGCACTGGATTTGTCTGACGCTGCGGCTTGTTTGTAAACATTGCGACTTGTTGCGGCGGTACAGAGCGGTTCTGTGTTCGATTGATTTTCCTTTTGGAAAGAAAGTCTGACTGCTTATTGATTGTTTGGTTTTGTCTCGGTTTCTGCTGTAAGCTACGTTGATTTTTAATTTTAGGCTGTGAGTGTTGGGTCTGTTTTCGGTTGGACGACACATTCTGCCTTTCAAGCTTGGTTTGCTCGCCGCCGGGTTTAACGCCTCTCTTAGAGTGTTTCAATTGTGTGTGACCCGGCGCCAATACATATTTTGTTGGCCTCGATACATGATGCTTTTGTTGCTTGTGATGTTGAATACTTCCACGGATACCCGGTTGGGTCGCGGCTGCTTTTTCAGTGGTGCGCCCGCGTTTTTGAATGACAGCCGTAGGCGTGGGCTTGTCTGTGGACTTCGGCTGTTTCTGGCTCGGCATCGTTTGCCGCAATGGCTGCGAGGCAATCGGGGACTGTTTCTTATGTTTCGACTGACCGACGAAACGCCCGATTAATGCACCCGTCCCGGCGCCAGTCGTTGCGCCCACCAATGTTCGGGTAATCGTCCGCTGGATCTTTCGGCCGCTGCGCTGCGCCATCTGTTGGGGCCGGCGCATGACTTTCCGTCCGACTTGTTGGCTGTCACTGCTTTGGAGGCGGAACATGCCCAGAATGTCACCAAGCTTCATATAAATCCCGGCAAACGTGACAATCTGCAAGAAGGCAATCAGGAAGAACGGATACGCGGCGGTGAGGCCATAAATCATGGAGGATAGACTAAAAGCCACGGTAATGATCAATGTGATGCCTGCCCGCAACATGATGATATTAAACAGTTTGAGAATGGCTTGTTTCGCCATGCCTTCAAATGTCGGAAGCATCGACAATAAGAAACTGATGGGCAGAAACATCGCAAAGATGATGAATAGAATTTGTGAGAAAATCATGATGCCCGTCAACAGGAAAATGAACGTCGAGATGCCAAGATTAAAGAGCGATAGAAAAACGACCATGCCCAAACGGGTGGTCGTCTTCGTAATCGTCAAATTCATATTGTCGTGCTCTTCAATTTCTGTTTGAACGGCAGCTTCCCGGTCGGCACCATTATTGGCATTCGGATCAATGGACACCAAAGCGTCCACACGCTCTTCCCCAATCTCTGCTTTATCCGAATCATCAAACTGTAACAATAACCATGGTTGTTCGACTTGAATCGAAAAGAGCGTATTGCGGATCATATCGACACTGTTTTCGCCTTGGGTCTCCGACCCCGGCATGACAATCTGAGTACCCAAATCCAAGCTCGCTTCACTGACATCTGCGGAAAAATCATTGATTTTCGTGATATATGTGGGTGCAAAGGCGATAAAAGCCGCGGAGACAGTAAAGATGAGGACGAAATTGAGCATGGCGCGAACGGCTTTGGTCGTCTCCCGTTTCAGCAACCCGGTATAGGTGACATACATACCGACAAACAGAATAAACAACAATAAAAAGCCGACATAGAAGCCGTCAGCGCCAAATCCCTGAGCGGTGATACCGGCCAAGGTTTGCATATTCTGTCCGATCGCATGCGCGGTGTCAGAAATAAAGTCGAGTGAATATGCTTGTTGGACCAAGTAGCCGGTGGCATTGGCGAGATACAGATTAATGATCCAGATGAAATTGGTGATGGTATATAGCCCGTACATGACTTGTTTGCCAATGCCGTCATTCCAGTTCCATGGCAACCAATCCCAACTGTCATCAACATAGAAGTCAAGTTGGTAATGGTCGAGTGGATAGAGTGAGTAGAGATTGGCGGAATCAACGGTATCATCCACCAATCCGGCGGCTTGTGTGACGGTCACAGTGGAAAGCAACAATAATAAGATCACCGCACTGGTCAGCCCCGCTAGGCCAGCGATCTGTTTCCATTTTGATGTGTGCAAGAAAATCACCGCCTTTCTACGACCGGTGGTCGCGTATCAAAGGCATCGAATAAATCTTCAAATACGGGATGCACTTGAATGATACCGACCCGGCCATATAAATCCTGCATGAGACACTGTCCATTTTCCAATTCTCTCAATCGGCGTTGGTTGGCTTCATCTTCGGCATCGACCCCGAAAAAGGCCAATGTCTTTTTGATTTCGCTGATATCTCTGGACCGGAAGGCAAATTTCACGCCGATATTATTCTTGAGCTTTTCATCGGTCAGGTCATCGGCATTCTGCGTGACGAAGTAGACCCCGGCATTCATGGCCCGCCCGGCACGGACCAGTTTGTTAGAGAGTGTTTTCCCTTGGGCCACTTGCAGGAAGCTCCATGCCTCGTCCAAGTCGACAATTTTAAAAATATCACGGTTGGAATGGATGAAATCCAAAGCGAATGTGGAAATGATGATTAACATTGCGACACTGAGCAGCTCCATCGTGGTGTAGTCTTCAAAATTCGTTTCCGCATCGGGTAAGGCCAAGTCGGCCACTTGGATAATATTCAGGGGTTGCTCCAAACTGATGGCGTTTTTTACGGTGCCATCAGAAAAGAGCAGGTGCGCAAAATCATAGTCGGTAAAACTTTCAATATGGTCCGCAATGGTGGCGGCATGTGGATTGGGGTCGCTGCGCAATTCCTGAATCACGAGGTATAATCCGCGGTCGTCTTGTTGGCTGACCGCCCGAATCGCACGACGCAATACCGGAAACTTTTCGCCGTCCCGACTGGAGATGCCCGTCAAAAAGGTCAGAATATCAATGGCGAGACTTTCGGAATCCTTCTTATTTTTCATGATGACATATGGATCCAGTCGTCCTTGATTGGCTGTATCACTGGTGAGATTGACAATATTGATGGCATCGGCAATTTCCGGGAGGGCATCTTGCCAGCCACCGCGTTCGGCTTTCGGATCCACGACCAGGGCGTGGCCGCCATAGAGGACGGCATAATAGACCAACAAGTTATTCGAGAACGACTTCCCACCGCCCAATGAACCAAGAAAGGCGGACGCCAAGGCATTTGTCACAGACCCTTTGATGCCTTGACTGGCCAAGCTCGGATTGACATAGACGTTCCGGCCGGTGTCGACGTTGTAACCAAAATAGATGCCTTCAGTTTCCCCGAGCATTTGGGTGGCCCCAAATCCAAGCCCCGCCAGGAAATCGGCCGTTACATATTGTACGTAGTCATTCATCGATCGCTTACTGGCGGGCATAAATTCCCCATGTAAGTTGAGCATATCGCCGAAGGGACGTACCAATTTCACATTCAAATCATCGTAAAAATCCTGCACTTCATGGCACCGCTGGGTCAGCGCATCGAGACTGGTTGCCGAGACGCGAATGACATAACTGAGTTTATACATCGACGCTTTTGTTTGGCCGAGGACATCTTCGAGTTCATTGACCTGTTCCAACGCATCAAGGACATTGTTGCCCGTCTCGTTATCCGATTCCATCGCGTGGTTATCCAAGTCTTTCAGTTCCTTTTTCTTATTCCGTACCGTGGCGAGTGCCTTTTTATTAGTGAGGATGTCCACATGCATCGACGTGTCGACCGGGAAGTCGAATTGTTGTTGCTGATAGTAAAAGATTTCATCGGATGGAAATTCCAAATCCCCGACGATTGAATTGATGGTGAAATACGCGGCATACGTTGTCCGGTCTGCTTGGGTCAGTTGGATAGACCGTTGATTTTCTTTAATTAGGCACCGGGTCGGCTTGATTAAGTCATAGTGCTTGATACGTGTCTCTTTATCAGATTTAATGGTCGGGAGTTCATACGTATAGTCCTCAAACGCTGTGCCGGATTGCCCATGGATGTGCTCGATTAGATAGCCGATGTCATCTTTGGTCACCGGCCGCACGTTAAAACGGTTGGCGATTTTATGATGCAGGAGGCGTTCCATTTTGCTGAACCGTTCAATTTCTGAATGCGGCATCGTAATAAAATCGCCCATGAGATGGTGATTCACATCTCTCAGAAATGTCGACAACGCAGTGGCCATTGATTGACCCATGGATTTCATACTTACTTCTTCTGCATTGAGCAGCAGTTTGAAACCGATAAAAAAACGCCCATCAATCTGATGTTCACCAATCATATCAGTGAGTGCGTCGGTCTGATCATCGATGCGTGCGTCAGCCACCTCTTTGAGCTGGCCAGTGACTAAATCTTTACTGCGCGCTTGGACGGCCCGGATACTGTTTTCCGTACTGATTTGCAGGGCGTGGATTTTGCCATCAGGGTTTTGGGCAATCAATTGCCGGAAGTGGTCGTGGACTTGAATTTTTTCATCGTCGGATAGAAAAGAATAGTTATAGGGTATCAACTCATAATACGCAAAGCATTCGCCATCATGATTGAAGACGAGATTGTTTTCGATATATTTAATCGGTAGTCGCATGGGTCTCACTCCTTACCGCAGTCATCGCTGCATTCATCGTTCGGGTTTGAAGTTTCACCGGTTTGCCCGCATAGGTCACTTTTGGCCGGCAATAATAGCTCAGCACGGATTTCAGAAAACCGTAGGGCTTTTTGCCGTCAAAACTCTTTTTGCTCATAAACCACGTTAAAGCGAGTGGGAGGCCAACATATTTTAAGAGTGCCCCGTCAATGAAAGAGAGTGGTGGCAGGTTGCTCAGCAACATCACGATCATCAGGGACAGTACAAACCACGTCATTTGGTTGAATGTAATGGGAAAGGGCAACCGAAAATCATTGATGGCATAAATAACTTTATCGACCGACCAAATGCGGGTATAACTTTTTAATTTTTTCAAATGCAATCATCCTTTCTCTTAGAAAAAGCAGTCTGCGATGCAACACGCTGTCTGATCAGTTATTGTGTATATTCAAAGACCCCATGCGTGGTCACAAGAAATTGACCATCGATTTCAAGGTCACGGCCGAAAGCCGCATAATCAATATAGCTTTGGAGGTGGGCCGGCACTTCTCCAAGTGTCCCGGTTTCTTCTATCAAATAAGCCGCCACATCGGCCATATCGTCACAGTCGGGATAATGAATGATATCGTCTTTGTTTTCGAGCAATTCTTCCAAATCATTAAACCAGTAGCCTTGAACGTCTGAAAGCACATGGTACAACGGTGTTCCTTCGAGTTCAGCGACCATTTCACACAACCGGTTCACCTCAGCAATCGGTGTGTATTCATGGACGGTAAACGGTAATTCATAATCGTGAATGGCATACGCTTCATACTCACCATTTAAGCCAATTTGTTCCTCGACGGCTTCCATATCAATCGGCGGTGTAAACCAGGCACCTACGAGTTCACCTTCATTATATTTACCGAGATTCGCAATATACACCTGCATTTCCATGGGCGATCACATCCTTTCTTGTCTAAAAAATTTTGAATTTAAATCTTGATCTAAAATGAACGACGCTACCGCACTATCGTTTGCTCGACCCGCCTTTGATAAAAGACAAGAAAGCTCACTTATCTTTCATCAAAGGCCGGGGTGTATTAAGCCCCGATGATTCGGTTGAATAGGTTGAGTAATACTTCCTGTACGCCACGTGCATTGAAGACGAGTCCCACGGCAATCAATGCAACAATGAGAAAGCCAATCAGTTTAGAAAATTCTCGTTTAAACCCCAAGTAGAGACCAATCACGACAATGGCCAACAGGACCAATGACTGTGCATTGTCTAAAAACCAGTCATAGAGATTCTGTCCGAAATTCATATGCCTCTCTCCTTTCTAACCTTCATTTTCATTTGATGCATTCTGTATGACATCTTCTGTCGCCAGTGTGTGCTGTATGAGTATTTCCTGATGCCGTTTGGTTAACTTCGCATGTTTCAGGATATCGTCGATGATTGTGGTGTGATTGACGGCATCCATTTTCATCGCCATTTTCCATGTGGGCGCGACTTGATGGGATAACCATCGCAATGTCTTATCAAACGTATACGGTTCGGGTTGGGTCGTTAAATAGATTTTTCGATGCGCACCCAAATCCAAGAAACGCTGCCATTCGGCATTGAGGGGCCAATGGCTGCGCCGTTTATTCTCATCCTGATCCACAAATCGCATGTAGCGGTTGATGATGGAAAATGCGGTGCGGCCGGCATCTTCATACATCATCAAGTCGACAATCGCATGATAGGCGCGGTCGTTTTTCAGACGGATTTCCAACCGGTTCTTCACATCAACGTCTGCCATGGAAATACCATACTTCACAAATTGTTCGTAATCCTTCTCATAGATGCAAAAGTAGACATCGCTTTTTAAAGAGCCGATGTATAAAGTGTTGCCCATATCCCGTTTATCTTCGCTGTGCATTAACTCACCTGAACGGTAGCTTTTAAAGTTTCGAAAGACGGAAATGCATTCTTCGTTCTGACATTTCCGGGTGAGTAAGGGGATATCCAAGACACCCGCCTTATCATTAATGGCCAAATCAATACGTTTAAAGACGCCGCCCACTCGAAATACGTCCATAAAGAAATCGAACCAGGTACGCTGTTGTGCTAATAAGAAATTCTCAAATTGTCGGCAACCTTGCCCTTTGAGTTCGAGTAAACAGCCTTTGTCTGCATCCGGTGAGACCATCACGACAATATCCCCGAACACGTATTGCTCCATGTAAGAATAAAAAGCATAATCTTCATGCAGCATGTAGGCCATTTTCAGTTGGAGGACTTCTTCAATCACGGGCAACGGATTGGTGGTTAAAAATCGGATGCGGACATAATCAAACAGGATTTCGAGGGGTGCCTCCGGATTCCATTGTTCCAAGATATCCATTAAAACAGTCTTCAAGTTTTCCGTGGGATTCGCCTTTCCGTTTTCTATATCACTGACATATTGTCTCGAAATACCCGCATGAACCGCGAGTTTATTTTGTGAGACGCCATAAGCTAAGCGTTTTTCTTTTAATCTGTGGTGCCAAGGTGCTTGTTTCATTGTGTTTCCTCCCTATAAAAAAAGATGTCAACTCAGTACGGAACGTTGACATCTTTAAGATATGAACTAAACCCTTGTGCCCCAAGGGTTTAAAGCGTTTGGTTATGGTTGCCTAATGTTTTTCTACCCCCCTGTTAGAAATGGGGGGTCAAGGCGTGGCTGACGCCACGCCGGCTTAGTCCAGCCCAGCGGCTTTCGCTTCGCTCGCCGCTGCACTGGACAGCCGTTGATTGGCCTGTTTTTCAATTTCTTTTAAAAAGTCATGGCCTTTGGGGACAAGGGGCGTGTAAAATTCAGAGATGACATTATCGCCTTTATCGACATAACCGCGGCCTTTGATGGGCTTTAAGAAAAACTGTTTCTGCACATCACTCCCAAACACCATGCCATATCCAAGTTCAGACATCCGACCTAACGCGACGCGAAAATTAAACTGATCGCGAATCCCTTCGCCCAAATATTTCGCATCCGGTCTTTGACAGGCGAGAATTAGGAAGAAACCCGATTGTCTGCCCAACATGACAATCTGCTTCAGTTTATCGAGGACCGCCGTGCTTTCTTTAGTACTGAGTAACGCCATAAACGCGACATATTCATCAAAAATTAAAAAGCGGGCGGATAAGTCATAATAGCCATAATTTTCTCCGGTTTTATAATTGGGCATGGCCTTCATATTTTCATTCCGTGTCATCATGTCATCATAAAATTGATTCAGGCACGTGATCATATCCTCCTTTGTATGATAGACATCGGGCATCACCGTGGATAAGTCCGCTAAATCCGCATTTTTGGGATCCAATACGTATAACTTCGCATCGGTTTTGGATAATGCTTCAATTAAAGTGAGGAGAAAATACGTTTTACCGCCCCCGGTACCCCCTGCAACCAGCATGTGGGGCAACTGATCATATTCCCAATACAGAGAGGCCATCAATTTCAATCGGCCATTTTGAGCACTCACATCTTCAATCGAAATGCGGTTCGCCATCATATCGTAGAACATGACGTACTCCACATACGCATCATGTAGCTCCTTCGATACGAGTTCACAATACAAACCACTTTCGAGTTTCGTTTCTAAATTGAGCAGCGGTTCTTGATACTTCCCAAGCTTAATTTCCACTTGGATATAGAGTTGCCCGTGTTTAAATCGGTAGTACATTTTCGGAAAATCACTGATTTTCTCTGTCGTTTTACCACCGGGCATATCTTCAAAGAAACTGTCTTGAGTCACTGTTTTGGTTTCATACCATCCATTGTCCAGTATCATTTTGGCGAGTTTCTGACGATGCACGATTTGTTTAAAATGCCGTTGGCCATATCGAAAATATAAAAAGGTACACCCGGCAGTGATCATTACACTGAGACAGAGGGTGATAAAGCCATATTGACTGATAAAATGCGTTTGGAAGGATTCGACGGTCCACGCCGTAGAGACCAAAAACAGCAGGTGAAACAGCAGAAAGGCAAGCAACCATACGCCGAGTAATGCGCCCGTAACGAATCGGGTCACCAAAGACTGATCACTGGGTTTGATCCGTTTGCCTTTATACTGGAAGAATCGCATACATCCTCCTTTCCAAGATGAATATCAGTCCACCACTTGTGTGTTGTAGAATGACACATCTTTATTAAACATCTGCTGGGAGAACTCTTTATATTTCCGGTGGGCAATGCGTGTTTCAAATCGTAAATCCTTATCTTTGGGGTAGTTCCGTCGCTGATAGACAGTCATGTGTGACAGTTGGTTGCCTGCTTTGGTTAAGGGATAAATATAACGGAACATCGGGCCATTGATTTTCTCAATGCCTTTATACGCACAAAAATCTTGCGTCAGCCAATGCTTTTTCTCTACATTGTCAAACCGCGCGTTCTCTTCCAGTAACAAACGGGCACTGCGGGGGTGGATTTTCTCATGGGTCTGTTGATCCCGATAGACACTAGTTTTAAAATACCCACAATAATAGAAGTTGACTGCTTTATAGACATAGCCGCATTTGCCTTCGATGCCATCGGCGAGTGTATATAAAAATAGACAGTCCGTATGCGTGCTTAACCACTGAATCAGGGCAGAAAGTGCCTGACTGCCAAAATATTGATTCCGGTTCAATTCTGGTAAAAAACACATTTTGCCAATCTCCAAATAGTCCTTCGTTTGAAGCTGATTGTCGGGAAACAGTTTACGAATGGTTTGTAACGGTTGCGTGCCCCAGCCCAATTCAATCACCCCGAGCAGCTTTTTCTCAGAAAAAATCCCTAAGAAATATTTACATAACTTAAGGATTATCTTTGAGTAATGGTAGTATCGAATCAATTGAATGGCCTCATTTTTAGGTATCTCTTTTATGGTCAATGATGGGTGTTTCATAAAGAATACCTATTTTTCATTGTCTTCGGGTTCTTTTTTCGGTTTCTGCGGTGGCTTTTGTCCGCCTTTTAATTCAATGTCATCCGCCTTGATATACCAATCGACGTCCGCCCCACGAAATGTGGCGTTGGCGACGGTATCGGCAACGGGGTTGATGATATCTACTGCCGCATTATAGTCGAATGCTTTTAATGGGACCGATGCCGGAATACTGACCTGAATCATGCGGCCTTGTTCCTTCGATTTTAAATCATAGGTGCGTTCTTTCACTTCAGTCGATATGGTGCCATCCTCATTTTGAAGAAACACCTCACGGCGGAGTGCGGAAAACTTCAATAAACCAAATGTTGCTTCTTTATCAATGACAATCCCTTGTGCGAGTCTCATATTATTTTCCTCCTTATGCTTTGACCATGTCATCTGCATGTAAGATATATTTCGTAAAGCCACGGTCTCCAATTTTATAACCTTCTGCTATAATTCTGGCGTTGACGAGTTTCACCTGATCTTCATGTTCAAAAAACTTTTCTCCGGCTTCCTGTGGCAGTATGACTTCAATATCATCGGCTCGTTGCACATCTGAATATAAATTGTAACGACGGGATAAAGTCGTCATGCGGCCATTGACCCGACGTTGTTCCACATTACCTTCGCCGGCATATTCTAGGTTGCCAAATGTTTGTGTCATATTCGGGATGACATATTTTAATTCCATATAAATGAACCTCATTTCTTATTTTAATTTGTCTAGCTATAATATTTTCTGCAGAAGATCTAAGGGAGGGGAGCGAGGGCGGAAAGAGATAATTGTCAATCACTCCTTTGTATTTTCAAGTTATATTTTCCCATAAAAAAAGACACTTCTTTTGAAGCGTCAAAGATCATTCTATCTCTATATATTAGAGATAGTAATTTTAATTATTATCAAAATTACTTATATCATCATAGCCAGGCACATTTCCTATCGAACCATAATTTCCTGGGTTACCATAATTTCCGATATTCCCATAGTTACCGTATCTCCCGTAATTTATGTTTTTATAGGGAGAATTGCGTTGAGACATCAATCTATTTTTTTGAACAATTTCTCCTAAATACTTACCTTTCATATCAATAAAAACACCATCTTTCTTAAGATAATGGCCAATATTCTTACCTTTTGGTGAGTGAAGCTGATTGCCCACAAAATTAGCAATATGTTTCCCTTTACTATTAAAAAGATATTCCATAAATAATAACCTCCTTGAATTATAATCATATATTAAATAGAAAAAAATTAGCTATTCCTAAATTATAGTTAAAAATATATAATTTACGATTTATCGGCGTACCTGCGCCATTTTTTATAATCATTGTTTGTAATTATATAAACATCACCTTTTGACCGCGTTAAAGCAACATATAAACCATTTCTAGTCTTTTGGGAAGTAATATTTAACCAATTGTCTGAACTACTCGTTGTACCAGTTAGAATGATACAAGATTGAGAGTATGTGTCTCCTTTAGAGTATGACCAATTCACGTAGTTTTTGCCCTTATGGTGTATACTAGATTTATTCCATACTAGTTTTGGGATATTAGAATCTGAAACTATTTTATGAATATCTTCAACATTAGTTAAATGGATAATAGAAGCTTCTTCTTTAGAGAGTGATTGTATATCTATACCGATTTTCTTCTGAATAATATTGCAGATCACCTTAGGTACTCGTCTACTTTTCTGTAGAGTTGTTTCATCAAATTCGACCTTGCCAGATACTTTTTTCTTAAGGTCATCTACAGTACTAATTTTATAAAACGGTGACTTAGCTATAGGGTTACCTATATTTCTTAAAGGGGTCAAACAGCTTTGATAAATGTCTCCCACAGCAATTACATTAAGCTTTGATTTCTCTAAAAAATATTTTAAGACTTTAAAGTCAAACCCGTTATAATCTTGGAATTCATCAAAATAAATTGCATCACAGTATTTTTCTAATCTGTTGTTTACTAACTTTTGGATATCTTTATTGAATCTCAAAAATAACTTTCCAACTCTATTTACGTAATATTCATTATTAATATTCATATAATGTGATATATCATTTACTTTTACATAATGCGGGTTTCGAGTGTCTTCTATAGGAATACTCCTTATATCAACTCCTGTACTTCTTCGGGAGGAGATTAAAGGTTCTACAGGTTTTAATAAATTATTGTAGACAAAAGAGTCAAAAGTCATAATTTGAACGTTGTCAGGAATTTTACCATTGAACCTTTTTTGAACCTCTTTACGAATGTTATTGACATTAGCATTAGTAAATGAAATCAAAATGACTCTTTCATCTTTTTCAAAGTTATTTGCTATATAATATGTTTTCCCAGCACCGGCAGCAGCAATAACTATTCGCTTATCCATTTTATAGCCTCAATTAAATAGTTAGGAATTATAAGCTTGTTTAAATCACTTTCTATTTCTAGTGCATTTTCTGTCTTGTTCTTTAGCATGTGAGCTTGTGCTTTAGGCATTGGTACTTTGTTGTAAATAGGATCTGTTTTTCTATCAAAATAAAGGTCATCAAAAAAATCTTTATTTTCATTGTAAAATGATACTTCTAATGTCCAATTTTCGGTTGAGTCGTCTACGTATATATTAAATTTGTCATTTAATTCGTACGTAGTGTCTCTTTTGTCATTGTCTGTAATTACTGCTACTTTTTTATCAATTATTTCAGATAGTTCACGATATTTTTCAAAAGAAATACTACCCATTGAAATAATGTCCACACTATGTTTATCGATTTCAGATTTTTGAATGATATTGAAGAGTCGCGGTAGTATTATATATTCTGCTGCGCCCTCAACTAAAATAACCTTCTCAGATAAGACAAAACGTAGAATATCTAAATTATCAATTTTCTCAAAATATCTAGCTGTCTTTGGTTGAAGATTAGCTAAAGAACGAGAAGTATCATCTGATAAAATAATTGTATTTTTTAAATTTAATCTATTTACAATTAAAGAGCTATGAGATGCAACCACTACCTGTCCTTGACTAATATTTTTAATTGCATCAATCAAACGACGAGTTCTCGTGTAGCTCAAATGACTTTCCGGTTCATCTATTAGTACTAAATCAAAAACATCATTGTTCAGTGCCATTTCAGTCCGAACAACATTTTCTTTTCCTTTGCCCATATCCTGAATAGATATATCTGATTCATAAATATCAAGTAATTTTAGAATATCTGTTTTAGAAGAATCTAACCCAAATTTTTGATTATCTTGAAGAGTTAACAAATCATTGAATTCGTCACGAAATTTTGACAATGTTTGTTTAAAATTAGAAGCTATACTTCTATGATCTTTTTCTTCAATGTTAGCTTTATAAATTTGTCTAGCATAATTACCAAAAATATCATGCTTTATTGTAGAGTTATCTAAATAAATCATTTTAATAGGAGACATACGTCTTTTGTAATTTTTTCCTTGAAAAGTTTTCCATGTTGCCTTATAGTATTCGGTTGGGATAATTCTATTATCGGCAATTTCTTGTAAATTTACTTCACTAATAAAATCGGTGTCAAATTCATAAACAAATTTAATGCCTGTTTGAGGAATGTCATTATGTTCATTATAATGAAGGCCTGTATACTCGAGTGACTTTATAGAATCTTCTAGGTCGAGAAATAGTTCTATATCGATTCTAGGAAGTGCTTGTATCGTTTTATGGATATAAAAATATTCTGTTAATTCTAAGTTAATAAATTTATGAGCAGAATTATCTGTATAAAGGAAATTAGTTTGATTTAAAACAATGTCAATAGCACGAAGTATAGTCGATTTTCCTACTTCATTCTCTCCAACTAAGACTGATAAATGGTCATTGAAGTCAACATCTATTTCTCTAAATTTTTTAAACCCTCTTATTTTAATTTTATTTATTCTCATAATAGCCTCCCTATATTATTAATGCTATTATCTCATGTATAGAAATATAATAAATACTAATTAATCATTTTAAGTTAAATATTTACATTAGCTCGATAATAACTCATTAGATGTAGAAGGCCCAGAAAATTAGATATACTCCTGTAAAATTAACGATGTAGCTACATAATAAACAGCCTTTAAGTAGAATGGATAGTTAGTATATTTTCAATACTCTATTATGATAAGTTAAATTTTGGGAAGCTATTTTAAAAAAATCTGTTTTTCAAGGTTAAATGTGTATTTATTTAATATCTAATGATCTAAATTTTAAAAAATAGTATGGTATATTATTGATGAAAAAGTCTAGGTTTTATATTTTTATTATTGAGTTGTCAATGCGAAAGGATAGAAGTATTAATGGAGACAAAACATGTAAATCTAGATTCATTTCTAGAAATATTTAATACACAAGATAAAGATATAATGTCGTCTTTCATTAAATTAATGGACAATGGTTATTCTTATGAAAATCAAAGGGGCATGTCTTCTAAAGAAATTGATGGTTTAGCTTTGTTATCTCAAAAACTTAAACCATTCCTAAATTTCTCTCAAATGAGTGGATATTTCCTAGGATACGTGGTTAGTACTGGAATACGTGAAGAATTCGACATTTTAAGATTTAGCCCTGATCATGTTTTAAACATTGAATTAAAGAGCACTCTTCCATTAGAAGGTATGGAAGGTGTGAAAGACCAATTAGTCAGACATAGTGCTTTATTAAGTTTGTTGAAAAAAGAAGTGATCGCATGTACTTATATAAGTGACTTAAATAAAATTATCTTCTTAAATAAAGATAAAGAATTAATAGAAATTACAGAAGAGAATTTATCAAAGATGGTTCCTGAGAATTACCTTTCACAAAACGAACTAACTACTATAAACCTATCACAATTAATTATTTCTCCTTATTCTCAGCCTCAAGAGTTTTCTGAAAGTCGTTACTTTTTAACGGATGAACAGAAAAAAGTACGTAAATCAATATTAGAAACTAAACTTAGTAAAATTAATTTAGTTGGAGGACCTGGAACTGGAAAAACACTGCTATTATTAGACTTAGCAAAGATATATCAACAGCAAGGTTATAATATTGTGATTATTTTCTGTGGTAAGATGGATGCATATGAATCAATTTCTAACGAAATAGGTATTAATATAATCCCGATAAGAAGCATGGGTATTATTGATTTTGAAAAAATTGATATCATTCTAGTAGATGAGGCTCAGAGATTATATGAAAGTCAATATGAAATATTATTTGAATTACAAAATGAAAAAATTATATTTTCGACAGATCATCAACAAACTTTACATCAGAAAGAAAAATCATTAAATATTGAAGGGAGGTTGTCAAAACAACCCAAAGTTTTGACTAAACGACTAAAAAATAAAATTCGAACTGATGTACCAATGGCATCATTTATATTAAAATTTTTAGATTTAAAAGCTAGAAAAGTTCAGCCTTATGATTATAATAAGGTGCGCGTAGTATATTTTAATAGTAAAGAAGCGGCATCTAAATATATCTCTAATATGTTTTTATTAGAATCATATATTTCAATCGAACTTACTGAATACGTAACAAAAACTAATAGAATTATTAAAAGGAAAAATATTTTTCCATTTTCTGAATCATCACATTCCGTGATTGGCCGAGAATATGAAAATGTACTAGTCCCCTTAGACAAACATTTCACTTACTCCGAGGAAGGTAAGCTCATATCAACTTATAGTCAATATTATCCTTACTCCGAAGAAAGTTGTATTTTTGAAGCTTTAACTAGAGTGAAAAATAATCTTTTACTAGTTGTAATTGATAATCCTCAGCTCTATATTACTATCCAAGAAATTTTGTCTTGGAAAAATGATAAGCTATATGCAAAATAATTTGTTATAGTATACTATTGTTGGACTATCATAAAATTATAAAAGTTTAAACATTGAATCTTTACAAAAATGTGTATTCATTTCCTGTCTAATCAACTGTATTTTTGGTGTAAATTGGTGACAATCTTATCCTTCCACAGTCATTTCCATCCATTTTATTCCATATAGATGAAAGCAGAATGTTGCTATAATGGGATTCTTATGGACTCAAGTGTATCAATTTACCTAAAGGTCGTTCTCAAAACGTTAAGAACACTGTTATATCAGTATTTACAGCACTTCTCGAAAACTTTCGAGAAGTGCTTTTTTATACTTTCAAAAAAAATAATACCCCGTTAATACCCCTATAAAAAATTTACTCTTATTTCTCTACTAAAAATTAATATGATCTTGGAACTTTTCAGCTAATTTTTCTCTAGAGGACTGTGTTATATGTGTATAGATATCCATAGTTGTTTTGATATCACTGTGTCCTAAACGTGTTTGAACTTCTTTTAGAGTTGCCCCTGATTCAAATAGAAGTGATGCATGTGTATGTCTGAAACCATGTACGTGTATCTGGTGCAGATCCTTATGACGCTTAAAGAAAGCTTCTAACTTGTCGTTAGGTGTAGATACACGCATGTACTTCATTTCATTTAATCTAGTATGATAAGTGGAAAAGATAGGCTGTTCAAGGTCGTTATCAACTTTAAAGCCATACTCTTTATATTGTTGTTTCTGTTCTTCTTTCCATTGTAAAAGTTTATCAATGGTTTGATTATCAATATCTATCCATCTATGTGATTCTCGAGTTTTCGGTGGTTGTAGAATATGTTGATTTCTTACTTTTGAAAGAGTCTTTTTAACAAGTAAATCTTTATTAACAAAATTTGGGTATTCGGATTATCGTGTGGAAAAACATTATAGCTGGTAGATTTTTGCTAAACTAAGG
>NZ_SIRQ01000027.1:0-13797 GCF_011634875.1 Jeotgalicoccus sp. S0W5 | reverse complement strand
GGAATGAGCCCTTATAGGGCTGAAAAAAAGCCACCCGTTATACGGGTGGATACTTACTTAGAATTAGTGACAAAAAAACAGGAATCTTATTATAAGATTCCTGTACTAATTCCATACTAGCCCTTGTTTCTTGATAGTAACATGATGAAGTAACATAATACTCCAAATAACAAGGTGATAAACAAGGCATGGAATAAGGCAATAAATATATTGACATGAGTGATGACTGAAAGCATACCTGTAATGACTTGTAAAATCAGTAAGGTAAATGCGATAAGCCAACCATTTCTGATGATTTTTGAATCACTGTAATTTCTTAGGACATGGATGACTATTATAACCATCCAAATGAATAGAATTCCAACGAGGAACCTGTGTCCCATTTGTACGGCTTGGTAAAAATTTCCTGGCATGACTTGACCTGGCATACAATGTGGCCATTCTGTACATGCTAATGATGAGTCAGTGTGTCTAACAAGTGCACCGCTATAAATAACAAAATAAATATAGATCGTTATCAGTATAGTGTTATATCTTAAGAATGGTCTGACAAAAATTTTACGGTCCTCATGACCATAAGATGTTTCGAAAATTAATAAGGTTAATAACAAGACAGCTGAAAAACATATTAATGATATACCAAAGTGTGCTGCTAGGACAAAGTCTCCTTCCCAGATGCCAATTACCGCTGCCGCACCAATTAAAGATTGGATGAGTATGAAGCTTAAAGAAACGTAGATAAGAAATTTAGCTTCTCTAACATGACCAATTTGTTTCCAAGCCATGTATGCAAGTAATATCAGAAATATGATCGCTATACCTGAGACACCACGGTGCGCAAGTTCAATAATTGTGTCGATGGGCCAATCTCGTGGGATAAGCTTACCATGACACAAGGGCCAGGTTTCACCACAGCCATCTTCTGAACCTGTTTTTGTAACCAGTGCGCCTCCGATTTGAACGAAGACCATTATCAGTGTAGTGATCACGGCTACAATTTTTAAATTTTTATACAAATAAAACACCTCAAAACAATCGTGTATCTGTCTCTAGTACAGTTACTAAATATATATCAGAATTGCACTCTTTGCAATCCGCAAAGTTGTGAAATACCCTTAACAATTCCGTAAACTGTGGTAAAATTTAATAGTGTAGGGAAACACTTATACTATTTGAGTATAAAACAGTTTAGGGCATTTATTCATACATATTGATGAATAATTCTTGAACAATGCAAAATGTAACAATTTTATTTCAAATATGTATAGAAAATATGTCCCGGATAATCTATTATTAAATATAAATGTGTTTGTTAATGAAAGGGGGCGAATAGATGCACAGTGATGTATACCAAGAGGAGATACATCAGTCAGCACGCAGTAAAAAATTTAAGGCAATTAAAGCACTCATCAAGGATGGCATAATCAAAGCGAATTTAATTCCAGCTTTTGCTGCAGGGTTTTTAGCGGTTATGTATTATAACATTTCATTTTTTGATGCAATTCCAGTCATGCTGCTGATGTTAGTAGGTACAGCGCTGGTCATCGGAGGTGTTTGTGCCCTAAATAATTATTATGACAGAGATATTGATGTGCTAATGAAATCAAAGAGTAAAAGACCGAGTATTGATGGCACTTTTTCCGGTAAGGAAATATTAATCATCGGCTTTTCTATGTTAGCAATTGGGCTTGTCATGTTATTTTTCATTAATACTGCTGCTGGTGTACTCGGATTAATTGCAGCCTTCGGATACGCAGTTGTGTACTCGATCTTTGCCAAGAGACATCTTGTGGCAAACACAGTTATAGGAGCAATACCTGGAGCAATGCCACCGCTTATCGGCTGGGCGATTTTCGATCAAGAGCTACATATTTTAGCGGTTGCGATGTTTATTGTAATGTTCATCTGGCAAATGCCTCACTTCTATGCACTTGCCATTAAGAGAAGTGAAGAATACAGTCATGCAGGTATACCGATGCTCCCTTCTGTAAAAGGAAATAATCGAACTAAGCACTCGATTATTTTCTGGGTGACACTTCTTTTGTTCACACCACTAATGATGTTTGAGCTGGGGACTTGGTTTGTTCTATTAGTAACAGCATTAAATCTCGTCTGGTTCTATTTGGGTGTTAACCAGTTCAAACAGATTACAGACTATAATCGCTATGCCGGGCGAATATTTGTCTTTTCACTCAACTACGTTGTGATTTTCTTTGTCATGGTTATCGTAGCCGGCTTACTTGTGAATGTTTAGTAAAGTAAATGAATGAAAGAGGGGTCTAACACAATGAACTTTAGTTTTCTTAAAGGGAAAGGGCTATTATTAGCGTCTGTATTAACACTTTTCCTTGCAGGTTGTGGAACAAATGAATTAAGTACACTACGTCCTGCAGGTGAAGTTGGACAAGAACAGTTCAACTTGATGTTAATTTCTATCATCATTATGATTTTAGTTATTGTTGTTGTAACAGTATTATTTACTATTTCGGTATTGAAGAGTCGCAGAAGTAAAAAAGGTGAAGATTTCGAACCGAAAGATGTTTCAGGTAATCATACCTTAGAAATTATTTGGACTTCTATACCAATCCTGTTACTACTTGTCTTAGCTGTTCCAACAGTTTATTTCGTGTTTAAACAAGCAGATACCGAAGCGAGCACAGATGCCGAGGGTAACGTTAACGCGGAAGAAACAGTGATTAACGTAAGAGCTTACCAATACTGGTGGGAATTTGAATATCCTAATGAGCAAGTCGTAACATCACAAGAACTTGTTGTTCCTACTGATAAGAAAGTTTACTTCAACTTACAAGGTGCAGACGTAAAACACTCATTCTGGGTGCCAGCTGCTGGTGGTAAGATGGATACCAATATCGATGGGATCAATAGTTTCTACTTAGTATTTGATGATGAAGCATCACAAGATGCGGATCGATTATTCTATGGTAAATGTGCGGAATTATGTGGACCATCACACGCATTGATGGACTTTAAGGTTAAAGCATTACCTGAAGAAGAGTATGATCAGTGGTTAGCGGACATGAAAGCAATTGAAGAGCCAGTTCAAGCATCTTCTGAAGACGCACAACGTGGTGAAGAAATCTTTAATAACTCATGTATGGGCTGTCACGCAACTACTCCAACAGGATCTGGCGCAATGGGTCCTAACTTAACTAACTTTGGAGACCGTGAATTAATTGCTGGTTTCTTAGAACACAACCAAGAAAATCTTGAAGCTTGGATTTCTGATCCAGAATCATTCAAGCCAGGAAACAAGATGACAGGACAATATGAATTATCTGATGATGAAATCGAAGCAGTTGCATCTTACTTGATGGAACTGAATGTTGAAGAAGGTTCTGGAGACGTTTCTACATTAAGAGAACCTGCTGAAGAAGAAGACGCTGAAGGTGAAGAAACTTCAGATGAAGAAGCTTCTGAAGAGTCAGAAGAGGGGGGTAACTAGTAATGTCTGAAGCAACAGCGAAAAAAACTGGTTTTTGGGCAACAATTTGGGAATACTTAACTACTGTTGACCATAAGAAAATTGCTATACTTTACTTGATTGCCGGTGGATTTTTCTTCGCACTCGGTGGTATTGAAGCAATGCTTATTCGTTTGCAACTTGCAGTACCAAACAATGATTTTCTATCTGCAGGGTTGTTCAACGAAGTACTTACAATGCACGGTACAACGATGATTTTCCTAGCAGCGATGCCACTCTTGTTCGCATTTATGAATGCAACAGTGCCGCTGCAAATCGGTGCTCGTGACGTAGCATTCCCATTCCTAAACGCTCTAGGTGTATGGTTATTTATCTTTGGTGGTATCTTCCTAAACCTTTCATGGTTCTTAGGTGGTGCACCTGATGCAGGGTGGACAAGTTATGCGTCACTCTCTATATCATCACCTGGACATGGTATTGATTTCTATGCACTTGGTCTACAGGTATCTGGTGCAGGTACTTTAATTTCAGGTATTAACTTTGTAACAACAATTATTACAATGAGAGCGCCTGGTATGACATACATGAGAATGCCACTAATGACATGGACTACACTAGTAGCATCTGTTCTTATCGTATTCGCATTCCCGCCGCTTACAATTGGATTATTCTTATTAATCTTTGACCGTATGTTTGGTTCTAGCTTCTTCATCGTAGAAGCTGGGGGTAACACAATTATCTGGGAGCATTTATTCTGGATCTTCGGTCACCCGGAAGTTTATATATTAATTCTTCCAGCATTCGGTATTTTCTCTGAAATATTTGCAACATTTGCACGTAAGAGATTGTTTGGATACTCTGCCATGGTATTCGCTACTGTATTGATCGGTTTCTTCGGGTTCATGGTTTGGGCTCACCACATGTTTACAGTAGGCCTTGGGCCAACAGCTAATGCTATTTTTGCACTTGCTACTATGGCAATTGCAGTTCCGACTGGTATTAAGATATTCAACTGGATCTTTACTATTTGGGGCGGTAGTATTGAATTTACAACACCAATGATGTATGCACTCGCGTTTATTCCATCATTCGTAATGGGTGGGGTAACTGGTGTCATGCAGGCAGTAGCGCCAGCTGACTATCAGTACCATGACTCTTACTTCATCGTTGCTCACTTCCACTACGTTATCGTTGGTGGGGTAGTATTCGCATTGCTCGCCGGCTTACATTATTACTGGCCATTGATGTTTGCAACAATGCTCAGTGAAAAACTTGGTAAGGTTACGTTCTGGTTATTCTTCATTGGATTCCACTTAACATTCCTTATCCAACACTTCTTAGGTCTATGGGGAATGCCAAGACGTGTATTCACATACCTAGACGGGCAAGGTTATAATGTAGCGAACATGACATCAACAGTGGGTGCCTTATTGATGGCCCTAGCAGTTATTATTTTACTGATAAATATTGTAATGACAGTTGTCAAAAACCAAAAGGTTGGACGTGACCCATGGGGTGACGGACGTACACTTGAGTGGTCATTACCACTTCCAGTGCCGTATTACAACTTTGCACAGATTCCACTTGTTCGTGGTTTAGATGCATTCTGGTTAGAGAAAAAAGAAGGTAATGGAGAAATGCTTCCAGCTGAATCATTGGACGACTTCCATATGCCAAACAACTCAATCATTCCATTTATTATGTCACTTGGTTTATTCATTGCATCATTTGGTGCATTGTACTTTGCCGCAGGTAAAGATTGGGCAATTGATGCAGTATCAGGATTACCAGAAAAACCTTGGGCAGTATGGGTATTAATCATCGGTTTAGCGATTACCGTAATATCAATGATTGTACGTTCATTCAAAGATGACCTTGGTTACTATGTGAAGAAAGAAGAAGTATTAAAAGACCTTGAAGAGCTTGAAAGGGGTGCAAAATAATGGCGGAAATGAAATATAATGTACCTAATGAACAATGGCCTGAGCACCCGGAGACAGCAACGCAAGAAGGTAAGAATAAATTCGTTGGATTTTGGACTTTCCTTGGTGGAGAAACTGTACTATTCGCATCACTATTTGCGACGTACTTAGCACTTAAAGATAGCGTGCCAAGTGAGGATCACTTACTGGCAGCTGATCTTTTCCAACTAGAACTTGCTTTTGTTATGACAATGTTACTTTTAACATCTTCATTAACAAGTGTATATGCAATCTATCATATGCGTAATAACAACTTTACTAAGATGCAATTATGGTTAGCCATTACAGTATTACTCGGTGCAGGATTCTTAGCTTTAGAGATATATGAGTTCTATGAATATGTACATTTAGGACACACATTTAGATCTAGTGCTTTTGGTAGTGCCTTTTATATTCTAATAGGTACACATGGCTTCCACGTTATAATTGGTCTAGTATGGATTACAAGTTTAATTATCCGTAACGCGACTCGAGGTTTATCAGTGTACACAGCAGCTAAAGTTAATACTGCTGCCTTATACTGGCACTTCATCGATGTTGTGTGGGTATTCATCTTCACAATTGTTTACTTGTTAGGAGTGTTATAGATGGCTGAACTAAATAACAAACCAATGAGCGATATTAAACTTAGAAATATACGACGTCAAAGAACGAAAGAAATGCGTTTACAGCTTACCGGCTTTGCCTTTATGATTTTCTTAACATTTATGGCATTTGGTATGGTTGCTCTAGACTTTAATGCAACTTTCATAACTGGATCTGTAATTCTATTTGCATTCATTCAGGTAATTTTACAGTTCTACTACTTTATGCACATTAAGGATGAGGGGCATGAATTTGTAAAATTATTTATGATAGTTGGTATGTACTTTGCAATAGCATTCTGTGTAACATTTATTTTTATAGTATGGATTGGACAACCAATCTAAAGAATGACCCCAACAGGGGTCATTTTTTTATTCATTACTTTGTCACTTTGTTACTTTTTAGCGCCTTGTCTTATAAAGTCAATGAATTTATACTAGGTATATAGGTTAAACTCGAGGTGGTATGTATGGAGAACATAACTTCTATAAAGATTTTCGGTTTCATGGCAAACTGGAGTCCATTCTTTATGGCCTTTGTTATTATGCTTACAGTTGTGTATTTTCTTGTTACTGTAAGGTGGTATAAAGACTTTGAAGGTGGTCGTCCACTGACTCCAAAAGAAGGGTCACTATTTGTCGTAAACATGATTCTTTTATACTTAATGTACGGTGGACCAGTAGATATTCTGAGTCATATATTATTTACATTCCACATGATTCAAATGGCCTTTGTGCTATTTTTAATTGCACCGTTACTATACTTTTCAATACCAGAGTACTTACAAAAATATATAGTGAGTCTTCCAGTTATTGGACCTGTATTACGTTTAGGTGCAAAGAAACCATTATTTTCATTGATGCTACTTATTGCAGCATTTTCTATCTACCATCTTCCAGTGGTTATGGATAACTTAAAAATGAGTGCGACTTTACACACTTTAGTACTCGCAATAATGTTTTTAACTGCAGTAATGGCATTTTACCCAATGTTTAATAAGGTAGAGCCTGAAGAAACACACATGGGTGGCTTGTTTAAATTATTGTATATATTTGGTATAGGTGCCTTTGTTACACCAGCATGTGCGTTAATTATCTTCTCTAGTGAACCGTTATATGCAACGTTTACAGAAGGCGAAGCTTGGTTAAGTGCCATGGAGTTATGTGTACCAGCAGGTGTGTTAGATAGCATTGCAGGATCAGGGATGATATCAGGACCTGAATATTTCACAAATTCAACACCACTCAATGATCAACAAACTGGCGGAATTATTATGAAAGTATTACAGGAAATAATATTTGGTGTTATGCTAGGTTTTATCTTCTCTAAGTGGTATAAAGATGAACATAGAGATGAAGACAAAATTACTGAGCAGGCACTCATTAAAGCACAACAACAAAAAGAGCTATACAATAGCCACAGAGTTTAGGAGGAAGTTAAGTGGATATACATTTTATCCTACCTACAATTAGTACATCATTTATAATATTGAGTGCGATTTTGATGGGTGTAGGTGTTTATCATATTAAAAAAGGCAATGTCCAAACACATGAAAAAGTCATGACTATAGCAGCTTGGTCAGCCTTAGCATTCTTCGTTATTTACGTATCGAAGACGATCTTTTTAGGTAACACTCAATTTGGAGGACCAGCATCATTAGAACCTTATTATGTGACATTCTTAATCAGTCACATTTGCTTAGCTACAATTGGTGGTATTCTAGGTGGAATACAAGTCTTCACTGGTAAGAAAAACAAATTAAAAACCCATAGAAAAATGGGGATGACAGCTGCGACTATATGGTTCTTTACGGCCATAACTGGTGTCATGGTTTATGTCATCTTATATATCTTATACCCAGGTGGAGAAACTACTGGTCTTTGGGATGCTATCTTCCATTAATATAAAACAACGATGAATCTATTTTTAGATTCATCGTTGTTTTTATGTATATGAGCGAATACATAGAAAAAAATAACGACACCTTGTTATTTAGAAAAAGTGCCGTTATTAAAGTATTAAGCTTCAGCAAGTGCTGTAAATTCAGTAGAAATTGTTCTGATTTTATTAATTGCATGTTCAACAATACGCTCTGGGAATACTTCATCACTACCGTATTCGATACCTGTTGGATAGTAATGTTTACCCATGTAAGGATCCATTAATTGAAGTGTGGCATTGTTCGCACCAACGTCACCATCAATTGCGTAACCAGGAAAACGCAAGTAATAAATTCCTTCAGGAATTTCATATTTATAGTCGAAAGTCATACGTTCATAGTCCCAGCTGCCTCCGAGTACACAACCATTGTGGTTCATGACTTCTTGCAGTGAGCCCTGTGGAATGACTACTTTTTCAATACCTGAGTTTTCAAAAACCATCATTTTGCCCCCTATCATTTTTCCATTACCCTAATTTTAATCTATTCCCTATGGACTTGCAAATGGTATTTCTAATATAGTAACAAATGTAACGGTATGATAGAATAGTTTTTGAGAGGTGATTAAATGCAAACAATGGTAGATTTTGAAATAATGGATTTGCTCGACTCTCTTAATGAAATGGTCACTGACACTGAGGAATATAATAATTATTGCTACTATAAGAATCTTCTTGAGACAGACAGTGAAGTCTCACAAATGATTAAAGACTTTGTCATCCTAAAAGAGGATTTTGAAGAAGTGGAACGCTTCGGTAAATATCATCCTGACTTTAGTACAAAGCGTAGGGAAATTAACCAATTTAAGAAGAATTTAGATATGAACCCTATCGTAATGGAATATCGTCGTGCAGAGTTTCAACTTCAATCTTTACTTGATGAAGTATTGTTCCATATCGGGCAAGCTGTAAGTCCTCATGCAAATATTGTCAGCAGCAATCCGTTTTTCGCAAATAGTTCTAATAGTGGGTGTGCAACCGGCGGAAATTGTAGTTGTGCAAGCTAAATATATAAATGATCCCCGTGGAATTTATTTTCCACGGGGATCACTCTTTTTAATATCTGTCTTTCATTAAGTGGTAACTAATATCTGGGTAATCAGTCACAATAGTATGTGCACCTTTTTGAATAAGTTCATCCATCTTGTCCATCTTGTTAATATTCCAGAAACCAACAGCGATATTTAAACTAGTTAAAAACTCAATGAATTTCTCAGTATCTAGTGGGATACCATTATATTCAGTTGGCAGTTGGAAGGTATCTGCTTTTGGTGTATACATATGACCAAAACCTAGTTTTTGTAAGAAGTAGGCTTTCGATACTTGATCAACACCTGCTCCTAGAGCAATTTTATTGTCTGCGTATAAGTTAAATTGTTTAATTTGAGAATCATAGAAACTTGTCACAAGAATACGGTCCTCTGCACCAAGCTCCGTAATTAATCGGTAGAGTAGGCTAGGTACCAAACTACCAGCATATGTTTCTGGATCATCTTTAATATCTAGGTTAATCAATTTGTCAGGATATTCTTCGATGAGTTCTTTCAATGTTACAATTTTTGCTTTCTCATGATTTCTGTATGGGTGGTTGCCTTCGACATCTGTGAAATGATATCCGAAATCTAAAGCACGTAAGTCTTCAAGTGTTAGATTGCTGACTTTACCAGCGCCATTAGATGTTCTATCAACATATGCATCGTGGAAGACAACGATTTCTTCATCTTTAGTCAGACGAATGTCTATTTCAAAACCTTCGACATTAAATTCTGATGCCTTATCAAAAGCGAGTCTAGTATGTTCAGGTCTTAACCCCATACCACCTCGGTGTGCAAAGACATAAGGTGAACGTTTTTTGAAGTATGGTTTGATATCGCGTACTGTCACATCAGCAGTCAATTTAGTACTTGCCCATACTCCTAATGTTACCCCAGCTACAACACCAGCAGCTGTCATTAATTTCTTAAAGCAATTTGCCATGATATAACCTCCATGAGATATTCATTTAAAAAACTCTTGTATAATGTGTTATTATAACCATAAAGATTCAGATAGGTGGTCAGCCAATGATAGTAAAACGTATCGGAATATATGTTTATTTTAAACAAAATAAATTCATTCGACAATTGAAACGACACGGACATTTAATATATGTTAACAAAGATAAGAAATACGCCTTAATTTACGTCAATGAAGATAAGCTTGAAAACACCCTAATCGAACTCGGTAAATTAAAATTTGTTACAGATATTACAACATCCGAATATCATAATATTAGCCGAGAATACAGCAGTGAAGACTATGAAGAGAAAGATTATCGAGTCATTTAAGTCATCGGTAAGAGTAAATGATTGAGCCTCAATAGACCAGTTAAATACTGATAAAATTGTTCTTGTTCATAGAAATCTTCAGGTGATTGTGTTTTTATCTCAATCACATTGATGTTATTATCATCACACCATGATTTTATAAGTTCATATTTTTTACCTGCACCTGCTTCATATTTGATGCCATTGTAAATTGTGTAGACTGCTTGCACATTTTGTTCTACAGGTTTCATAATGAGTAAAAAACTTGCAGGTGATTTGTCATTGTAGCAAAATACTGCATGTTCTACACGTTGGTGATTATATTCGATGAGGGCATGTAACTCAAATATTTCACGGTAGCCTTCTCCCATCGTTATAAATTTTTGCATATCATCAACTCCTATCAAGTATTTTATATGAGTAGGCTAGTAATTGAAAGGGCAGACAGATGAGAATAATAAGCGGTAAATATAAGTCAAAAAAAATAAACACACTTAAGTCTAGTGATACACGACCAACAAGTGACAAGGTTAGAGAAAGTATTTTTAGTATGCTTGGAGTAGTAGAAGGAGATGTTTTAGACCTATTCGGTGGTACTGGTGCACTAGCAATTGAAGCAATAAGCCGCGGAGGAACCTCTGCAATGATTATAGACGGTGCAAAGGATGCAATTCGTATAATCAGAGAAAACACCGATAGTATTGAGGAACCTATTGAAATATATAGAAATGACTATAGAAGAGCACTGAAGGCGATGAGTAAAAGAGAGAAAAGTTTTAATCTAATATTTCTAGATCCACCATATAGAAAGAAATTAGTGGATAAGAGCTTAGAGATAATTAAGTCAGAAAGTTTACTCAAACCCAACGGTAGAATTGTCGTTGAAACTTCTGCTGACGAAACTGTGAATATTGATGGCTTCAAACAAATTAAAACACACACTTACGGCACCATAAAAGTACAATTACTCGAATTGGACAATCATTAGGAGGATATTATGGCGAGCAATAAAGTTGCAGTTGTACCTGGTAGTTTTGACCCGATTACATATGGGCATTTAGATATCATTGAAAGAGCATGTAAAATTTTTGATAAAGTCTATGTATCAGTTTTAAGGAATTCATCAAAACAAGGTCTATTCTCACCGACAGAACGTATCGAACTAATTAAAGGTGTAACAAAACATCTTGATAATGTTGAAGTCATCCAGTTTGATGGACTGCTAATCGAATTCTGTCAGCAAGTTCAAGCAGATGCGATTATTAGAGGTTTAAGAGCTGTCAGTGACTTTGAGTATGAGATGCAGTTGACCAGTATGAATAGAAAATTAGATAGTAAAATCGAAACGATGTATATAATGACAAATAATAACTATTCATTCATATCCTCATCTATTGTCAAAGAAGTTGCAAAATACGGCGGCAAAGTCGAAGACATTGTACCGCCGTTAATTGAAGATGCCTTAAAAGAAAAGTTCAAGACTCAATAATTACAGGTGTATTGAAATCATTTTTAGTACCACCTGTAAAAGTGTTATATACTTCCGTAGCTGTCACTTCATGTGATACTAAGCTACGGTTGTTTTTATTTACGTTGGTAATGATTTCAACTTCATCTAACAATTTTAAATGGGCTTGACCGGTCTTATTCATACCAAGCACACGGACACTGTTAGATAACCGATGTTCTTCCATTATTTTGTTTGTAATATTCATGAGGATAGCGATCATTAATCTACTTAGGCGAGTCCATGTATATCGCTTCGTTTTTACTTGACTGATGAAATCACTGTAGCTATGTGATGTTTTAATCTTATCCTTAAGTCGATATTCTAAGCCCTCTGTCATCATGTAAATTTCTCTGAGCTCACTTAAACTTTTAGTTAAAATGATTGTTTTTAACGTTGTAAATACATCTTCGTTTGATGCGAGGTGACTAGACATTATTTCATCAACTAAAGCTGAAGGCATAAATTGTTTAGCATCGTCGATATCATGATTAAATAATGTGCGTCTTATACTTGTGGCACTAGAAAAAGCCTGATTTGATAGTTCTTGATCACTATAATGATTTCCGGTTCTCTTTGTCGTATCAACTTTAATTTTTAAGCCCATTTCTTCTACCGTTTTAATATAAGCGATCCCCAAAGTATTATTCGGTGAGGATAGAAAATCTGACTGACTTAATTCATCCATAGCCCTCGGATAGCTTTTACCAGCTCTTAATAAGTCATGGAATGCTTCAGACTCACTTAAATCGTTAGATTCTTTAGCAGCTTTACTCAAGCCGATGATGTCACCTGACTCACTGCCAAACACCAAATCTGTAGCGCCCATCAAACCGGCTATATGAACACCACCTCTGGCAAAATCATCGGCAAAACTTACCGCATTTAAAAATGGTAGCTCACAGACGAGGTCTACATGTTTTAAACATGCTTTAGTACGGGTGAACTTATCTGTAATTGCTAGCTCACCTCGCTGAGTGAAATTTCCTGACATTATCGCAATAGTTACATCAGGATTTACGAGTGCCTTGGCACTTTCTATATGATAAATGTGACCATTATGAAATGGATTATATTCTGTAATTAATGCTAAAATTCGCATACAAAACCCCCCGGAAAATGTTATACTTAGTGTACCAAAATATTGAGCATTTAATAGTGATTTGTTAAGAAATAAACTTGACACTTTTTCTTTATAATTGTACAATATCTGTTGTGCTCATAAGAGGTGGAATTATATGAAATGGTCACTTTCCCAGTTAAGAAAGTATACCAATGACAAATTCACTTTTAATGAAACTGTCCAAATAGACAAGTTGTATGATCGAGAAGACATATTAGCGATTGAAGATATAAATGTATCTGCTAGTATGCTTATAGGGACTCAACGTATAAACGTTGATTTACTTATATCTGCCACTGTTAAGATGATCGACAGTCGGACTGGTAAAGTAGTAGATTACCCGCTTGAAGTACAATCCGTTGAAGTGTTCGATGAGAACCTTGATGATGAGGAAATTGAAGATGACAATCTACACGCAGTCGATCATACGATTGACTTAGAACCGATTGTTAGAGAATTAATTATCGTCAATTTACCGACAGTTTATACTGAGAGTGATGAACTACCCGGGTCATCAGGCGCAAGTGGTTGGACAGTACTAGAGGAAGCGGAGGCTGACAGTGAAAAACCTGCAGTTGATCCGAGATTACAAAAACTAGAAGCTTTAAAGCTGAACGATGAGGAGGAATAATAATGGCAGTACCTAAAAGAAGAACTTCTAAAACACGTAAAAATAAACGCCGTTCACACATGAGAATTTCAATGCCAGGTATGGTAGAATGTCCAAACTGTGGTGAGGCTAAATTAGCACACCGCGTATGTAAAGAGTGTGGCAGCTACAAAGGTGAAGAAGTCGTAGCTAACTAAGATAAGTTAAAAAAAGACCTGGAAATCAATTAAGATTTCCAGGTCTTTTTTTATTAGTGACTTCAGTCGGTTGAGCACGTAGACGTGCGAAACAAATAAACCACACG
>NZ_SIRQ01000026.1:0-613 GCF_011634875.1 Jeotgalicoccus sp. S0W5 | reverse complement strand
GTGCCAATCGGTAAGCCAATCAATAACACCAAAGCATATATTCTGAATACTGATTTATCCCTTCAACCTATAGGGACGCCCGGGGAGTTGTTCCTTTCCGGTGACGGCGTCGCCCGCGGTTATCTGAACCGCCCGGAACTGACAGAGGAGAAGTTCATACAAAATCCATACAGCCCTGAGGAGAGAATGTACCGGACGGGCGATTTGGCCCGTTTTATGCCGGATGGAAACATAGAGTTTCTGGGCCGTATCGACCACCAGGTGAAAATCAGAGGGCATCGGATCGAACCGGGAGAAATCGAAAATGTGCTTCTGAAGCACCCTCGTGTCAAAGATGTCACAGTCAGGGAATGGGGCACAGACAACGCAACCTCCCTGTGTGCTTACATCGTTACGGATGAGACTTCAGATCGAGATAACTTCAAAGCATATCTGGCTGAAAAAGTGCCGCATTATATGGTGCCATCATTCTTCATGGAACTGGACACCATACCATTGACTCCAAACGGAAAAGTGGATCGCCATGCCTTGCCGGAGCCCGATGTGTCCTCAGCTTTGGAAGAGTATGTCGCACCACAGACAGAGGTTGAAAAACAGCTGGCGGAGATTTGGC
>NZ_SIRQ01000025.1:0-542 GCF_011634875.1 Jeotgalicoccus sp. S0W5 | reverse complement strand
GATCATCTGGCTTATGTGATCTACACCTCAGGGACCACGGGGACACCCAAAGGAGTGATGGTAGAACATCAGAGCCTTGTGAATCTCGTTTATCATTTCAAAAAATTCTTAGGAATCGAAAATGACGACAGAATGTGTCAATTTGCCAATATATCTTTTGACGCTTCAATTGAAGAAATAGCTAAATGTTTGTTAAATGGGGCGACTCTCTATCCAGTATCTACAAACGTCATTTATGACTATAAATTATTCAAAGAATTTCTAAACACCCATGAAATCACCATGGCGACTTTGCCTCCCACATACTTGAAACATTTTGAACGTAGCGATTTCCCTTCTTTAAAAAGGTTAATTGTGGCAGGTTCTGCTAGTACTAAGGAATTAATAGAACCTTGGGAAGATATTTATATTAATGCGTATGGTCCAACAGAAAACACCGTCGGTGCGACTATGTGGAAGTTCAATAAAGAAGAAATATTGAACACAGTGCCAATCGGTAAGCCAATCAATAACACCAAAGCATATATTCTGAATACTGATTT
>NZ_SIRQ01000024.1:0-376 GCF_011634875.1 Jeotgalicoccus sp. S0W5 | reverse complement strand
TGCTGTTTTGTGGTTATCTCACAAAGATAATCAATATAATGGTAAAATTTTCGAAGTGGCAGCAGGAAGAGTCGCTGAGAACTTCTTTGGTTCTAACTAAGGCTACTGGGATAAAGATCTTACAGTAGAAAAATTATTTGAAAATGAAGAAGCTATTCTAAATCAAGATGGATATAAGAGTTTAGAAAATACTGTTGATTTATCGAAATGAATGACTGAATATAACACGGGCTGGTAGTATATATACGAAGATACCAAGGTTTGAAAATTACATTTAAAGTCGTTAGACTACATTAATTTAGAAGGATTATTCTGAAAACTCAAAGTGACATTCAATCAAATTGTTAAACGTCCGCATCGAAAAATGATAAGCCGA
>NZ_SIRQ01000023.1:0-546 GCF_011634875.1 Jeotgalicoccus sp. S0W5 | reverse complement strand
GATCATCTGGCTTATGTGATCTACACCTCAGGGACCACGGGGACACCCAAAGGAGTGATGATAGAACATCGAGGTATACCAAATTTAGTTACGGCCTTTAAAAAAGCTTTTAATTTAGAATCAGAAGATACAATCACGCAATTTGCTAATTATACTTTTGATACATCCATGGGAGAGATATGGACTGCTTTACTCACAGGGACTACATTAGTTATCGTCCCTACACATAGTATATATGATCATAAACGATTTGAGTTACTTTTAGAAAAATATAAAGTTACAGCTTTAATACTTCCTCCTACATTCCTTAAATTTTTAGATAAAAATAAATTTTTTAATGTTAAAAAGATAATTGTAGGTGGATCAGCAAGTTCAATTCCTCTGGCTAAAAAATGGAATGAAATATATATCAATGCTTATGGTCCAACGGAAGTGACAGTTACAGCGACGTTATGGCCCTATAAAATGAATAATTTAAATAACAGTGTGCCAATCGGTAAACCAATCAATAACACCAAAGCATATATTCTGAATACTGATTTATCC
>NZ_SIRQ01000022.1:0-736 GCF_011634875.1 Jeotgalicoccus sp. S0W5 | reverse complement strand
AGTAAGTATCCACCCGTATAACGGGTGGCTTTTTTTCAGCCCTATAAGGGCTCATTCCGCACATACTCCCTAAAGGGAGCTCTCAAAAGACTGCCAACCGCTATTCACTTTACCTTTTATTTGGTTTTACTTTTTGAATGGATCCACGTATTCTCGTTTTGAAATTGAATCGAGCACCCTGTCATCTGCTTCCTGCTCTCTGATATACTTTTCAATCGTTTTTTGGTTCAGTCCGACGGTGCTCACATAGTATCCCTTCGCCCAAAACGTTCTGTTTCCATATTTGTACTTCAAATTCGCATGTTGTTCATGGATAAGTACGGCACTTTTCCCTTTCAAATATCCCATAAATCCAGAAACACTCAGTTTCGGCGGAATTCTCACAAGCATGTGTATATGATCAGGCATCGCATGTGCTTCGATAATTTCTACATCTTTCATATCACATAATCGTCTAAGTATTTTCCCTATGTCTTTTCGAAGTTGTCCATACACAACTTTTCTCCTATACTTAGGAGTAAATATTATATGATACTTACAATTCCATCTTGTATGTGATAAACTTTGGTCGTCTTTAGACATTCAATATGCCCCTTTCTTTTCTAAATAGCGGTTGGTAGCCATTATTTAGTATACAGAAAGGGGCATATTATCGCTAAAGCTACTTCATCCACACGCATAGCGTGTGGTTTATTTGTTTCGCACGTCTACGTGCTCAACCGACTGAAGTCACTAA
>NZ_SIRQ01000021.1:0-595 GCF_011634875.1 Jeotgalicoccus sp. S0W5 | reverse complement strand
TTAAGAATCCGGAGAGAAGCATCAGTGAGATAAACATGTTGACGGAAGAAGAAGAGAATCAACTGCTGGTCGAATTCAATGATACACAGGCTGATTATCCAAGGGATAAAACCATCCAGGCACTCTTTGAAGACCAGGTTCAAAAAAACCCGGACCAGGTGGCTCTGGTCTTCGAGGGCCAACAACTTACGTATGCAGAGTTGAATCAACAGGCAAACCGAGTGGCCCATCTGCTTAGGCAAAAGGGCGTAAAATCCGAAGATCGTGTGGCCTTACTGACAGTCAGGTCGTTGGACATGATTGTCGGAATGCTGGGTATACTTAAATCTGGCGGAGCCTACTTGCCCATCGACCCGGAATACCCGATGGAGCGCATTGATTTCATGTTGGCGGACAGCGGCGCCAAGGCCGTATTGAGTCAGACTTCCGTCATCCAGCAGTTGGGCTTAAAAGGTCATCCGGATAGACCATGTCTCGCATTGGACCATCTGGATACGGCACAGATCAATGAGACAAATCCGACCAACACAACCCGTGCCGATCATCTGGCTTATGTGATCTACACCTCAGGGACCACGGGGACACCCAAAGGAGT
>NZ_SIRQ01000020.1:0-2684 GCF_011634875.1 Jeotgalicoccus sp. S0W5 | reverse complement strand
AGTGATAACATCCTTGTTAAATTGTTTATATCTGAAATAGTTCATACAGAAGACTCCTTTATGTTAAAATTATACTATAAATTCAACTTTGCAACAGAACCATAAAGGAGGAATAATAATTGAAAAATAAGTTTGTCTACCCTGATAAAGTTTATAAGACTAAGTATGGTTATGTTAAGTACAACATTGTTGGTTCTGGTGAACCTTTGGTTTTAGTACATGGAACACCTTGGTCTTCATATAATTGGAGAAAGATTATTCCTGCTCTTAGTGAATGGTATACCGTTTATTATTATGACCTTTTAGGTTATGGCGCTTCAGAAAAAGATGTTGAAAATGTATCATTAGAAATACAAAATGAAATTCTTTTTAAACTGATTGAACATTGGCAATTAGAACAGCCTAAAATAATTGGGCATGATTTTGGTGGAGCTACTACTTTAAGAACACATTTACTAAATAACCAAAAATTTGAAAAAATGATGTTAATAGATCCTGTTGCTGTTTCACCTTGGGGCTCTCCATTTTATAAACATGTTGAAAAATACGAAGAAGCTTTTATTGGATTACCTAAGGAAATTCATGAAAGTATATTGAATTCATACATTGGAGGAGCAATTTACAGTAGGTTAGATGAAGAAGCTTTATCTGCAATAAAAAAACCTTGGTTAAGTGAACAAGGAAAGAAAGCTTTTTATCAACAAATTGTACAATCCAACCAAAAATACACTGATGAGATTGAATGTAAATATAGTGAAATTGAGATTCCAACATATATTTTATGGGGCGAAAAAGATGAATGGATTCCAATTGAACAAGGAACTAAATTGAATAATTTAATACCAAATTCTAAATTAATACCAATAAGTGAGGCGGGACATCTGGTTCAAGAAGAGCAATCTCCATTGCTTATATCTTACATTCTAAAATATATGAATTAGCAGAGTTTGGGAGTGATAATATGAATATATTAATTACTGGAGCTTTTGGTAATATTGGAACCACACTTATTGAAGCACTAAAAAACGAACATCTTTTAACTATAACTGATGTTAATATTTCTGTTAAGAATGAATCTCAATTTGACAAATGTAAAATAAAAAAGTTAGATATAACTAGTTTTGATGAATGTAAAGAGGTAATAAAAGATAATATAGATATTGTTATACACTTAGCTGGAACGCCTAATCCTAATGCTAGTTTTCATGATGTACTTAATTTAAATATAATAGGTACGTATAATGTTTTTATGGCGAGTATTGGAGCCAATGTAAAAAAAGTAATCTTTGCTAGCAGTGCCCAGACAATTGAGGGGTATCCAAATGACAAACAATTGTCTGAGAATGATGTTACAAAACCAGGCAATTTTTATGGTGTAAGTAAAGTTACGAGTGAAGCCTTGGCATCTCATTTTGCTAATGAAACCAATATAGACTTTATAGCTTTAAGAATAGGTGCTTTTGATGAATTAAGAAAAACAAATTTCAAATTAAATGCAAGAGATTTAAGTGCTTATATTAGTCCTGAAGATTTATCACAAATTGTAACTAAATGTATTGATACTAATTTCACAAATCATTTTGAAATTATTAATTGTATATCTGATAACCAATTTAAAAGATTGAATATATCTAAAGCAAAAAAATTGATCAATTATCAACCAGAAAATGATTCTTTTTTAGAGTCCGGTTATAAATTTGATAAATAATTAGCATTAAGGCTTACAACTATTCTAAAAGAATATTAGCTTCATTTGGCATAAACAATATTTTAGTAAATATTTGAATAAGTGATTTTCAAGGGCAAAAAAAGGGCATAATTTTGATAATAAGGGCATTGGGTAGATTTGTTCGCAAAAAGTTCGCAAAGTTGCGAACATGTTCATAGCCTTTCAAACTGAAAATAATCACTATAAAACATTGATTTAACAGTGATTTGAATGCTGATGATTATTCATAAAATAGCAGTATATAAAAAGAAGAACAATAATAGATATTGTATCTGAAAACCCCGTAGGCATATACCTACGGGGTTGTTTTGTGTTTTTTATATTTGAAAAGTTCGCAAAAAATTCGCAGAGTGCAGATTTTTCAACTACTTGATTTCATTTCTATGTGCGATGATTTTATTTACTATACCATAATCAAGTGCTTCTTGCGTGTTAAGCCAGTAATCTCTAGCAGTATCTTCTGCAACTTTTTCTAATGGTTGATTAGTTTCTTTTGAAATGAGTTTGTTTAGTTTTTCGCGTGTTCTAATGATTTCTTTAGCAGTGATTTCCATCTCAGTAGACTGACCTTGTACACCACCACTAGGTTGATGAATCATAAAACGTGTGTTTGGCAAACTGTATCTATTTTCTTTTTGACCTGATAGATAAATTAATACACCAGCACTAACTACCCATCCAGAACCAATAATATTAACTTTTGGTGTTATAAAGTTAATCATATCATGTATGTAATATCCAGAATCTACATGACCACCTTGACTTGATATAAATAAATTAATTGGTTCATCACTCATGGATTCTAGTAATAATAATTTATTGCAAACGTCTTTAGCAACTTCATCATTAATTTCTCCTGAAATAATTACTGTTCTAGTCTCCAACATTTTCTCGGTGGTTCTGTTGCAAAGTAAAAAATATAGCTAACCACTAATTTATCATGTCAGTGTTCGCT
>NZ_SIRQ01000002.1:192688-318267 GCF_011634875.1 Jeotgalicoccus sp. S0W5 | reverse complement strand
AGAAGACTTTTTATTCGGAATTAAACGTTGACATATTGTCATTCAGTTTTCAATGTTCTCTTTTGTAAAGTTTGTGTAAATTTCTTGTTGACTGTTTTTAATTATAACACGCTGTCGACTCGAACGCAAGCATTAATTTTGTTAACTCTTATGTTGTGTTTTGTTGTGTTCGTGTTTGTCGCTCAACAAGATATAACTATACAGGACACTAAGAATTAATGCAACCCTTTATTTAAAAATTTATTTAAAAAATTATAAGGGCATGCACGCCCTTATAATTCAGTCCTATATTCTATTGCCTTAGATAGGGTGACTTCGTCCGCATATTCTAGATCGCCACCAATAGGTAAGCCATGTGCCAGGCGAGTTGTCTTGATACCAATCGGTTTGATGAGCCGAGTTAAATACATTGCAGTCGACTCCCCTTCAATATTCGGGTTAGTTGCTAGTATGAGTTCATTTACTTCTTCATCTTTTAATCTTTCTAATAATGATGGAATGTTAATATCCTCAGGTCCAATTCCGTCCATAGGGCTAATTGCACCATGGAGAACGTGGTACAGACCTTTATACTCACGCATTTTCTCCATAGCAATGACGTCCTTAGTATCCTGAACTACACAAATCGTCGAACGATCCCTATTCTTATCTTGGCAAATATAACACGGGTCTATATCTGTAATATGTCCACATACACTGCAAAAAGTTAACTCTCTTTTAACTTGCATGAGGCTTTTAGAAAAGTCTACTACGTCGTCTTCTTTCATATTAAGTACATAAAATGCCAGGCGCTGAGCTGTTTTCGGCCCAATACCTGGCAATTTCATGAAGCTGTCAATGAGCTTAGATATCGGTTCTGGGTAATGCATTTACATCATCCCTGGAATATTTAAGCCTTTTGTGTGCTTACCAAGACGTTCACTTGTTAGTTCATCAGCTTTGTTCATTGCTTCATTAGTTGCCGCGACAATGAGATCTTGTAACATATCGATATCATCTGGGTCTACAACATCTTCTTTGATTACAACGTCAATGACTTCTTTATGTCCAGAAACAACAACGGTCACCATACCGCCACCTGCAGTACCTTCAACTTGCTCTTCTTTCAGCTTCGCTTGTTCTTCTTCCATTTTCTTTTGCATTTTCTGCATCTGCTTCATCATGCCTTGCATGTTATTCATACCACCGCGCATGTTTTCATCCTCCGATACATTTTTATTTCTTCCATATTATATATGATTATGACTTTTTTACAAAGTATCAATCATTCACCTCAACGATATCTCCAAACATTTTCTTTGCGATATCTGAGGATTTCTCTTCAGTAGACTGTTTTTGCTGAATGTCACTTCTGTGTTGATCAATATAATTTTGTCTGACTTGCTTCCAACTCGAATCTGGGACCCCAACAACTTGTACTTTCTTACCTATAATTTCCAGTATTAACTTTTCAAGCTCTTCTTTTTTGCTGGCATTCTGATTGATAAGTTCACAGTGCACATCATTATCAAACTTGATTAAGACATGCGTATCGCTTGCAGCAACCGGTACAGAATCTTTGATTAGAGCTCGTAAAGATTGAAGACCTTTATCTTCAATGTATTTATAGACCCCTGGCCAACCATCTTTAAGTTTAACTAAATCCTCTTTATTCGCATTTTTCAATACACGTTCTATCTTCTCAATTGAGAACCCTTGCTTACTTCTTGCAACAGTTTTTTTTGGTTTTTCTTTCACTTCAATGCCTTGTTCTATCTTCTCTTGTAGAGCATTAATTTGAGCCTTAAGTTCTACAATCTCATTAGACGAAGCTTCATTAATGTTCGCAGAAGGATGTACTGATTCAAGTACACGAATCAGTTTAACAATGACAATTTCCAAGTGCACACTCGTATTTACTGAAAATCTCATGCTGACCATTGCATCATTTAACACATCAACCATCTTGTACAAAATTTCATTTTCTGTATGAACAAAGGCTGTACCCTCAGTAATCTTATTAGAGTGCTTCATCAATATAACATCTCTTATAAAGAATACAAGCTCATGGACTAGACGTGTCGGGTCCTTACCTTCATCTATAAATTGCTGATATTTATGAAATGCCGCTTCTGTGTTTTTATCCTCTATTGTTTTTAACCAGTCATTTAATTCATCTTGTTCAATACCGCCTGTAATCATTACCGCGTCTTCCATAGTCACTTCATCACTTGAAAAGGCAATGACCTGATCCATAATTGACAATGCGTCACGCATTCCGCCTTCTGCAATTCTCGCAATATAGCGTAGTGCATTTGGATCGTACTTAGTACCTTCTTGGTCCGCAACAAATTCAAGTCGCTCAGTTATTTCATTAAGATCAAGTGATTTAAAATCAAATCTCTGTGTTCTAGAAATAATCGTCGCGGGAATCTTATGGGGTTCTGTAGTTGCTAAGATAAATATAGCATGTGCTGGTGGTTCCTCTAGGGTTTTTAACAGCGCATTAAAAGCACCTGTCGTTAACATATGAACCTCATCTATAATGTAGACTTTGAACTTCGTTTCCGCTGGTGCATACTTCACCTTATCGCGAATATTACGAATTTCATCTACACCATTATTACTTGCAGCATCAATTTCAATCACATCGTTCGCACTACCGTCAGTAATAGATTGGCAAATTTCACATTCATTACACGGTTCACCATCCTGTTCGTTTGGACAGTTTAAAGCTTTAGCAAAGACCTTAGCGATACTTGTCTTACCAGTACCTCTTGGTCCACTAAATAAATAGGCATGTGATTCCTTACCGCGTTGAATGGCATTTTGTAAGGTTTTAGTTACGTGACGCTGGCCAACAACATCACTAAATTTCTGAGGCCGAAAAGCTCTATATAACGCCTGATATTCCATCAAAAGGCACCTCATCTTTTCATTATTTCTAGCTGTAATTATAACATATGGTGTGCTTTAGACCCTTATATTTAGGCATAAAAAAAGACTTCATTCTTATGAAGTCAAAAAAGTACCGTGCACCGCTTTGTCGTGTCTGATGAACAAGCGTTACTCGTAAGTTCAACTCAATCACGGCAACCCTACGGCACATAGAATTGGCCACTTAATGCTGCTTCCTTCCGGACCTGACATGGTTCATGACGTTCTATTGCATAGGACCGCAATATCAACATTGAAGCTTACGAGGCAGTCCTCACACTCCAAACCCTCAAAAGCGGGATTCAGCCTTGCTAGAGCGGATTGCAAGTACAGGGCACCGCTACCTCCCCGCTTAGCACGGTAAGTTATATAATATCAAATTACTTTTCTTCATGCAAGAAATATTTGCTTATCTAACAAAACGTCGGTAGACGATAACTCCAATTGTTGACAGTAGTAGTAAGACGCCGACTGAAATTAAAGTAATTTCTAACCCGGATATACTGTCCGAAATTGATTCTTCAGACTTTTCATCTGTTTCTGTTTCTTCTACAGGTGCCTCAGACGTTTCTTTTTCTTCTTCGGTGTCTTCTTCAACAGGTTCTTCACTTTCAATTTCTTGAACCTCAATAGAATAACCTAGCTTATCTCTATTGCCGACCTCAACATCAATAGGTTCTGTTGTGGTTTGGTAATAATCGTTTTCTTTCATATTTAATGTATATGTACCTGGAGCCACATCTTCAAAAAGAAATTCTCCATTGGCATCAGATTGAGATTCAACAGAATCTTCTCCATCCGTTAATACGAGCGTAATACCTTCCACACTCGCTTCACTGTCATCAATAACAGAGCCACTAACTGTATAACCTTCTCCCTCAAGCGCTTGAATCGTAATACCTTCTTCATTCTTAGGTTCTTCAGCTACCTCTTCTTCCACAACTGGTTCTGTCTCTTCCACTACAGGCTCTTCATATGTTTGAACAGGCTCTTGATATTCCGTTTCATTGGCTTGATCACTATAACCGTCATCTTGAGTCTCTCTTTGATTGCCTTCTACCCATACACCATTGGAATCATAATAACCTTCTGTATTATCGCCCTCTATCCACACACCGTTGGCATCGTAATAACCCTCTGAGTTATTACCATCATTCCAATTATTATCATTATAGTTGTTCGTGTTACTTTGACCACCTTCTACCAAGTTACCATTCGTATCATAATATCCTTCAGACGTCGAACCATCATCCCACGTTTCATTATTAGCATTCGGGTCTTGATAACTATCATTTGTCACACCATTTTGACCTTCATTATATGTATCTGTTTGATTATTATTTTGCCAAGGATCTTGATATTCGTTGTTATATTGATTATTATCTCCTTCAACTGCCTGAACATTTAAAGGACTAAATACAATTAAAAATGCGATAAAGATTAAGATGTATTTATTTTTCATCCTTAGCCTCCGTCTCTTTAATGATTAAACTCGGTCTGTCATTATCAAACCTAACAGCCACCGGTGTCTTATACACTTCACTTAAATTATAATCTGTTAACACTTCTTTTATTGGTCCTGCCTTTAACACTTCCCCATCTTTAATAAGTAAAACATGAGTAATTGGTTGAATTAATTCTTCTATATAATGCGTCACATAGAGTAAATGTCGGTCTTCATCACTTATTTTTTTAACAATGTTTAAGACATCTTCTCTCGCTCTCACATCAAGTCCACTACATGGTTCATCTAAGATCAACAGCTCAGGCCCTCCCATTAGCGCACGTCCAATCAATATCCTTCTTCTCTCACCTTGTGAGAAAGTATCATATGTACGGTCGCGCAAATGACTAAGATTCAACATATGGAGTATTGAATCCGCAAGATCGATTGTTTCAGGATCTAGATCTTCGTAAATACCAAATGAAGCAAATTTACCACTGATGACAATGTTAATTGCTGTCTCTCTATTCAATGTTTGATGAAATTTATCGAGACTGGAGCTGACATAACCAATCTTCTTTCGCATCTCAGGTAAGCTTGCCTTACCAAATTCAGTACCAATAACCGTAGCTTTGCCACTTGTAGGATAATTATAACCGAGCACAATATCTAAAATAGATGTCTTACCCGCACCATTTAAACCAAGAATTGCCCACTGTTCACCACTATTAACTGTCCAAGAAACATCTTTCAATATTTCCTTTTTGCCGCGGCGCCACGTAATATTTTTTAATGAAATAATCTCTCCCACGGTTGTCACTCCTAAAACTTCACTTTTAACTCCATTATAACTGTAATACCACCAGTTCAACATAGCTAGAAGATAAAAAAGGATGAGAAGTCTCAAATTCAAGATTTCTCATCCAAAGCTTATATATTATCATTTTGTATTTCTATTCTTCTGAATCTTCACCGACTTCTGTATAACCTTGAGATTCTAACATTTCAGCAGACCTTTCCATGCTGACACCTTCTTCTGGATCACCTTCAAGATCAATACCTGTCACATTTTGTGCTTCATCATAATCTAGTTCTTCATAATTCACTGTTAACTGTTCTACAGCCTCGTCATCACCAAATTCAATACTGTAGTCAACACCTTGTAGACCTTCATATTCTTCAGAGACAGGTCCTAGAATTTCTTCCGCTTCTTCTTTAGTGATACCTAGTTCTTCATAGTTAACGATATTCTCAGCATCTTGACTGATTACTTCATCCCCATTGTAAGTATAGACTAAGGTACTGTCGATACCGCCTTCATTCATTTCAAATGTCCGCGTCTCTTCACTGCTTCCACAAGCCGTCAGTACAAGCATTACAGCAATAAATAAAAATAATGCCCAAGCCTTCTTCATATACATACCCCCATTTGTTTATATTCTATAAATTACCCTAATAACTTACAATAAACATTTTTTATGTACTGCCTTTATATATTTTTATAATAAAATTGGATAAAAGGAGGTTAAAGTATGACTTTTGATGAGTATGTAGCATCCATAGATGATAAATGGAAAGATGCATTTCTAAAGACATGGGAAACATTTGAAACACACTTACCACCAGGTTTTGAAGTTAATATTTCTCATGGCATGCCTGGCTTTGACGTGCCATTATCTACCTTCCCTGAAGGCTACCATGTTGACAACTCCCCCTTACCATTCATCGGTATAGCAGCTCAAAAAAGACACCTTGCTGTTTACCATATGGGGATGTACAGAGAGCCTGAAGTCCTTGATTGGTTTACTGAAGAATATCCAAAACACATGACAACAAAGTTAAATATGGGTAAAAGTTGTATACGATTCTCTAACCCTAAAAAAATTCCTTATGAACTACTAGCAGAATTAGCAGAGAAATTTACTGTTGAGGAGTGGATAGAACTCTATAAGTCAAGACCCACAGGACCAGATGCATAAATTAAAACACCTCTATGCCAGAGTATGAACTCGAAGCCTATATTCAAGCAAATAAAAATTACTTTGAAGATCAGCTGTATAAAACTTTCAAACAAGAATATATCAGATAATTAAACGATTAATATTGTTTTAACTCATCTCTCCAGGGTAGATATCTAGTAAATGTTAATCCTCAGGAGGGATGAAAATGTCTAGAGTTGAAACTTTCGTCAACGAGAAAGATTTATTGAATCGAATTCACGAATTGAAAAATGAGTTGAACGTCGACAGAAGAAAATTAACAGTGTATTCAAATGATTCTTTTGAAAGCTTGGAATTAAATGAGGATGTGCAATCGAAGACGATTGATGGTAATGCTAGTGATAAATTAATCACTTATTTCTCTGCAGGTGAGCCTGAAGACAGACGTATCGAAAACATGAAATTAAACCACGAACAAGAAGAAGCTTACAGATTTGCTTTAGAACATCACCAATCCGTGTTGTTTATCGATAGTCCAGATTTTGAAGGTGCGCATAAGACTGAGTTAAAAGATATGAACTATGATGCTGGTACAGTTGTTATCGATATGAACAAGCTTGATGACAAATAGTAAGAAAGGTTCCCCAGCAAGGAACCTTTTTTATTTTGCCTAAATTTAATACACTAAGTGAAAAGGGTTAAGGAGTTGATTTTGTGATTGCAGATAAATCTAAAAAAGAATGGATACGCGAATATCCTAAAATACAAGATTTGATCGATTATAAGGAGACCATCTGGTTAAATGACAATATTAAATCAATGGATACTGTGACAGATGATTTAGCACTTACAGAAGATGATATTCTAGATGCTGAGGCTCGTTTAAAACGTTTTGCACCCTATATTGCACACGTATTTCCAGAAACTACAGACCAAGCTGGTATTATTGACTCTGCTTTAACAGAACTCACTCATATGCCTAAAGCCTTAGAGTCTTTGTTTAATCAAAAAGTTGATGGTCCACTATATTTAAAACAGGACAATCTCCTTCCTATTTCTGGTTCTGTAAAAGCGCGTGGTGGTATTTATGAAGTTTTATGGTTTGCTGAAAAAATCGCTTTGAATGCGGGATTAATCAGCACTGAAGATAATTATATAAAATTTGATAGTGATGACTTTAAAACATTATTTTCACACCACGAGCTAGTCTGTGGTTCGACTGGAAATCTTGGTTTAAGTATCGGAATAATAGGTGCTAAATTAGGATTTAAAGTAACAATCCACATGTCCCTAGACGCACGTCAATGGAAGAAGGATCTTCTTAGAGAAAAAGGCGTAAACGTGGTTGAACATGAAGATGACTATTCCAAAGCAGTCTTACAAGGCAGACAGGATAGTTTAAATGATCCAAATAGCTATTTCATTGATGACGAAAACTCAAAGACCCTATTTTTAGGTTACGCTGTTGCAGCCATTCGTCTAAAAGCTCAACTTCAAGATCAAAATATTAAGGTCGATAAAAACCAGCCCTTGAATGTCTACCTCCCATGTGGTGTTGGTGGCGGCCCAGGCGGCATAGCATTTGGCTTAAAAACTGTTTTCAGAGATTCTGTAAATTGTTACTTTGTCGAACCCACACACTCACCTTGCATGTTACTCGGTATGATGACAGATTATCATGATCGATTATCAATCCAAGACTTCGGTTTGGATAATTTAACTGCTGCTGACGGCCTTGCAGTTGGGCGACCATCAGGCTTTGTCGGTGACTTGTTAAAAAACCTTATTTCAGGAATCAGCACTGTGAGTGATACACATCTGTTTGAAATGTTAACTGCAATCTACGATACTGAATCCATAAAACTAGAACCATCCGCACTAGCGGGTATCTACGGCGCGATTCAAATGGATAAGAGCGGCACACATATTGCCTGGAGTACAGGTGGAGATATGGTTCCCGATGATGTTTGGCAGGATTATTATGAAATGAGTAAGAATTAAGCGGGTTGTTGAATGTTGGATGGGCACGAGGATTTCTCATCACTGCTCTAGTTGAGTTGGATGGAGATGAGTATTCCATGTCACCACCCGAATATCCTTAACCTAGAATGCAAATACCAGCTCACCCCACAAAAAGGAACGGCAAAAATATGCCGCCTTCTTCCTTTCAGCTCATTATTCAGCTGCTTCATCGCTCAAAATTTCCTCTAATTTATATGCTTTAGCCGCTTTTGGTAAAAAGGTCCTGACACCATTTTCGTTCAAAGCTGCTGCTTGTGCCTGAGGTTCAAAAGTATGCCAAGGCACCGTCACATCGGGATCTATATCCTTTACAATATCGATAATGTCTTTTCTAGATGCATGACCTGAGACACTATAATCTACAAAATCAAAACCGACTTCTTCTAAGGTTTTCATCAATACTTCGTATCGTGGATCATAGTCACCCAGTGGTTCTCCGTTCATATGAACATAGACACCTGCTTCTAGTTCATTAATTTTATCGATATCATCAAAATGAGTCTGCACGACTTGATGATTGTAATCACTTAATTTTTTCCATGTACAAACTGCTTCTGTTGTATAGTGTCTTAATAAATCAGAAAATCGTTTATCCCAATATATTGGACGACCTATTCTATGTCCTAAACGATTCAATTCTACCAATCGTTCGACGTTTCTCGGATAGGGATTAATCACTATCGTTCGATTTTCATCGAGTAAGAGTTGTGTAAAGTCATCTATTAAATCTTTCTCACTTCTATAATCTTGATCATCTTCATCCGGAAAACTAAACGACGTACCTTCTATCATGAGTAGATCTACAGATTTAACATGACTAGTTAAATCCTTAATATTTCCCGGGTGATATCCATGTTTTCTAACATCACCACTGTGCAGAATTTTTTTACCATCTACTTCGATTAAGATACTGGATGTACCTACAATATCATGGTCATTAGGGACAAAAGTCACTGTGTAATGTCCGATTTTCACAGGTCTGTTATAGCCAACAGCATGTAGCTCTGCTTTTACTTCTACTTCGAGATCACTCGATAGTAAAGCATCGTATAAGGCTTTCGTTTCTTCTGACATATATACTGCCGTATTTTCTGGCAAGTATTTTAAGCCTGCATTATGGTCTAGATGAAGATGACTGATAAACACTGCTTGGTTTTCATATGGACGATTGGACACACCTGCTAAATCAGATTTAAAACCCTCAGTGTTAAATAGATGTGGAATTGCCGGTAACTTACCCGCTTCAATTAATGCTTCTGTCACAGATAAGTTACCTCCGTCTTCATACATTTCATTCGGCATGCCAAAATCCATAATTAGACGATCCTTACCATTGTCTAATGAAAATATATTGGAGCCTATGGACTGTAGTCCATTCCAAAATATAATACGTTCCATTTTTACGCTCCTAATACCTAATTGTTTTCTTCAATAATTGTCGTCACTTCTTCTTGTAATCCTTGCATTGTTTCTGTTACATCAGCACCATCAATTAGAATTGCATCTTGTGCTTCTAACATCGCATTACGGTACTCACCTGAACCTGCAAACATTGGTGATGCAATCGCATATTCTGTTTCCGCTGCTGCAGCTTCTGCATTCGGGTTTTCTTCTAAATAAGTCTGATATGACTCATGTTCAATTCCAGCTTCTGTAACTGGCACATACCCTGACGCAATTGCCCATTCTGCAGTGTTTTCAGGCTGTAGTAAGAAGTTCATAAATGCCGCTGCACCTTGTTGTTCTTCTTCAGATGCTGAGGCAAAGACTGTAAGATCGTTACCTGCTAATAATGTCAGTGGTTCTCCTTCGTTGTACACTGGTAATTCAGCAGTTGACCAGTTAATACCACTTTCCTCCGCACCAGGTTCAACATGTGATAATCCTGCAGATGAACCAAGGTAAACTGCGATGTCACCACGGCTAAATGGACCTGACATATATCCATCTTCCCCAGCAGTTCTTGCCCATCCTGCGTCAATTCCATCTACTATATACTGCATCGGTTCTGTCGCATTTTCTTCACCGATATCGACTGTTGAAAGGTCATCTGAAATCCACTCAGCCCCATTTTGTCTCGCCATTGTTTCAAGTTCCATTTCAACACCTGCTTCAAGACCTAAAGCAAAACGCTCATCTCCAGCTTCTTGCATCTCTTCACCTAATGCTTGTACATCTTCAAATGTTGTTGGTACTTCTGCGTCATACTCTTCTAAAATATCTTCATTTACATACATGATTCTTACTGATTTAGAAAAAGGTAAAGCCATCGTTTGATCTTCATATGAAACACCTTCTAAAAATCCTGGAATAATGCTGTCATAAGTCTCTTGATCAAAATTTTCTCCTGACAATAAGTCATCTAATGGGATGATTAAATCATTTGATGACCAGTCAGGAATATTCGAAGCAGTCGCCTGTGAAATTGTCGGTAAATCATCAGATACCCCTGAAGCCATAATACTTTGGTTTAGAGTTTCATAGTCACCTTGATTTTGTTCAACCACTTCATACTCATCCTGTGATTCATTAAATTTGTTTGTTAGTTCCGTGATCGCTTCTTGGTGTGGACCATTCATTGCATGCCAAAAAGTAATTTGTGTCGTGTCACCTGAAGTTTCTTCTGACGATTCTTCAGAAGTTTCACTACTTTCTGTTGATGTTTCATCTCCTGAAGTTTCTTCTGTCGTACCCTCTTCTCCTCCACCACAAGCTGCAAGTACAAAAATCATCATTGTTAACATTAATCCCATCAATAATTTCTTGTTCATGGTAAATTATCCTTTCGTTCCGGTATTTGCAATACCTTTAATAATATATTTTTGGAAAATCATGTAGAACACTATCATTGGTACAATCACAAATGTCGATGCTGCCATAAGTAGTTCAAAACGCGTACCAGCCTCTGTCGTGAAGGCTTGAAGTCCAACAGGTAAAGTTCTCATCTCAGTGTCATTCGTTACAAGTAACGGCCATAAGAAAGCATTCCATGAGCCAATTACTTTTAAAACAACCATCGTAATAATTGACGAACGACTTAAGGGCACAAGCACTTGCCATAGAAATCTAAAGTCCGAACAGCCATCTATCTTCGCTGCGTAATAGAGGTTATCTGATATCGACTCAAACCTCTGTTTAACGATAAACACTGATAGCACACTGGCTAACCAAGGCACAATCAGAGCCATGTATGTATTTATCCAGTCTAAGTTGGCTAAGGTTACAAAGTTCGGAATGATCAATAATTCTCCAGGTACCATCATCGTCGCAAGCAGTAAGGCAAATAGTACATCTTTCCCGTAAAAATTTAATCGCGCAAAGGCAAAGGCTGCAAGAATTGCCGTTAAGACCTCTCCTAAAGTACTCAGTGCTGTAACAATCACACTATTGACGAGGTACCGTACAAAAGGTGCGACTTGAAAAGCTTCAACGTAATTACTAAACACCATCGATACTGGCCACCAGATGGGTGGCATTGCAGTTGCTTCTCCAGCTGTTTTTAACGATGTTGCAATCATCCAGTAAAAAGGAATTATCATTGTTAATGCACCGATGCCAAGTAATACATAGATGATTATTTTCTTTGAAACACTCGCCATGAAATTCCCCCTCTATCTGTAATGTACAAATCGCTTGTTCATCCAAAGTTGGATGAGTGTAATAACGAAAATAATTAGAAACAATACAATTCCTGATGCTGATGCAACACCGTAGTCAAATTCTGTATAGAATTTTTTGTATAAGTAATACACAACGGTAATTGTTGAGTTCGACGGTCCAGGTTGACCATTAAATAAGGCATATATTTCATCGAACACCTTAAAATTATTAATTATTGAAAGAATTGAAACTAAAAATATTGTTGGTCCAAGTAACGGCACAGTCACATTGGTAAATCTTTGCCATGCATTCGCTCCGTCAATTCTCGCAGCATCATAATAGGTTTTACTGATGTTGTTTAAGCCAACTAAGAACAACAAAATATTAAATCCTAAACTCTTCCATATCGCCATAATAATTGCCGCAGGCATAGCCCAATCCGGGTTTGTTAACCAGTTGATACTGTCAATTCCAAATATGGCCAACAAGTAGTTAATTAATCCGTAATTTGAATGGTACAGCCATCGCCAAACGATGGAAATAGCTACTGTGCTCGTGACAAATGGGAGAAAGTAAATAGATTGAAATAATGGTTTTAAGAAATTGACATTATTTAACAATATTGATATCGCTAAGGCAATCACAATAGAAAGTGGTGTGACAAAGAGTACATAAACAAAAGTGTTCATCAAGGATTCAGCAAATTCTTGATCACTAAACAATGTTTCAAAACTCGTTAAACCATAACCGCTTGTCTCACCTGTAAAGATGTTGTAGTCGTTGTAAAATGCCATCGCAAAAGATTTTATTATCGGGTAAATGTTAAAGACACCAATGATGATAAACAAAGGTAATATGTACCAGAATGCTTGAAAAGTCGTTTTCCAAGTTTTTCTATTCTGCATCTTTAATCACCACTCGATTTCCATATCCATCAAAGAAATGCATAGCATCAAAGTTCGTTGTGAAAGAAACTTTATCACCTTCAGTGAAGTTGATATCAACATCTGTAATGTCGACAATTTGTTCATTATCTAGCTTCAATCGAACTGTACGTTCCTTACCTACGATTTCTATGCGGTCTACCACACCCGTTATAAGACCTGACTCACCATAAACTTGGGTAAATGATTCTGGTCGTATACCGATGAGCTTAACGTCTTTACTCTGTAATCTGTCTCGAAGACTTGAGTCAAAACCTGCTTTTAAATCATCAAAGTCAAAGGTGCTAATCTCCGGACTTCCAAGAAACTGAGCGACAAAAATATTATCCGGTCGGTCATAGAGCGCTTGCGGTCCACTATGTTGTTGTATTAACCCTTCATTCAACACCATCACTTTGTCTGAAATACTTAAGGCTTCTTCTTGATCGTGAGTAACAAAAACCGTTGTCACACCCGTCTCCTTTTGAATTCTTCGTATTTCTTCACGCATGCCCTTCCTCAATTTTGCATCGAGATTAGATAATGGTTCATCCATCAACAAAATTGACGGTTCCTTACTGAGGGCTCTCGCAATGGCGACGCGCTGTTGCTGTCCGCCTGACAATTGTCCAGGCTTCTTGTTCAAGTGCTCTGAAATTTGTACAAGTTCTGCAAGTTCTAAGGCTCTTTCCTTACGTTTCTTTTTGTTTACTCCAGCCATTTTTAAAGGAAACATAATATTATCGATAACGGATAGATGGGGGTATAAGGCATAATTTTGAAAGACCATACCCACTTTTCGTGCATTCGCATCTTTTTTCGTAACATCTGTATCACCGAAGAATATTTTTCCGTCCGTTGGCATGAGTAACCCTGATATAAGCATGAGAGTTGTGGACTTACCACACCCAGACGGACCTAGAATTGAAACCAAGGAATGATCTTGAATGTCAAAACTCATGTCGTCTAATATCGTCCTATCATTGCCATCATATTTCATTGATACATTTTCAAATCTTACTTTCATGTAAATCCTCCTTGATCCGTCTGTCTCTCTTACCAGGCGTCTTCAAGTTTAGCAATTCACCTTTAAATCCTTGTTAATTTATAGAAAAGTTATTGTTTCTTTTATCATTTTGAGCTAATCTAAAGTGCTACACTAATATAGATTTAGCTATAAGTAGTGAACAGAATGCCTCAAACATTAGCTTTCTCTGAATAAAGATTTACGATAAACAACCTTGAACCCCACACTTTGTGTTAAAAATTTGTAAAAATTCATAAAAAAAAAGCACTTAACTAGGCTCACATAGTTAAGTGCTTTTAAATTTTAGACTAAGGTATCAAATACTTCTGCAACAATCTCATTATCTGGCTTAGATCCGAGATTTTTTGTAATTACACCAAGGACTTTTGTGCCATTTAAATGCGTTTCTACTTCTTGTACACTCTCTTGACTACCCACTAAGTAGACACCTTCAAGCTTACGCTTTTTGACATCCCTATCAATTTCTGCTGCGAGACTCTTATACCAGCGATGTTGGTTTTCTTCAAACCGTCGTTGGAACTCGTCTCTTCCACCGCCGCGTGTCTGTTGATGGACGACTTCATCATAATCCAACCAACTTTCACTTTCAACGTCCCATGAGAACTTTTTGGTATCTCTAATAATACCTAGTGATGTTTCGATAAAGGTCACATCAGCCTGTTGGACAGACACGATTGCCGTTTCTGGGAAGCGTTGTTCTAATTCTTCAATCTGCTGAGTTTCTGCAGTCTTACCCCAATGGAAAGATGTTGTTACTGGAACTTGTAAAACTCTTGCACGGTAGAGTTCACCATCTGACGAAGCAACGAGAATAAACCCTTTACGCATCTCTCTTTGATGCATGGCCACTTCCTTCTCTACCTTTTCTTGTAACTTCTTCAAAGCTTTTAACTCATCATCAGCGTTTCTGTCCTTCACTTCTTCTTTTAGGGTCTTAAAGCCATTTTTTAAATGAATTTTCCACTCACCATTATTACCGTTACCTGCGCTTGAGTCTGTATTCAAATGAATCGTAAGTATTCCTGTCTCGTCGCGTTTTTCTCTGATTTCTTCAATGATTTTGGCTAATGACATAGATGTATTCCTCCTCATATTAAAACAGATAATTCCAATACAGTACCCTGGTCACGTAAAAATAAACCAGGGTAGCATTTTTTATCTTTTTTAATTTTACTGAGAAATATATTTGTCCTTACGCCCATGTAAGAATAAGTATATCGGAATAATAGCTAAAACAAATATCGATAGAATAAAGTACAAGCCACTGTACCCAAAGGCTGCTACAATACTACCTAAAATAAATGGTCCAAAACCGAGACCGAAGTCTAAGGCAATAAAGTAAGTTGTATTGGCTAGACCCACACGTTCTGGTGGGGTCACCTTGATGGCGAGTGCTTGTGTGATGGACTGAGCATTCCCATATCCAAAACCAATAAATATTGCTGCCAGTAGGAATATTAATGTGTTTGATGCTGTTCCAATAATGAATAAACCGATGGCGAATGAGATTAGTGCTGGGTACATAATGATGTTGGCACCTTTACGGTCAAGTAGAGGTCCAGTAATCGGTCTAGATAAGAGGACCGTAATACCATATACCGTAAAGTATAAGCTACCAGCTTGAACTAAATTGATGCTATCTGCATAGGCTGTCACATAGGATAAAATCCCAGAACAAGCGAAAGCTAAGAAGAACATCACTATAGATATTGGTGCCGCTCGCTTCTCAAAGAAATCACCTAGACTTATGCCTTTACTCACAGGTTTCGACAACTTCATTTGCGGTGCACGAACTGTTAAACCAAGTCCGAGTGCAACGACTGCCATAATTGAAGAAAATACAAAAATACTAGTAAAGCCGTAAACATTGATAAGTGACACACCGATTAATGGACCCACTGCTGTTGCGAGAACGACCGACATACTAAAGTAGCCGATACCTTCACCATTTCGACTAGGTGGAATGACTTGGGCAATAATTGTACCTGTAGCTGTCATCGCAAAGCCCATAGCAATACCATGGAAAATACGTACACCAATCAATGGGTAAATACCCATCGGTATAAAGTAAGTTAACGCCGCTACTAAGACAAATATAGATGAAATGACAAGCATTCGCTTACTACCAACGCCAGCAATTGAACGCCCACCAAATAATCGACCGATCAGAGATCCAATAATAAACGAACTGGACACAAGTCCTGCTAATCCTATCGAAGCACCGTATTCATCAATTGCATACATTGTCATAGTTACCAACAATAGATATTGAGACATCATCAATGCAAAGTTAACGATCGAGGTATTGATGAAGTCTTTGGTCCATAATTTTTCTTTAAATACTTCTGACAAAACAATTGCACTTCCTTAAAATTTAATTGACTCTACTATTCTCCGCCTAATTAATCTACTTGTCTACCACTTTGACCAAAACTTCCTTATTAATTACGTGTGAGAAAATGATTTACTAGATGGTAGGTCTCAGTTGATAACATCGTCACCCCTTTAATTAAATAATCTGAACCGACAGTTAAGGCACCAATTGTATAAAAATTGTGCATCGTTCCATACCTCGGACTGATGACCCTATGGTATTTATCGATCAATAGTCCTCCAAATTCATCCGGTTCAACAAGCATCCTATTGTAGAGATTTTTAATCAATAAGGTGTTATCTTTTCTAATATCAGACACGGGTCCTGTTGCATTGATGAGTACATCGAATGGTTCTTGGTTTTTATCTTCAAATCCAACTAAAAACTCATCATTAACTTCTACCGATTCCATATCATCTAAAAATTCGAGACGTCCTTTATCAATCCATTCAAGTATTTGTTTGGCACCATGCGGTGGCATTGGCGAATGATTGCTTTGAATAAGTTCGTGATATTCTTCCATAAACCGAGTTTTGTCTTTTCTTGATAAATATTTATACAGTACTTTAAATGTATCTTCTAGACTAGTAATAAGATATTGTATCTTTCCGACTTCATCTGGATGTTCTAAATCAAACTTTAAATCAATCTCTGGCCGGTCAGTTTTTCTAGTTAATAATTCTTCTTGTATACCGTGCGCCCTAAGTTCTTTTCTAAATAAATCTACAATACGATCTAATGGGATTAGATCTTGATTTTTGTCGGACATCGCATGCTCAATAGAGAAGTATTCCCCACTGAGATCATAATAAGTGCCTCTAACAGAAGGTAATTCTCCACTTCTCGACAAAACAGTCACCTTAGAATGTCCATTTTTTAATAAATATCTAAAACAATCTATCGCAGACAAACCGCTTCCTATAATTCCAATTCGCCCTTTAACATTTTTCAAAACATCTTCAATTGGATACGGATTATATATGAAGTTCTTTTCACCTTTTAGCTCATAAGGATCACTATATGACATCTCACCATTTGTTAAGAAGATTGCATCATATTTCGAGACAGCACCATCTGTATAAACAGTATAAATATTTTCGTCATTCTCAAATGATATATCTTCAACAAAGCTTTCGACTGTATTTATATTTTGATGACGATGTACAAAATTCATCAGAGTAGAATGTATGTATTCTCCATATAAGCTTCTACTTGTGTAACTTTCAGCTTCATATTTATTACTTTCCAACCACTTAATATAGTCTCCTTGATCTGAAGTGAGTGACATCAGCTCCGCTGGGAGATTCACAATTAAGTTTTCATCATCATGCTGATAGGCATAACCACGTCCCATTGTCTTTTTACCATCATATAAATCAATTTCATAATTCTCGTTAAAACGTTCATCACTTACAAAAAATTTTACTAGAGACGTCCCAGCAACGCCTGTTCCAATAATAGCTATTCTTTTCTTAGCCACATCATCACTACCTTCTTAAGAAATGATTCTCTTTATCTAAAATATACCTATATGTGATAAAATCCAACCATAATATAAATAGGAGTGTCACCATGAATATTAATGAAATGCTTAGCCAATCACCAGTGATGTCTGGACCTTTCCCTAGTTTCGATGATCGTACTTTTAGTTCACCGTTATCTCATTTTCAAGAATGGTTTAAATGCGCTGTTGCAAAAGAAGTGCTGGAGCCAAGAAGTATGGTGCTGGCTACTTACGATCAAACTCACCTTGTAGATTCTAGAGTCCTGGTTATAAAAGCAATGGATGATGAAGGATTCTTTATTGAAAGTGGTAAGGGAAGAACAAAGGTCGAACAACTTAAAGAAAATAGTCATGTAGCAATGAATTTTTACTGGCGAGAACAAGGTAGACAAATTCGCTTGCAAGGTAAAGCTGTAGAAGTAAGATCAGAAGATTTTAAACATGTCAGAGACTATCTCGATGCTAAGACACGAGACTTGGCAGTTTATAAAGTCATACCTGATAGAATGGAATTCTACCAAGCTCTCGAACAGGGCGGTTATGAGAGAATGCTGTATACTAAAGAGAATAATAAGTGGCTAACAAGCTGGCTATAGGAGTATTTATATGACAATACATATTAGAAAATGCAATTTAAATGATTTAGATCATCTTCTCGCGATTAGTTATCAAACATTCCATGAGACATTCATGGCACAAAATTCTGCAGAAAACATGAAGGCTTATTCTGATGAGGCATATACAAAGGAAAACTTTGCAGCTGAATTAAAAAATCCACATTCTCAATTTTTCTATATATTCTATGATGATGAATGCGCTGGTTTCTTGAAATTAAATATTTTAACAGCTCAGTCTGAACCGATGGGTGATGATGCACTCGAAGTCGAAAGAATATATATACTGAATAAATATCAGGGACTTGGGCTGGGTAAAGCATTGTTAAATTTAGCGCATGAAGAAGCTAAACGACTAGATAAGAAGTCGATTTGGTTAGGTGTTTGGGAATTTAACAATAAGGCAATTTCCTTTTATAAAAAGAAAGGTTTTAAAAAAGTGGGTTCACATTCATTTTTTATGGGTGATGATGAACAGACGGATTATATATTCCGAAAAGAATTATGATTGTAATGAGGTGGATAATCTTTGAACAATGAATTGGACCAAAATAATAACAAAAATTTATATATTTTCCTAATAATTGGGGTGATCTTGGTCGCAGCAAACTTGCGTGCACCACTGACATCTGCAGGTGCCTTAGTATCATTCATTAGGGATGACTTTGGCATCAGTAATGCTTTAGCAGGAAGCATTACAACCTTACCGCTTATTGCCTTCGCTTTACTATCTCCATTCGCACCAAAAATTGCGAGACGAATTGGCATGGAAACAACGATTGCACTATCTTTGGTCCTCCTGATTTTAGGAATGTTTATTCGTTCAGCAAGTGGTATTGGACTTCTGTTTACTGGTACATTAATGATTGGCTTAGCCATTGCGGTTGGTAATGTTTTATTGCCAGGTATCGTTAAGATGAATTTTCCGCATAAAATTGGCCTGATGACAGGCCTATATGCAATTGTAATGAATGTCTTTGGCGCCCTTGGATCTGGTTTGAGTATACCGATTGCGACCTCAGGAAATTTCAACTGGCGTAGTGCACTCTTAATCTGGGTGTCTTTATCAATCTTGGCACTGTTAGTTTGGCTCGTACAATTAAAAAATCGCAGCAAACCAAGGGGCAATATTAAAAACCAGCAGTTAGGGGGACTATTTAAGTCTCCACTCGCTTGGAAAATCACCATATTCATGGGTGCCCAGTCCTTAATTTTCTATACATTAATTACTTGGTTGCCAACGATTCTTACTTCCAATGGGTATGATATACATTTAGCCGGTTGGGGTGTATTCGCCTTCCAACTTGCCAGCATTCCTTTTACATTCATTATTCCTGTGGTTGCCGATAAGATGAAAGATCAAGTACTCATCGCTGCTCTGAGCGGGTTAATCATTCTAATCGGAATTGGAGGATTATTACTCGGTCACTCAGAACTATCGCTACTTTGGGTCATTTTACTTGGTGTCGGTAACGGTAGCGCATTTTCATTATCTATGATGTTCTACACACTAAGAACAAGAGATGGCTATCAAGCGGCTGAACTATCAGGTATGGCACAATCCTTGGGCTATTTATTAGCAGCCCTTGGACCCGTTTTAGTTGGTGGCTTACAAGATATTTCAGGATCTTGGTTCCTACCACTAAGTTTAATGCTCATTGTCTCACTCGTTATGGTACTTACCGGTATCGCTTCTGGTAAAAATAGAAATGTTACCGAGTCTTAAAAAATGAAATACACGAACATCTCGTTATAAAGATGTTCGTGTATTTTTTATGCTAGAAATGAGATTACAGCATCAATTACACTGTAAATACCTAAAAACGATACAACAACGACAACTAGGAAGCCTATCACATTTAAAATAGGTCCATTCTTATATTGTCCCATCAATCCTTTTTTATTTATAATGACAAAAATTAGTATTGCAATTAACGGTAAGATGACACCATTTAAAGCCTGTGCTAATAGGATGACTTCTAACGGTTCAAAACCAATTGCAGATGTGACAACACCAATAAGTATTACTGTTCCAAACACGATTTTATACTTGGTGTTTTTCATGCCACCTTCCCACTTGAAGAAAGAACTGACTGTTGCGGCTGCCCCCATAGGAGAAGCCAGAGCAGATGAAAATCCTGCAGCAAACAAACCAACACTGATAAATATCGGTGCCCAAGTTTCACCTAACACTGGTACAAGTGGCCCTGCTAAGGCGATGACACTGTCAATTTCTTGACCAACAATTAATGCACCTGCAGAGATGAGGATAGCAGCAGATATAATCCCACCAATAGTAATAGAAATAATCGTATCCCAGCGTGCAAGCTTCAAGTCTTGCATACCGTTAAAACGTTCATGTACCGTCGTTGCATGAAGGAAGAAGTTGTAAGGCACAACTGTTGTTCCGATCAGAGCAATGACCATAATAATAGAGCCAGTAGGAATTGAAGGCATGAACATGCCTTGGAATACCTCTCCCCAATTGGGTTGAACCATGAACATCGTCGTGATAAAAGTACCACCCATGATGACCATCAGTCCTATAATAATTTTTTCAACTAGCTTATAACTACCCTGGATGCCAATCAGAAATATTATAATCCCAACAATCGGTGCGAGTATGTTAGTTGGAATGTTGAGCAAGTGACCTAAACCGAGTGATGTCCCTAGAAGATCACCACTCATGTACGCTGCACATCCGACTGCAACAGCAATCATAGAAATCCATACTGTTATAAACTTACCTATTTTATGATTGAACAAATCGTAAATCGCTTCACCTAATCCTCGACGCGTCACAAGTGCTAGTCTGATAATCATCTCTTGAAGGACGATCGTCGCAATAACAGAGAATAAGACAGCCCATAAGAGACTATAACCGAAACCTGCACCCGCACGGGTCATGGCAGTCACAGTTCCAGGTCCAATAAATGAAGCAGTAATAATCATTCCTGGTCCGAGTGCCTTAACAATATCTAAAATCTTGCTAATAATCACCAACCCCTTTAAGGTTTATATCTTGCCTAAATACTTAACATGACCCGCTAAAACGTAAAGTACTGCATATGAGACAAAGTGAGCAGATTGTTGGTTTTGATCCATCATTGGATAGACTTCCACATAATCCATGCCGACTAAACCGAGTTTACCGAATTCATGAATTAAAGTGAGTAATTCGTAAGACGTTAAACCATTACCATCAACTGGCCCACCAGGATTGTATGCGAAGTCCAGGACATCACTACAAATAGACAAGTAAACCACATCAACGTCTTTTGCAGCTTGCTCGTAAATCTCTTTAGCTAAAGTTCTTAGATCATTAGATTCTTTAATTTCATTAATGCCAATAGTTACAGCACCATTTTCCTTAGCATACTTCCCAGTCTCAGGCTTATTACGTGGCCCATGAATCCCCGTGTGAATAATCGATTCATTTCTCACACCTTCTGTTTCATATAACCTCATAAAAGGTGTGTTTCTTGCATATTTCTCACCTTCATAATCAGGCATGTTGTCATAATGTGCATCCAAGTGAATGATTCCAACAGTCTTCCCACTATCTGCCAGTGCTTTTAAAATTGGATACGTTACACCATGCTCACCACCAAAACCAACAAGAAACTTGCCCGTTTTCCATAGCTCAGCAGAAAAATCTTCAATGTTCTGATAAGATTGTTCATTATCATGCGCAACAAATGGCACATCACCCGCATCACCAAAAGTTAAATGTTCCTTCACATCAATATGATCTAACTCAGGTAAGTAACCACTATAACGCGCAGAAGACGAACGAATTTGTTTGGGACCGAGCTCCACACCAGTGTAGTCCCCCCACGTACTCTCTCCTTCGAATGGTGCACCATAAAAAATAACGTCTGTATCATATTCACCTTTTTGCACTAAATTCTCTGCCCCTAAAAAACATGGAATATTACCGTAAATATTATCTTTCACTTCAATAACCCCTTTATTTTTATAATAGTTAGATAATTCAATTTATATCATACTTCTATGTTTTTACAAGATAAATTTCTAGCTAATGGTGGAAGGTGGATTGTCTATTCGTTGCTGAATTATTCAGGACGAATAAACTTTTTAGCTTGTTTTTTCTATTGGAGTCTAGATTTTTGCCCTCTAATAGAATTTCTCGCCCGTTTTGTCTATTCGACATCCGATTTTTGCTCTTGAGTAGAAATCCTCTCCACATCACTACATTTATATGCGTAGTCGTTGTTCCATTAATCTGGCCATTTTACTAATACACAAAGCGCGATGATCAAACAAATTTGATTGTCGCGCTTCTTCATGTTTATACTTATCCTGCCTGTTTTTCTGCCAATCGTTTTTTCTCCATTTCCATGACTTGTTTGGTCATAGATGCTTCTGACTCTTCTTCTGATTTCAGCAATGCTTCAGCATTCATCTGTCTTTGTGCAATATCTGCAACTTCTGAGTCTCTGGCATACATATCAAATAACTTAGATTTTTCACCAAGTAATTCCAACATGCTAACGTCAATGCTATCTTCAGTCAACAGTCGATAAACGACAACACCCCGTGTTTGCCCCATTCTGTAAGCACGACCAATAGCCTGTTCTTCTGTAGAAGGCTTCCACTGTGGTTCACATAAAATAATAATATTGGCTGCTTGTATATTTAAACCTACCCCACCTGCGATAATCTGAGCGGTCATGACTGCACCAGCTTCTGCACTTGTAAATTCATCGATAATTTTTTGCCTCTCATCATTTGGAACATCACCGGTGATTGCAGGAAATTTTGCTTCTGTCACATGTTCTTGAACTGTCTCGATGACATCTCTAAAGAATGAGAAGACAAGAACCTTATGTCCATTTTCTTTTGCTGAATCACAAATATCAACGAGGGCATCAAGTTTAGGTGATGCTTCAGGTGTCCCACCTTTCCATGCTGCCCGTCTCATCGCCATCATCTGACCTTCAGACACTGCTTGATCGTATATCTCTTCTTCTTTTTCACCAAAGTTAGACCATTGTTCAATGATTTCAAGGTCTGGTAATTCTCCTAGTACATCTGCTCGATTTCTTCTTAGGTATACTGGGGAAATCTCTATTTTAAACTTCTGTGGATCTAAAAGATGAAGTTCTTTTGATATTTTATTAGCAATATCCGGCTGCAACACACCTAATAATTGTTTCATCTCAGCAAGTTTATTTTCTAAAGGTGTTCCGCTCATATAGAGAACATGGCTGGCGAGTTCTGATAAGGCATAGATACTTTTAGAACGTTTGGCCTCAGGATTCTTAACGAAGTGAGCCTCATCAACAACGAGCATATTCAACTCTTTAATGAGACTTTTATCGAAATTACGGGTATGTTCGAAGGTGGTAATCAAAATACCTTTCTTATCTAACCACTCTTGAAATACTTTTTCTCTACCATTGCCATGGTAAATAAAAGCATTGAGCTTAGTGAATTTTTCAGTCTCACGTTTCCAGTTGGCGACGACGCTAAGCGGACAAACAACAATCGTATAAGGCTGATTATTCAAGTTTAGATGATTAATAACAGCAAGTGCCTGGACAGTTTTACCAAGGCCCATCTCATCACCGAGTAGAATCCGCTTATTATATAAAGCATACTTGGCACCAAATTCCTGATAGTTCCTTAGTGTCAGATCTAGTCCATCAACATTTAGTTCCACATTATTGACTGCTTCAACTAATTCTGAAGGAATATCATCTGCCTGCTTTTGATTCGTATAGCCAGTAATATTTTCAATCGCTGTGTAATACTGAATACTATTGTCGATAAAATCTTGTTTTAACGTATCATCAGTCACTTCAAATTCCTTGATTGCAGAATAAGCTGATTTTATATCAGTAAATTTTTGTTCTACCCCTTTTTGATTTACCGCTTCAATTGCAGCATTAACTCCCTCCTTCTCCTGAGCATTTTGAAATAGTTTCATAAAGATATTTTTCTGTTTTTCTATCACAGAGAAGTCTTGTTTAAATTCTTGTTCAAATGCTTCAATCTGATTTTCTACTTTCTCAGCATCAACAACTAGTTTCCTTTTTAGGTAAATTGTACGAAGTAAGTCGAAATCTAATCGTTCAAGCTTATCTGGATCAATACGCCCTTTGGCACGAATATGCACCGACTGCTTTACCTTTTCAACCGCTTCTTTTAAAAGGTATGCTGATTTTTCGCCGACACCTTTAATTAGGAGAAACTGCTCCGTACTATAGTTCGAAATCTCATATATATTCTTAAAGCCTGCATTTTCTAACTGACTAAGCGGCATCCCTTTTTCAAAATCTTTAATACTATCAATCGGTATCTTTTCTAATTGATGTTTGGCAGCACGTTCTTTTACATATTGCCAAAGCTCAACAATTTTTGGATCATAGGCCGGCTCATCATAATTATGTAAATCTGTTTTTATATCTTCTAAGTCATTTTGAATCTTTTTTATATCCTTCTTACCAGTAATCATATTTCCACCTACTTTTTATCAGATGTTTATACTATTACCCTAAAATTGATAAAAAATATATAAAAATAGAGATTCGAACCTTGTTATTCGAATCTCTACTGCTAAACTAATTAATTTTCTTAAATTTGTACCCCACGCCCCATACTGTTAGAATCCATTCTGGTTCAGCGGGATCACGCTCTATCTTTTCACGTAACTTTCTAATATGGACTGTCACTGTCGTATTGTCGCCTACAGCATCTAGTCCCCAAATTTTTTCAAACAATTCTTCCTTGGTAAACACCCGGTTAGGGTTTAGCGTTAAAAATAGAAGTAAATCAAATTATTTAGCAGTTAGGTTAACTGAATGATTCCCGACCTCCACAGTACGACCCTCAATATCGATGATCGTTTGGCCGAATACTATGAACTTCTTAGCATCATCACCTTTCAGTCTGTTGTAACGTTCAATATGCGCCCTCACCCTAGCAACGAGCTCATTAGGGTTAAACGGTTTTACGATGTAATCAATCGCTCCATGACTAGAGCCTGTTAATTTTTCTAAGTCATCACCTTTAGCCGTTACCATAATAATCGGTACATCAGACACTTCATTAATCTGCAATGAGAGATATTTTGTATTAATTATGTAATTCTTAAATATTTCTTAAGTATAATTTTATAATTTCTACTTATCTTTATTTATATTTCTATAATTTTTACATATATAAGTATCAGAAATTTCTGCATGTAAGCCTTTACAAAATATTTTACTTTTATATAATGTATACATAATACATTAAAGGGGATGTTTTTAAATGGTTAAGCTTTTTGCAATTGGTTATGCAGGCAGAGACAAAGATAAAACGTGGGAACATATTGAAGAATTAAAAGAGATTGGCGTTCCAGAGCCAGCGAGTGTGCCGGAACTCTATGCATTAAGCCCTTCTCTTATCGATCAATCAGATGAAATATCAGTGGTTGGTAACAAAACAAGTGGCGAAGCTGAAATAGTTTTAATCTTTGATGAAGATGGTGACGTAAAAGTTACAGTAGGTAGTGATCATACAGATCGTGACTTAGAAACCGTATCAATTCAGAAATCCAAACAAATATGCGATAAGCCTCTAGCTAACGAAACAATTGATTTAAATGATATTAAAGATGAATGGGACGACATTAAATTATTTTGTGATGTCCTAGTTGACGGTGAATGGAAAAAATACCAGGAAGGTACATTCGCTTCTATAATTCCATTAGATGAAATCTTAGAATTTCTAGATCAACATGACGTTCCTAAAAAAGATTCTATTGTTTACTCAGGTACTGTTCCTTTACTAAATGGTTTTATATATGGTGACGGTTATCGTTGCAGTATTCACTCAGAAAAATTAAACAAAACAATTAGCGTTGAGTATAAATTAGAGAAATTAAAGGAGTAACTGATATGAAAATCAAAGTTTTTCAATTTGCAGTCAAAGACGGTAATGTTCAAGAGAATCTCGATAAAGTAGCTTCACTATTCCACTCTAAAGACTTATCAAATACCGATGTCGTTGTACTACCAGAAATGTGGACATCAGGCTATGATTTACCAAACATTCATGATTATGCCGATAATAATTTGGAGCCGACTTTTAGTATTCTATCTGAACTTGCAAAGCAATATGAGGTGAACATTGTTGCAGGATCTGTACCAAATATTAAAAATGGCAATGGTGTTTATAACACTGCCTTCGTCGTAAATACACAAGGTGAACTGGTTCACGAATATTCCAAAATGCATCTAGTGCCAATGCTTAATGAGCCAGAATATCTGAAGGCAGGTAATGAATCTGTTGAGACATTTAAATTAAACGGCGAGAATGCAGGTCTAGCAATTTGCTATGATCTCCGCTTCCCTGAATTGTTCCGTGACCTTACCATGTCTGGAGCTAAAGTCATATTTGTGGTTGCGGAATGGCCAATAGAAAGAACTGATCACTGGCTTACACTGCTAAAAGCAAGAGCCATTGAGAGTCAGTGTTACTTAGTGGGTTCAAATATTATAGGAACTCAAAGTAATCAAACAACTTTTGCTGGTCATTCAATTATCATCAATCCCTTTGGGGAGGTACTTAACGAAGCTTCTAGTGATACAGAAAATGTCATTTCCGCAGAACTTGATTTAAATTACATCGATAAAATCCGCAAGGATATTCCGATTTTTGATAGTCGTCGTAAGGACCTTTACAAAAATCTATAGCCACAATAAGGGGGGATGGAACTATGAAGAAACTCTTTCTTGTCTTGCTTTTAACAATTTTTATATCTGCTTGTAGTAACGAGACAGCTGATAAAAACTCTGGTGAAAAAGTGATTAAACTAGCACACACAGGCTCTGAAACTCACCAATACCATGTAGCAGCTGAAAAGTTTAAAGAAGTTTTAGAAGCTGATGAATCCACCGATATATCCGTGGAAATACACTCAAACGGAACTTTAGGGTCTGAAGGAGATGTCATTGAACAAGTAATAAACGGATCAATTGAAATGACTACAGTGGCGGCGGATAGTAACCTAGCCAACACTGTCCCAGAAATGAATTTATTTGGAATTCCTTTTCTCTTTGAAGATAAAGAGCATGTCTACAAGGCCTTAGATGGTGACCCCGGCAAAGAGATGTTGGAATATGTGGATCAAAAAGGAATGAAAGGTCTTGGCTATTGGGAGGTTGGGTTCAGACATTTAAGTAATAACACTAAGGAAATAGTAACACCTGAAGATGCAGAAAATCTAAGCATTAGAATCCAACCTGCATCAGTTTGGGCAATGTATTTTACAGCAATTGGTGCAAATCCTATTCCTGTTGATTTTAATGAACTATACTCTGCACTAGATCAAGGAGTAGTCGATGGACAGGAAAATCCACTCCCTACAGTAAATTCCATGAAATTTTATGAAGTTCAGCAATATATCTCGCTCACATCACATACCTACACACCTGCCGTCATCTTGATGAGTGATGAGTTTTATTCTTCCTTATCTAAAGAGGAAGTTACTGCAGTAGATAAGGCAATAAAAGAAGCAAGATATTACCAACGTGAAGAACTGAGTAATCAAGAAGATGAGATTCTTACTATGTTAGATGAAGAAGGCATTACCATTACCGAACCAGATAGAAAAGCATTTGAGGAAGCGACGCTTTCTGTTCGAGATGAAATCTCTGACAAAGTTTCAAAAGATATCATACAAAGTTTCATAGAAGCAAAATAATAAGGATGTGATTAAATGTTTGAGAAAATCGATGATTCAATCACAAAATTCTTAGAATTCATCATGATCTTATGCTTATCACTGACAGTAATCGTAACCTTCTTACAAGTGTTATTTCGTTACTTCATTCAAATTAGCATACCATGGTCTCAAGAATTTTTGATGATTTGTTTTGTCTATAGTGTATTCTCTGGAGCCGCTGTACTTGTAAGTAAAAATGAACATCTTGTAGTAGATTTATTTGAAAAATTACCTAAAAAATACGATGTGCTCTTCAGAGTAATAGAATGTCTGGTCGCTCTGTTTGTACTCTCAATCCTTGTCATATATGGCAGTATTCTAGTCAATCAAAATCTAGTTTCAGGACAAACACTCGGTTTACTTCCCATACAAAGAGCGTACTTGTACATGGCTGTCCCATTATCATCACTGTTTATGATTTATTTCTATGTAAGGAGGCTATATAAAGTATGCTTTGGATATTCCTAATTATTTTACTGTTTGTTCTCATCATCTTGCGTGTTCCTATCGCATTTGCAATGGCGTTTATTTCACTACTAGGAATTATGGGAAGTGATGTATCTTTACTCGCAAATGTTCCAAGAAATATATTTAGCGGTACGAATAGCTTTACGCTAGTCGCTATCCCTCTGTTTGTACTTGCAGGTGAAATCATGGCTAAAGGGGGTATTTCCGAACGTCTCGTTAACTTCTCTAAAATAATAGTAGGTCCAATTCCTGGGGGATTGGCTTTAGTTGTAATCATCAGTAGTATATTCTTTGCCGCCTTAACGGGTACTGCATTAGCTGCCGCTGCCGCAATTGGAGGAATGTTAATTCCAACCATGTTAAGAGAAGGTTACGACAAAGGTTTTACAACTTCTTTAATAGCTTGCGCCTCAACAATTGGACCTATAGTGCCACCTAGTATTGTACTAATACTTTACGGAGTAATTGCAGGAGTTTCAATCAGTGATCTATTTATTGCTGGATTTATTCCCGGAATTCTTATGGCACTCGGTTTGATGGTCTATAGTATTTATGTTGGTAAGAAAAATAATTACGTCATTAAACAGGAAGAGAAAATCACTGTAGGTGTTTTTCTCAAGTATTTTAAAGATGCAATCCTCGCTTTAATGATGCCAGTCATTATCATAGGAGGAATTATATCCGGACTATTTACAGCAACTGAATCAGGTGTAATTGCTGTTGTTTATGCCCTCATAATCTGTATATTTGTCTATAGAGAAATAACATTTAAAGACATAGTAGCTGTTTTAAAAAGTACAGCTTACACTTCGACAGGTATAATTTTCTTAATTGGTTCTGCAGCTATTTTTATCTGGTATATTAATTATGAAAATATCCCAAATCAATTGATGAATCTGCTTGGATTCGCTGCTGAGAATCCAATTTTACTATTGCTTATTATCAATATTATTCTACTATTAGCAGGAACATTTATAGATACAATCAGTGCCGTAACAATCTTTACACCACTGTTTGCACCAATGATTGTTGCAGCGGGAATTGACCCGGTACACTTTGGCATAATACTTGCAGTAAACCTAACAATTGGTATGGTCACTCCACCATTAGGTGTTTGCTTATTCGTAGTATCTTCAATTGCAAAACAGAAGATACCTGTAATGTTCAAGCACCTATTCCCGCAAGTTGGAATTTTAATTCTTGTACTACTTGCAGTCACTTATTTACCGAGCATCATTATGGCTCCAGTTAAATTCTTGAACGGTTAGATTATCTCAGAAGGAATGATATGTATGAATGATTTCAAAATTAAAGGCATCAAACACAAAACACTGAAAGATACGATTTACACAACCTTAAAAGACATTATTCTAAACGATGGATTTCCTTCTGATGATTATATAAATGAACAGAGCCTTGCCACACAACTCGATGTATCCAGAACACCCTTAAGAGAGGCAATGTATGATTTAATAAATGAGGATTTAATTGAATTTCGACCAAGGAAAGGCTATCGCTTAAAACAACATACTCAAGAAGAAGTAAAACAGATTTTCCTCTTAAGAGCGACGATTGAAAAAGGTATCAAAGATCCTTTGTTTGATAATGTCGAGGACACAGACATTCAAAAATTGAAGAATATCATTGAGAAACAAAATAGAGCGATGGAAGAAAAAAATAGTTATCACTTTATGCAACTCGATAAAGAATTCCATCGAACAATGTTCATGATTGCCAAATACAATATCTTCTTAAAATCGTATGATGTGTTTCATAACCTCACCATACTTATTGGATCCAAAGCAATTACCAAACAAGGTCGTATGAAACATGTTATTCAGGAACACATCGAGATTGTTAAAACAATAGAATCTAAAAGCAAAGCTGATTTTGGTGAAAAGATAGAAAGGCATCTATCGATGACCTTAAAAGCATTAGATTCAATTAATTACTTATCGGAAGAATGACAAGTAAAAAGCCCGATAATCCTTTTTGGATTATCGGGTTCTTCTCTTACTTATTCCTGTCTGCTCTTATTTCCTTATCAACCTTACGCAATGCTTTCTTAGAACCTCTTTCAATATCATGTTTCCATTTTCTAGTTTGATAATCAGTAAATAAAGTGTCTAAATCATAATCGTCTGGGTACAATTCTTTGGCTTTCAACTCTAAATTCAGACGTTTTTTATTCACTTCTAGCATATCACCTTTATAATATACCTGAACATTAGAGAATTTATCTTGTGTTGCATAGACTATACCAAAATCATCATAATCCAATAGCTTCACACGATCGCCTTTTTCATAAATTGTTGTATCTTTAGGTGTTTCATCAATTAATTTTTCTTTGCGTACTTTATTTTGATCTACTGTCTCTAAACCATAGTCTTTTTCAATCATATAGTTTTCCGCTCGATTCAACACATTTTCAGGAATATTCATCTTCCGTGAAATCCACAGTGCATTACTGTCTCCCGACTTCCCAATTTGTAACTTAAACAACGGTTCTAAAGTTTCCTGATTAAACTGCATCGCCGCATTCATAAAGTCGCTATGCATTTCTGAATACCGTTTAATTTCACCATAATGCGTGGTTGCGACTGTCATGCATCCTTTATGGTAAAACTCTTCTAATAATGAAATTGCCAAAGCTGCACCTTCATTTGGTTCTGTCCCGCTTCCGATTTCATCGAATAGTAGCAAGGTATTGTTGTTAACTTGCGGTAAAATATTTGAAAGATTTTTCATATGTGATGAAAAAGTACTGAGGGCATTTTCTATGCTTTGATTATCACCAATATCCACAAAAATGTTATCAAAAATCGCAATTTCTGTATCTGATGAAGCTGAAATATGAAAGCCTGACATCGTAGCTAAGGTGACGAGACCAATCGTTTTAAGTACAATCGTTTTACCACCTGCGTTTGGCCCTGTAATGACCAAGCTCCGATAGTCATCTCCGATTTCAAAATCTAACGGCACAATATCTCCTGTTAGTAGTGGATGTTTACAATTTATAAGCTTAATTTTTCCATAATCATTAATTTTAGGCTGAACGCCATCAATTGCTTTACTAAATCTTGCCCTTGCATTGATCATGTCATATTGTGCAATCAATTCAATGTTGATATTGATTGTATGCATATTTTCATTTATAAGCCCTGTCAGTGTCGCCAGTATTTGATACTCCAACATCGCCTCTTCTGCTTTTAAACCATCCAACTCTTCACTTAATTTCCTAACCACACTCGGTTCAACATAAGCAGTAGTACCTTTAGATGACAGTTCAACGATTGTACCATTCACTTGGTTCTTATATGTCGCTTTAATTGGTACCGTATAGCGCTCATTTTTCACACTTATAAAAGCTTCTTGTACATAATTTTTATTACTGTTTATGAATTTATTTAATTTATCTTTAATTTTAACTTCTGTCGTGTCGATAAACGACCGCACTCGCTTAAGTTCTTTGTCAGCATGCGAATCCACCTTATTATTCTTAATGGCCACACTAATTTCTTCCTCTAAAGATCTTAATTCTGTCATTGAATTCACATAAGAAGTTAATGTTGGTGCTATAAACTCTTTGGTCGACATAAACTCAATTATTCTTCGACATCCTCTTAAAAAGTCAGTCACATACACGAGTTCTTCAGGTGTCAAAATAATTCCTTTTTCTACTTTTTCGATTAGAAAATCAATATTAGACACATTCATGAAAGGCATTTTTGCCCCAGTATCTAGTATATTTCTCGCTTCAGTTGTCTCTGTTAATCTATGTTCTACAATTCTTTTATTCGAGCTCGGTGTTTGTTTATCGAAAAGGTCTTTACCTAACCCGCTAACACAATATGATTTTACTAATTCTTTTAAGTCGTTATATTCTAACTTCTCATAAGTCATTTCATTCATAATTTTTCTCCTTAATGTAAGTAATATTCCATTATTGAAGAACCTTTTAGATTCAATAAGTTAAACAAAATAAAAAGCTACGGTTTCCACCGTAGCTTTAAAAACAAGCGCGAATAAACCCATAGAAATCCCATATTTCAGGATTATCTATGAATCGAAGTGCTTGTGGGTAAAGTCGGTAGGTATCTTCATAATAGGAAATTTGAGTACGACAAATAAAGGGTATAATTCTCCCTATTATTTTCATCTCTTCATGTTTTCCTAGATAGATCCTACGACACTCAAAAAATGCACCTCTTAAATATATTTATACTTATTGAAATTGACTTTATACACATTTAGTATAAGTGAAAATAGCGATGATGTAAATATTAGAACACAGCTTGTACCAATATCATGTAGAAAATTGTGCCACCTGCTATAGAAAGCAACATGTTTTCTTTCCAATAGTGGAGCACTATAATCAATCCAATTGCCAAAGCTTCTGGAACAAAACCACTGAATGAAGTCACGTCTACCTCTCTCAGTGCATAGACGACGAGTAACCCAAAAACTGCAGGCGGTAACATATAGCCGAGATATTTTATATAGGCTGGTGTTTCTTTATCATTGTTAAATATAAGAAAAGGTAGGAATCTAGTCGTCATCGTACCTAAAACTACACAAGCAATGATGATAATTTCTTCTGTTAAGGACATTACGAGATCACCTCTCTTTTAGACATCATCTTTTTGATTGCCGTTAGGGCAATTATTATAATGACCATGGCAGGTAGAATGAAGTTTTCACTGCCAAAAACAATTAAGCTGAGTACTGAGGCACCAACTCCAATGATGGAACTAATATGATATCTTTCCTTTTTCCATTGATCTAAGAAAATCACAGCAAAGAGTGCTGTCATCACAAACTCTATACCTTCTGTGTTAAAGGGTATTGCTGTCCCAAAAAGGCTACCTAATGTTGTGCCACCTACCCAGTAAATTTGATTAAACAAGGTTACATAGAACATAAACCAACCTGAATTAATGTGTGTCGGCACCTTGGACGTAGAGTTGATGACGAAGGTTTCGTCACACATGCCGTAGATTAAATAGGATTTCTTTTTACCTACACCCTTAAACTTATCGAGCATGGCAATGCCGTAAAACAGATGACGGGCATTTATCATTAAGGTTAGGATAAAGGCACTGACCGGGTTAAAGGCGCCGAGTAACATACTACCGGCAACGAATTCCATGGATCCGGCAAAAATAAAGATACTCATCAATATGGCGTACATTGGCTCAAAGCCGAGGGAATTCATGTATATCCCATAGGCAAGGCCAATGAAGGTAAAGCCGGCCATGATGGGAATTGTTTTCGGGAAGACGTATTTGATTGTTTTTATATGTTCATCAAATGTCATGATTACACCTTCTTCTTTAATTTTTGTAGTACATAATCATTGTTAACTTCACTAATTCATCGCCTGGATTAATATATGTATGTGTCTGGCTACCATCAAAAATTATGGCTTCACCTTCTTTTAAATCAGTCACTGTCCCATTAACATCCATTTGAAAACTACCTTGGTTAACAAAGATATGCTCTTCCACACCTGCAGTATGAGCTTCTGCGTAGTGACGGCATCCTTGATCAATTTCTACTATATACAATTCAAATAGTTTCTCAGGTGAGAACGGTACGATATTATGAACCCTATAGGCTCCATCTTCTTCTGTAACAGTATGTACATCATCTTGACGAATGACTTTAATAGAATGTTGTTGCTGAGTAATCAGAGATGAGAACGAGACCTTTAAGCCCTTAGCTATTTTCCATAATGTAGTGACTGTAGGAGTAGACTCCCCTCTCTCAATTTGAGCGAGCATCGCCTTACTCACCTCAGTAAGCGCAGCTGTCTTATCTAGACTTAATCCACGTTCCTTACGTATACTTTGTAAGTTGTCTCCGATTAATGCTATATTTTCTTTCATCAACCATTCACCTCCACATCAATTTAAGTTACTATAACATATTTTTGTACGCTATAACATACAGAAAATTTAGAACTGCATGATTTTTAGTGTGATGAAGATAGGAGATCCGCCTCGTTTTTGTTTCGAGGCTTAGCTATCCTATTAGATCCGCTTCGTTTTTGTTTCGAAGGATTTCTTTTGTAATTCCTATCCTTCGAAACAAAAACGAATATTACCATCTCTCAACAAATACAAAAAATCCCGTTAAACTACAAATATCTGTAGTTTAACGGGATGTATATTAAACACGCCTACGCCTCATCTTTCGCAACCGGAGCGTGAGTGTAATTTTCATAACGAATCGGTGTCTTTTCATTGAAATCATAAGTTGCTAGATCTTCAATGTTTTGGAGGTAAGCATCCAATGAATCAGTTAACATTAAGTTAACTGGCGCTTCTTTTATAGGATCTTTTTCTTGGTATAAAACAATGAATTTATCTAAAGCTTTACCATAACCAATTTCAAAAGCAGTACCTGGGTCGACATGTTCACCGACGTAATCATGAACTGCGACGACTGCATCGCACCACTCTACATGTTTGATATCGTTGTTGTAAATTGTTTCTCTCCATTCATCAGAACCATGTTCAAGGTGATCATCTTGTTGTAAACGTGGCGAAAACACTTCTTCTACAGTTGGGTTCTTTTCCAATGCCGCTTCAACACGCTTTACACGTTCAACTTGTTCTTTATCGAAAAATGGACTTGCTAAGTAAATCCTCATAAAATAACGCACCTCTTTTTTCTTTTAGGATATCATAAAAATTTGCAACACCTAGGCAGCTTTTTTCTTCATTCCGATTCCTGTTACTGCATAAATCATGGCAAATACAATACAGAGGTAACATGGGACAGCCCACATCCAATAATCTCCTACCCCTACACCTAAAACTTCCATGTAGTAAATAGCAGAAACACCCCATGGTACAAATCCTAAAATCATCGTTCCAGAGTCTTCTAATGTTCTAGATAGATTAAGCAAATTTAGGTTCTTCTTATTGTATGCGTCCTTCATTAGAACACCAACCATTATAATAGATATCGATGCAACGCCAGCTGTAAATACAATGATTATACTACCTAAAATTGTTGATCCAATAATTTGCCAAGTGGATTGAACCATTTTTGTAAATGATTCTAATATTCTATCTAAGCATCCGGCTGCTTCTACTATTCCAGCAAAGGCATATCCACAAAAGATTGTCACGACAATTGTTACCATTGAGAATATTCCACCGCGGTTAAGTAGTGAAAGGACTGTCTCTGAAAACTCTGCATTAGAGTTGACCATATCTACCGAAAAGCCATTGGCCATTGCTGTAAAGCCATCAACGAGAGAAAAACCATTGGATAATACCCCAATAATCACTGCAACAACTGAGGATAATAACATGATTGGAACAATCGGTTTTTTAAAGAAGGCGCCCCATAGAATTAATACAAAAGGTAGAAGCATAAATATATTCCAGTTAAATATTTGATCCAAATCTGTTGTTAAACCACTCACACTATTTCCAGAAGCGCTACTCGCATCGATTTGCATACCTGCAATATACCAGACGATTATACCAATTAAAGATGCAGGTAAGGTTGTCCATAACATATGTTTAATATGATCATAAAGGTCTACACCTACAACTAATGGTGCTAAGTTAGTTGTATCCGATAAAGGCGATAATTTGTCACCAAAAATAGCACCAGAAATAATAGCGCCTGCCGTTATACCTAGGGGCATATTCATTTCTACTGCGATACCCATCAATGCGACACCCGCTGTAGCAGATGAGCCCCAAGCTGTTCCTGTTGCTACTGACACAATGGCTGAAATTACAAAGGCGGTTACTAAGAAATATTGAGGATCAATTATGAGTAATCCATAATAAATTAGCATGGGAACTGTTCCTGAATATATCCAAGTTCCAACTATTATCCCGACTGCAAAAATAATAAATATCGCTGGCATTGCTGTATTCAGGCGAGTAGAAATTCCTTTCTCCATGTCTTCCCAACTTAGCCCTACTCTGTATGCAATAAAAGCTGCATATGCTGCAGATAGTAATAATAATGGCTGGATCGGTATTTCAAAATATCCAAAGCCGATACCAATAACAACAGCTAGAAAAACAAAACAAGAAATAGACTCAAATAAAGTTGGTGCTCTCTTCATAACAATTTCCCCTTAGTTTAATTTTTTTACAAACGATTGATAATTTCGTTTACGCTCAAATTAGATAGTCCAACTTTCTCAAGCGTTAAGCCTTCTTTGTGAAAGTCCCTATTTAGTATTGTTCCTCCAATTGTAATGACTGCGTCGATATTCGGAGTCGGAACATCTGCTTCTCTTCCAAGGTCTGACCAAAAAACCAAGCCGTCTGCAATATCCTCAGTGAAGTATCTAGAGTCCACAGCAGTTGGTCCTTTAATATTTCCATAAACCTTACTCTCATTGAACAAAGTCTGTATATCAGATTCATTGTTCTCGAAATATCCTCTGTTATAGCGACTCGTAATTGCATCTTCTAACTCAAAGCCAAAGGCTCTCCCAATAGCAATTCGTTCACTTTCTATTCCGCGTAATAATCTAACTGTATGTTCTGTAATGCCCTCTTTGTATAAGTAAAATTCACCATTCGAATAATCAATTCGTCCTGCATTAAGTAAAGAAGGGCCAGGGTGAACTTCAGGATTTCCGTTTTCCATGGTCGAGTGTAATACATTTTTAGCTGGTACTAAGCAGTCATACAACGTTTTACACTTATCAATTAACTCACTCGTTTTACTAGCTGGGAAGGCTGAGAAAAATAGTTTTTTTACTCTTAACCCAAGCTCAACTTTTGCTTCCGCTGGAAATGCACGTGTCCCGTAGGTTAAAGAATTTGTTTCTCCAATCTTAAGTTCTTTGTCAAAACCGAGCGCTCTAACTTTGTTTGTGAATCTTATTGCCCCCATAGAACCTGCCCCATTTAGCATTATTACTTGTTCTTTTTGAACAAATGGGGCAAGAGCTTCTGCCATATTTTCTATAGCAAATCCAGGGATTGTTAACATAATCACTTCTGCACCTTCAATAGCTTCTTTTATATCTGTAGTGACCTTATAGACAGGAACAAACTTGTCATTTCCATTCTCATGAAAATGTATACCACCTAGTTCCCTTATTTTTTCTAAATTACTAGCAAAACTTTCATTTTCATAAAGTGTAATTTCAAAGCCTCTATCAGATAAGTCCGCTGCTGCTGTGATTCCACCGTTTCCCGCTCCAATAATTGCTACTTTTTCAACTTTCATTTCAATTCCCCCTTATAAAGATAAGTTACACTAATCTTTATGAAAATAAAATACCTCTACAGAATATTCTGCAGAGTTATTGGCTATCCTTCTCTTAAAATTTTCTCCATCTTTTTACCTTTAGCAAGTTCATCAATCAACTTATCTATATAGCGAATTTCCTGCATTAAAGGATCTTCAATTTCTTCAACTCTTACACCACAAATAACACCTTTGACTTCACGTCTATTTGGGTTCATATTCGGTGCTTGATCAAAGAATTCTTCAAAATTAACACCTTTTTCGAGTTGTTCATGAAGTGCTTCATTCGAATATCCTGTTAACCAAGTGATAATTTCATCCACTTCTTCTTTGGTTCTATCTTTTCTCTCTGTCTTTGTAACATAATGAGGGTAAACACTAGATACTGCCATCTTAAAAATTTTATGCTCTGCCATATTACTTCACCTCGTTTAATTTTTCATCTATAATTATATCAAACATACGTTCGTAAAGGATGTGATATTATTGACCTTAAATGCAACAGATCTTTTATTCCTTCATCAAATAAAGGATAAGCCAAAACATGTGTTACAACGTTACTATTTTTGGTCGACAGAAGCTCAGTCTATAGACCAACGCTTAGAACATTTACTGTCTGCTGGTCATTTACACGAATCCACACATCTAGCTACTAAATTATCACAATTCACGATTCCTGTAATTAAAGAACTTCTCAGAGCACATGATTTAAAAGTGTCTGGGAACAAGGACATCCTCTTATCACGCTTACATGAGTATGATGGTGTAATTGACTTAAGTCATTTACAAGTAGAGTCTGTTTATATCGTTGATGAAAGTTTACAGGAACTAATGGAACAAACAAGATTTCTTGTTTATATGAGTATGAATGGCCCTTTGACAATTGATGATGCATATTCATTTTACCTTGATCACCCCACACTCACCAATTCAGAAGTCATTATCAAACTCCACGAAAAGGTAATCGCATCTCATCAAAATACTTACCAAGTCATTAAGTGTCATCTCCTACTATCCGATTACTACGATAAGGTACACTATATACAGAGTAAAAGCCTCAATCATTTAAATTCTTTCACTTTACTCATCGTATTAGAAGCTATGAGGCGCTATCTTGAAGTGACACACACACCTGGGGAAATATTTTTTGATATTGATAACAACACCGTTGAAAAATACCGTTCATTGTTACTCTTGAAACAATGGACAGTAAGTGACCTATATCAAGGTCTTCTAAGGGCAGGAGAAAATCTACCGTACAGTGATAAGGCAATCACTTTAGCAAGTCAATTTATTATTCGCTATATCATTAATAGTAATAAGGCAGAACAAGAACTGATTTCCGGTATTAAGAGCGGTGACGATTAAACATTGTCACCACTCTTAATTTGTTTTCTCTATAATTCATTTCTATACCCTCTAATTATTTCAGATTATTTTGACTTAACAGATATTTAAGCATATAATTTGGCAATATAATTACTATTACAAAAAGGGGATTGATAGGAATGGAAACACTTTTTGCTAGTCTAGATGAACTAAACGAAGAAATCATTTCAATACGTCGACATTTACATCAACATCCAGAATTATCATTCGAGGAAGTTGAAACACCTAAATACATAGCTGAGTTTCATGAAGTACTTGGCCACGAAGTAAGGACAAGTGTCGGTGGTAATGGTGTCGTCGCTTACTTAAAAGGGGAGCATGACGGACCTACGGTTGCCTTACGTGCCGATTTTGATGCATTGCCGATTGAAGAGGAAACCGAGCTCGACTTCAAATCTGTAAACGAAGGTGTAATGCACGCTTGTGGACACGACGGCCATACCGCTACTTTACTCGGTGTTGCTAAGGCATTAAATAAACACAAGAATGAACTTCACGGTAATGTTGTATTCATCCACCAACACGCTGAAGAATTACCACCGGGTGGTGCGAAACCTATGATTGAAGACGGCGCCCTTGAAGGTGTTGATGTCATCTTTGGCACTCACTTACAAGCACAACTTCCATTGAATGAAATTGCCTACCGCACTGATGCCCTTCAAGCGTCGTCTGATTCTTTTGAAGTGAAGATTCTTGGTAAAGGCGGGCATGGTGCCATGCCTCAAGATACAAAAGATAGCATTTTAATTGCGTCTCAGCTCGTAAATAATTTTCAACAAATAGTTAGCCGACGCGTCAACCCGCTTCAGTCTGCAGTCCTATCAGTCTGTTCTTTTGAGGCAATTGGTCCTTATAACATCATTGCAAATACAGCTAAAATCAAGGGCACTGTGAGAACTTTAAATGAGGAAACACGTGAATTGATGGAGCAAGAAATGGAAAGGGTTATCAAGGGAACATGTGAACTATCCGGTGCAGACTACGAATTTAACTATGAACGTGGGTATCCAGTACTCATTAACCACAAAGAAGAAACTGAATTTGTCGTAAAAGTTGCAGAAACCGTACCTGATGTCGCCACTGTAAAAGAAATTGAACCGATTATGGGTGGAGAAGATTATTCATATTACTTACAAGAAGTTAAAGGCACATACATTTTTACTGGTGCACAACCAGATAATACAGATAATCCATATCCACATCATCATCCTAAATTTGATATTAATGAAAAAGCCTTACTCACAGCAGCTAAAGTACTAGCTAAATCGACTGTTGAATACATGAACCAAAATAAATAACAGTGGGGATATGTCATGGAGAATACTACACTAAACTTATGGAAAGATTGGCGCTTGCATGCTGTTGTCTTTGCCATCGTCATCATAACTGAGTTAATCGGTACGCATCAATTTCAAATTGGTCCAGGTACTGTTTTACTACTGCCAATGCTCTATGCTGTTGTTATCGGTCTAGCAACTTTCTTTACACCATTAATTAGTAAAGTTCAATCAAGTAAAGCTGAATCCTTGGTCTTTATGTCTGTCACCTTATTGATTGCAAAATTCGGTGTTCAAGCAGGACCTGCTCTACCTGAGTTGATTCAGGCAGGTCCTGCACTAATCTTTCAAGAATTCGGTAATTTAGCGACAATATTGATCGCCTTACCAGTTGCTGTGTTTCTCGGGTTAAAAAGAGAAACTATTGGTATGACACACTCAATTGGTCGAGAATCCAACTTAGCACTAATATCAGAAAAATATGGAGTCTCTTCACCAGAAGGTCGTGGTGTTGTATCCATGTATATATTCGGCACATTATTCGGTGCAATATTTTTAGGGCTGACTTCTGGTTTCTTTGCGTCCGTTTTTCCGATTAGTCCACTATCATTCGCCATGGCAACAGGAATCGGAAGCGGGAGTATGACAGCCGCTTCACTCGGTCCACTCGTTGCCATGTATCCTGATCAAGCAGATCTCATCACTGCCTATTCTGGAGCGAGTAATTTACTTACATCCGTCACAGGTTTATACATGAGTATCTTTATAGGTTTACCTTTAACTGAAAAATATTTCTCTCTAATGTCGAGAATTAAAAATAAAAAAGCCAAGGAGAGTGAATAGGTATGGTCGGAAAACTAATAGATTGGACACTCACTCTCAGTATTGTCGCCATCATGACGCTCGTTGGTAATTTCATCGGTTATGAGGTCATGCCTTTAACAGCTTTACCCGGAATCATTATTTTAATGATTATTGTTCTAATAGGAATGGTCATTCATGAAGCTTTACCTTTTAAGAAGCTACCTGCCATTGCTTATATCGGGATACTTGCCTTTGTAGTTACGATGCCATTTTTCCCAGGTTCGGGAAAAATCGTCGCTTGGACTTCAGAAGTAAATTTACTTGCTCTAACTACACCGATTCTTGCCTATGCAGGTATTTCCATAGGTAATTCATGGGTAGACTTTGCTAAGATGGGATGGAAAACAATCATCGTTGGTATGCTCGTCTTATTAGGAACTTATCTTGGATCAGCCATTGTCGCTGAGATAATCTTAAGAATACAAGGTATTGTATAAATAATTACCCGGAGCAAGTCATTGATATGCTCCGGGTAATTTTTATTCTTGAAAGTGATCTTCGATAAAGGCCTTGTAGCCAATCACTTTTTGTGTGTCGTAAAATGTTTTAAATAACTCAACAACTTCTTCTAGTGTTAATGATTCCTTATGATATATCTTCCCAAATTCCTCTGAATCTTTTGCAGGGAGCGCTTCAAATGAGTAGTATTCATCATCTTTAATACATTGAATTGTATCCACTTCTAGGTTGTAGTTAACAAAGGATAAGGTCGCAAAACTATCTTCTGAATCCACAACATCATGTACAGCACTTTCTACTTGTGACCATGAAGGATTTTCATAATCATCTAAACCGGTGGACAGCTCAACGTAGGGCTCACCATTCTTTAGTTGTTCATCATCTATTTGATCTTCATTTTTTAGGAAGCCAAATATTCCCATAGAAAACACTCCTATATTCTTACTGTATTTAAACAGTCTTTATTTTTTATATATTCCCCTTTTTATTTAAGTTAATCATAAAAAAACTGCTTGGCTTAATTAAGCCAAGCAGTGAAACAATAACTTTATTATTTATTTTCTTCTTCGCTACCATCATCTGCAAGGTGTGGCGCAATCTCATCTGGTAATGTTTCTTCGAAAGCTTCTCTTCTTTCTTCAAGTTCTTTCTCAGTTTTTACTCTATGAGAATCTTTATAAAGTAATTGTTGTCTTTCTAATTCGATAATTCCATATTCACTCCGTAAGGCTTTATATAGAGAAATACCGAGCATAGCAACAATGAACGTGAATGGGAAGGCTGCGATTAACATCGCCATTTCAATGGCTGATAAACCACCAGACCATAGTAATACGATAGCAGTACCAGCTAAGATACCACCCCAGATTAATTTAACTTTAAGTGGTGGGTTTAATGAACCACCAGTTGTTAACATACTGATTACGAATGTACCACTATCAGCTGAAGTTACAAAGAATGAAGCGATAAGTAGTATCGCAACACCCATAATTAATGGTGCAGCTGGGTAGTTTTCTAAGAATGCGAATAGAGCGACTTCATTACCTTCAGTCTCGATTAAGCTATAGATTCCGCCACCTAAGATGTTATCTGATTCAATACCAGCAACACCGAAGATCGCAAACCAAATCGCACTGAAGACAACCGGTACACCCATCACACCAACGATGAATTCTCTAATTGTTCTACCGCGTGACACACGTGCGATGAAGCTACCAACAAAGGCAGCCCAACCGATCCACCATGCCCAGTAGAATAGTGTCCAGTCATTTAAGAATGAACGCTCGCCTGTAAATGAATTCATGTTAAATGTCATACTGACTATGTTATTAAGGTAGTTACCTAAGTTCGTCATAAATGCTTCTAGCATTTGTACAGATGAACCAAAGATAAATACGAATAACATTAAGGCTATCGCAATAATAACGTTACCAATACTCAAGTAACGGATACCTTTATTGACACCTGTAGATGCAGAAATCATAAAGGCTACAGTAATAATTAGGACGATAATTGTCTGCGTCCAAACATTGTTTTCAATGCCGTCAAAGCTGTAGCTAAGACCTGCTGTAATCTGAGTTGCACCAAGTCCAAGTGATGTTGCGATACCGAAAATTGTACCGAATACTGCTAGAGAGTCGATACCTGTACCTAACCACCCTTTAGATCGTTCACCAATTAAAGGTGATAAGGCTGAACTCATAAGTAGTGGTGCATTGTGTCTGAAGTTAAAGTAAGCTAGAGACAGACCCACTACTGCGTATACACCCCAAGGGTGAATTCCCCAGTGGAACAGTGTATGCATCATAGATTCTTCCTGAGCAGCAATAGAACCAGGCTCTGCCGATGGTGGGTTGTGGAAGTGAGTTACAGGTTCGTTAACACCGTAGAACACTAAACCAACACCCATACCTGCTGTGAATAAGAATGAGAACCAAGTAAAGTAACTGTACTGTGGTTTTTCATCCTGTCTACCTAAACGTATCTTACCGTATGGGCTGAAAACTAAATAAATCGCAAAAATAACAAAAGCTGTCATGCCCAGCATGTAAACCCAACCAAGTTGGTTAGAAATAAAATTGTTAATTACACCAAGAACTGAACCAACATTTTCTGGGAAAAATGCACCCCATAAAATGAAGACAGCTGCTAATGAAACAGAAACGTAAAAGACCGGTGTGAGTACCGATTTTTTTTCTTTCATAAAAAAGTATACCTCCTGTAAATATAGTTTCTGTGATTAAGACAAAACAAAAACGCCAGTCTTAAAAATGATAGTTTATCGTGCTGTATCGTGAAATTTGGGAACTGAAACTTCCCTAAAAAAAGAAAATAGAAATGTTACATGAAAAATCATGTCAAAAACTGCAGTGAGTGCATCTCACAGCTAAAAAGGATTTTACTTGACTTAAAATAAAGCCTTGGACAACTTGTAATGCTAACACAGTTATATCGAAATTAAAACAGTTCTGAAACAATTATTTATAATAATTACAAAAAGCCAAACCCCAATACGGTTTGGCTAGCTTCTATTTAAACCCTCTTGTAAAACTGCTAGGTGGCTTTGATTCAAACCTCAAAGACTTTCCACTAGTTGGGTGTTTAAACTCTATAACACTTGCATGAAGACCAAGGCGATTGATTGGTTTGGTTGTTGATCCATATTTTTTATCGCCTACTATTGGATGGCCAATCGTTTCCATATGCACACGGATCTGATTTTTTCGTCCCGTCTCTAAGTTGACTTTTAATAGAGAAAATCGACGATTTTTTCTCATCACTTGGTAATGAGTAATTGCTTTTTGCCCACCATTGTCTTTAGGACTTGAATGCATTTTAAAGGTCTTATCTTCTTTAAGCCAAGAAGTAATCGTCCCGTCTTCTTTAACTTGGCCCTCTACTAAGGCAATATAAGTTCTTTCACTTACGATGTCTTTCCAGTTATTTTGTAACTTTTGTTGTACTACACGTGATTTTGCAAGTATCATCACACCTGAAGTATCTCTATCTAAACGATGTACTATAAAGATGCGATTGTTTGGTCTGATACTCTGTACATAATCCATTAACATTCTAAAGGCTGTCGCTTTTTTCTCGAGTTTAGAGCCCATAGTTAAGAGTCCATGTGACTTTTCAATGGCAATAATATCATCGTCTTCATAGACAATCTCTATGCCTTTCATCTTAACATCAGGCGATGCGGCACGGTCTCTTAAGGTGACGACATCACCCTTTTTCAAGCATTCATCAAACTGTGTCGTCGGTTTACCATTAATAGTAACTTGGCCTCGTTTTAACATTCCTTTGACTGTACTTCTGCTCTTATTTGGCATCACTTCAAATAGGTATTCAAGTAGTTCGTTATTCTTTTCTACTGTCCATTCGGTATTACCTTTATTCTTATTCTTCATTTAATAATAATCCCTTTCATTGATCAGGCTGATTTATCTTCTAGATATTTAACTAATTTATTCATTTCTTTATTCATAACAGCCTTCACAATAGGTTTCACTGTCATTACAAACATTCTGACTCCCATTTTACTATCGATGCTAGAGCGTACAGTTAGCTCTGAATATTCTCCATTTGGAACGATATTAAATAACGTTGTAATAACGCCTTGTTTAAGCTTAGTTTTCATTGTAATACTACGATTCTCGCTGTATTCAACTATTTCATTTCTAAATTTGTATGTCTTATTTCTAACGCCTAGCGTTATTCTAAATTTTGTACCCTTAGCACGTTTTTCTTTCGTATTATACTCAACTTCCTTTAGGATGGTGAATATGTCTATTAATTGATTGTCATCATTAATTACACTAAAGATATCATCTGCAGATGCATTAACCTTTTCATTTCTATAGCTATAAATTTCCATCTAAGCCCTCACCTGTATCATCGTATTTAAATCTAAAATGGTCCTAGATTTATCAATGTTGCTACCACTAATAGTATCATAGCAATGACTGACCAGATAATAAATAACGGCAAGAACCACTTTGCCCATTTAATCCACGGTACACCCGCAACAGCTAAACTCGCCATTAGTGTGCCTGACGTTGGAAAAAGTGAGTTAGAGAAGCCATCGCCAAACTGGAATGCAAGTATTGCGACTTGACGGGTCACCCCTACCATATCAGAAAGTGGTGCTTGAATCGGAATCATAATTGCAGCCTGTCCACTGCCCGACGGAACAAAGAAGTTAAAGATTGAGTTCATGATGAACATACCTATTGCTGTTGCAACAGGAGGTAAGGCAGATAAAGGATCTGATAGCACACTAACTAATGTATCTAAAACCATGCCGTCTTCCATAATAATGAGTACTGCTCTTGCTAAACCAATGATTAAGGAACCGTATACGAGTCCTTTACAACCTTCCAAGAAAGTTAAGGTAATTTCATTATAGTTCATCTGAGCAATCATACCTGCAATAATTGCAACGATGATAAACAAGGCAGCCATATGATTGGTCGTCCATTGGAACTGGATCACTGCAAATATGAAGAAGATTAAGGCTAGAGCGGTCACAGCCAGTATCCATTTATGTCTTATAGTAAACTTTTCTGTGTTCTTAAATTCTTCTGCTGATGCTTCAACACCCATAATACTTTTTGTAGGGTCATTCAATATTTTTTTACAGTATCGCCATGTAAACCAAATCGTTACAGCAGTTAAAATCACAAAGGCAATCAATCTAATCAGCATTCCCGAAAAAGGTGGTAGTTCAGCTATATTGTGTGCAACACCCACTGTATATGGATTTAAGAATCCTGCTGAAAAACCAATAAAGGCCGCATTAAATGTAATTGCAACTGCTACAATGGCATCGAGTTTTAACGCTTTTGCTAACATTACCCCAATGACTACAAATGCGATGACCGAGTTACCTAATGCACCAACCGCACCGCCGATTGCAAAGAGAACAATAATCGATGAGATTAATAGAAATTCTCTCCCTTGCATCTTATCAATTGCAGAATATATTCCTGCCTGTATAGCACCTGAGCGATTAATGACTTCGAACATCCCACCTGCAAATAGAACTAGAAATATAATATCCGCACTCTCTATCATCCCAGTTTGAATCGCTAAAAAGACATCCATTAATCCTGCAGGTTCACTTTCAACCGTTTCATATGTATCGGGTACAATCGTCGTTACCCCGTCAATTTCCTCTCGTTCAAATGATCCTGCTGGCATTAAGTATGTGGCTAGAACCGCAAGCAACATTACTCCAAATACTATGACATATGTATCCGGAAACTCCCATCTTTTCTTCAATTTCTTGTTTTTTGATGAATTCACCGACATTCATTCACACTCCTTAGTTAAATGATTGTTTCTATATTACCATATGATGAATTTATAATTAAACTTTATTATGCATATTTAAACGTAAAATATTAAGTAGACAGTTCAACTTTTATATGTAATACTATTCATGAACTAAATACTGGTGCCTTTAACTCAGTCCAGAGAGACTGACAAGGACAGCGCGTATAATATCGATTCGGTTAAACATATCCTAATTCTGGGTGTTTAATCTTCTTTATTATAGAAATCAGCTTCTTGTCTTCTTTCGGGCAAGAAGCTTTCTTTTTGTCTGAATGAAACAAGTTGTGCCCTTTCGGCGCCAGTTTCTTAAATAAGAATCTGGAGGAATGAACATGTCTATTCAAGACAAAGAATTTTCACTTACAGCAGTACCTCAGTCTAGCCGTAAAGGATTTTGGAACATCTTAGTCGTTATGGTATCACTCAGCTTTTTCTCTGCCAGCATGTGGTCAGGTGGGACACTAGGAGAAGGTTTATCTCTTTTGAACTTCATTTGGATTGTCCTAGCTGGTAATTTAATTCTCGGTTTATACACTGGATCACTTGCTTACATCTCAGCCAAAACTGGTCTCTCTACTCATCTACTCGCTCGCTATGCCTTCGGTAAAGAAGGTTCATATATTACTTCATTTTTACTCGCAGCCACTCAAGTGTGCTGGTTCGGTGTTGGTCTTGCCATGTTCGCCGTCCCTGTCTCAATGGCAACAGGTGTCAATGTCTACATACTCATCGGTGTCTTTGGAACCTTGATGACTATTTCATCTATATTCGGTCTTAAAGCTCTTGCCATCCTCGGTTTCATCAGTGTCCCTACAATTGCAGTCTTCGGAATTTATTCAACATCAGATGCAGTTGCCTCAATGGGCGGCATGGAAGCACTTATGGCCTATGAGCCAAGTCAAACCATGAGTATCGCTCTGGCACTCACAATCTGTGTCGGTTCATTTATCAGTGCAGGTACTTTAACGCCTGACTTCACACGCTTTAGTAAAACTGCTAAATCAGCCGTATCATCTACAGTCATTGCTTTCTTTATCGGTAACTCATTAATGTTCTTATTTGGTGCCATCGGAGCAATGGCCTTTGGTATCGCTGATATTTCAGAAGTCATGATGTTACAAGGACTCATGATTCCAGCCATCATCGTCTTAGGATTAAACATCTGGACAACGAATGATAGCGCCCTTTACGCATCAGGACTTGGCTTTGCAAACATCTTTAAGCTACCTAAGAAGTATATTGTTGTCTTCAATGGTATCTTAGGGACAATCGCAGCAATGTGGTTATACAACAACTTTGTGGGTTTCCTAACCTTGTTAGGTTCAGCCCTACCTTCAATCGGAGCCATTATCTTAACGGATTACTTCATCGTAAGAAAAAGACAATATGCTTCAATTGAAAGTGCTAACTTTAAAGCCTTAAACCCTGTCGCAATAATTGCTTGGATTGCCGGTGCTCTTCTAGCAAACTTCGTACCAGGCATTCCACCATTAAATGCTCTAATCGGCACAAGTGTCATCTATGCAGTCGGCATGAAATTAGCGGAGATGAAAGCACCAGTTACAGTTAAAGCACCGCTTAAAGGAAAGGATGAAATAGCACGTGAATATTAAGAACGCAACTTTAAGAGGACAAGAAGGTCTATGGAATATAGAAATAGATGACGGGATCTTTAAGACCATTACACAAAAAGAACTTTCAGAATCAGAAGACACCTTAGATGTGAATGGTGCTTTAGTCTTACCCCCATTCATAGAACCACATATTCATTTAGACACCACCTTAACCGCAGGTGAACCTGAATGGAATTTAAGTGGTACCTTATTTGAGGGCATCCAAAGATGGTCTGAAAGAAAAGAATCCTTAACTATAGAAGATGTGAAAAGCCGTGCGAAAAAAGCGATTAAATGGCAGATCGCTGGAGGTATCCAGTATATTCGTACGCATGTTGATGTGACAGACCCTGAGTTAACTGCCTTAAAGGCTATGATTGAGGTTAAAGAAGAGCTCAAAGATTTCGTTGACATCCAGCTGGTTGCCTTTCCTCAGGAAGGGATTTTATCATATCCAAATGGTAAGGAAATCTTAGAAGAAGCTGTAAAATTAGGCGCTGATGTGGTCGGCGCTATTCCTCACTTTGAATTCACACGTGAGTACGGGGTAGAATCTTTAAAAATTGCCTTTGACCTCGCAGAAAAATACGATAAACTCATCGACGTTCACTGTGATGAAATCGATGATGAGCAATCGAGATTCGTCGAAGTCGTTGCAAATGAGGCCTACCAACGCGGCTTAGGTGAGAAGACAACAGCCAGCCACACGACAGCCATGGGGTCTTATAATGATGCCTACACAGCTAAACTCTCCCGATTGTTGAAGATGTCGAACATTAATTTTGTTTCTAACCCATTAATCAACATTCATCTACAAGGCCGCTTTGATTCGTATCCTAAACGCCGTGGCCTCACACGTGTTAAAGAACTGCAAGCAGCGGGTCTAAACATCTGTTTCGGCCACGATGATATTTTTGACCCTTGGTATCCACTCGGCACAGGAAATATGCTACAGGTCTTACACATGGGCATACATGTCGCACAACTCATGGGCTATGAAGAAATCGTCAATTCAATTGACTTAATTACTAAAAATAGTGCCAAGACCCTACATATTGAAGACCAGTATGGCATTGAAGTTGGTAAGCCTGCGAACTTTATCGTCTTAAATGGGGATAATGAGTATGATGTCATCCGAAAACAAGCCGCTGTCACATACTCTTATAGAAATGGTAAATGTGTGGCGAGAACTAAACCCAGTGAATCTACGATTAATCTCGGCCAAGAGGAAATTATCGATTTTGAAAGATAAAACAGATCCTGCTTACAACATGTAGGCAGGATTTTCGTCTTTTTTAATGCATCCTGTTAAACTATCATTAGTATAGGAAATTACTTATGGAAAGGAGCATTGCAATGACGGAAAAAGAACAAGAAAAGAAAACTGACAAACAAGTTCAAACGATAGAACCTATGGAATTTGGAAGTTCTACCGGCATGGTATGTGACTTTGAAACAGGGATATGTGGCCCAACTAATGAAGAGAAAGAGGATAAGAAATAATGAAAATTACAATTTGGTCAGACTTCGTTTGCCCGTTCTGCTATATCGGACAAGCGAACTTAGATGCAGCGATGGAAAAATTTGAACACCGTGATGATGTTGAAATCGAATATAAGAGCTTCCAACTCATGCCTGGTGCAGTGCACACTGAGGGAGAAAGCTATGCAGAAACATTCTCTAAACTAAAAGGTATGCCAGTTGAACGCGCACAAGGTATGCTGCAACAAGTCACAGAAACAGGTAAAAATGCAGGCGTTGAGATTAATTACGATATCGCCAAACTTACTAGCACATTTAAAGCCCACCGCGTGTTCCAATATGCACGTACACAAGGTAAAGGCACACCGTTCTTTAAAGCATTTTATAAAGCCCACTTCACTGAAGGTGCTGACATCGATGACAATGACACAATTCTACGATTAGCAGAATCTGTTGGCTTAGATACTGATGAAGTACAAAATGTTTTAGCTAGTGAAGACTACGCTCAGGACGTTAATGTCGATATCTCACAAGCCTCACAATTAGGCGTACAAGGTGTCCCATTCTTCCTAGTCAATGACAAATACTCAATCTCAGGTGCCCAGCCACCAGAATTGTTTGAAGAAGCACTCAATAAAATTTATAGTGAAGGACAATAGATAGAAAAAGAGCAGTACGCGTGCGCACTGCTCTTTTATTTGCCTATGTTGAAGAGTCTGATGACTTGCTCTGTCGTCCTTCTAATATTTTCTATCGTCACTTCTTTTTCCATTGCCTGATCCAAGGGCATGGGCTCGGCTTGAATGGAGAAGACTGCATTCAAACCACGTTCATTTAACTGATCGGCATCTTTAGACAGGCTTCCAGCGAGTCCAATGACTGGCACTTGATAGTGCTCGGCAATTGCTGCAATGCCTACAGGGACTTTCCCCATAGCGGTTTGGGCATCGAGTCGACCTTCACCGGTTATCACTAAGTCTGCAGTTTCAATTTCTTCTTCAATTCCTAACATATCTGTAATCAGAGACACGCCTGTTTCTAGTTGACCACCAAGATAGCCATGGAAGGCCGCGCCTAAGCCACCAGCTGCACCTCCCCCTGGAATTTCTGCTATGTCTATGTTCATGTCCTCTAAGGTTTTATCTGCATAGTGTTTGAGTCCTTGATTAAGTACTTCTAAATCCTCAACTGTCACACCTTTTTGCGGTCCGAAGACATAGGTTGCACCCGCTTCACCATACAGCGTGTTATTCACATCACAGGCCACTCTAAAGTTACAGCCATCAAATTTAGCCGCTTCGTTGGTTTTAATAATTTTACTAATTTGATTTAAGGCCAGACCACCCTGCTCAATGTCCTGTTTGTTTTTATCTAGAAATTGATAACCCATCGCTTGTAGCATGCCAACACCACCGTCATTGGTCGAACTTCCACCTAGGCCTACGATAAAGTTCCTCGCACCGAGTGCATGGGCATATTCAATCAATTCCCCCAAACCATAAGTCGTGGCAAGTTTGGGGTTCAGCTCATCTTGACTCAGCAAGGTTAAACCGGACGTTGAGGCGACTTCTATAATCGCTAGATTTTCACTCGGCACCAAACCCACATAGGATGTCACTTCCTTACCCAGCGGTCCTGTGACCACCTTTGGAATCTTTTGACCGCCTAAACTATTGACCAAGATATCCGTTGTGCCTTCTCCACCATCAGCCATTTCATATGTCTTAACTTCCGCCTCACTGAAGGCTGACTTGATACCTACTTCCACCGCGTCACTTGCTTCCTTCGACGACACACTCCCTTTAAATGAATCCATAGCAACGATTATTTTCATAGCGATCACTCCTTAGCTCCACTTTACCATTCCTTTAGTCATTTCTAAAAACGGATTAAATGCATTCCGAATTATAAGTTAGTAAAATAGAACTATATTATATGAAGGAGGCTATTTATGAATTCGTATCGCGCATTAGTGGTGAACAAATCGACTGAAGATGAAGGTACAGAAATAAGCATTCAACCCGTAGAAAGAAAGCCTTTAGCGGATAATGAGTTGTTTATCGATGTGCATTACTCAAGTATAAATTATAAGGATGGTATGGTGAGTGCCCTTGGACAAATCGCTACGACCTTCCCGATTACACCTGGTATTGATTTAGCTGGTGTGGTGAAAGAATCGAATGATGACCGCTTTAAGGTCGGTGATGAAGTCATTGCAACAAGCTATGATATCGGTACATCAATCGACGGTGGATACCAAGAATATGCAACACTCCCTGGAGAATACGTCATTCCACTTCCTGATGGATTAAGCTTAAGAGAAGCGATGATTCAAGGTACTGCTGGACTGACAGTAGGAATTGCCATTGATAAATTAGAAAAAGTGGGCGTACACCCTGACAACGGAGATGTCTTAGTTGCCGGTGCATCAGGCGGATCTGGTAGTTTAGCCGTGCGCATGTTAAATCACTTAGGCTATGATGTCGTCGCGAGCAGTGGTTCATCATCCCGCGAAGACTATTTAAAATCTATTGGAGCGAAAAAAGTGATCGCTCGTAGTGAGGTAGAAAACACTCAAGAAGGACCTGTAAACCAGCCACTTTATCAGGCTGCGATTGACCCTGTCGGTGGTTCAACTACAGAATATATTTTAAAAACCTTGGAGCCTGAAGGTGCCGTTGTGACCTATGGCCTAGTTGGCGGCATTGACGTTTCAACGACAGTACTGCCATTTATTGGTCGAGGCATTCATTGGATGGGTGCTGATTCGGTCTACTTCCCAATGGCGAAAAGACAACACATTTGGAAGCGCCTTGCGACTGACTTAAATATCGACCTAGAAAGCGAAGGCCTAGTCAACGAAATTGGTCTAGACGACTTACCACAAGCACTCCATGACATTATCGACGGTAACCTGCAAGGCCGTACTATTGTTAATTTGAAATCATAAAATAAAAAGGGAGTTATCACCCGTGTGCACAATACCGGTGATAACTCTCTTATTTTTTATTCACTTATCACCGATTCTTTCTAAAACGGTGATAACTCTCTTTATTTTTTGCCTACTTATCACCGATTCTATATCGATCGGATCACAGTTTTTAATACCTGTGGCATCATTTCAAAGGCGTTCGCCTTGTGAAGTCGCTCTGTCATCTTGTGCGCATCTTTTCCGAAGGGCCCAATATTCATCACGGGTGCATTCAAGATTTGCATGTCTTTGAAGGGAATCTTATAGGTCTCGCCCCACAGCGGTGCGTTATTAACAAACACTTCCCAGCCATCGTCGTCTGCTTGATAGTTAACATAACTTAAATCAGAAATCCCGTTAAAGTAGTGTTTGTTGGTCACTTCATAGTTAAAGTTTTCTTTAAATGTTTCCTTAGTCACAGCAATCAGCTTCTGAACTAAATCGTCATCTGAGGAATTCACAGCTGGCATATACGGTGGTGCAAACATAAGTACTGTTGCTGGCGCGAGTTCCTGACAGTGTTCCATCAAGCGGTCAGCAATTAAAACGGTCGTCTTTCTTTGATCACTCACACCTTGGTTTAAGACCGCTTCAATCACCTGATTCGCTTCTTCTAGGCTGTATTTATCGATAAAATACTCTAGAACTTCATGGTATTCCATAATTCGAATGCAGGTAAATGGTTCGATGCCATTCGCTTCGGCAATCTTCAAGTAATCCGTTCGACATTGATGCATGGCGTCTTCGGCAATCTCTTTAAAGGTGCCCATGACATCTCGCGCGGTTTGATTCATAGTGAATACGTTGTACAACGAATATGCATGATGGGACGTTTGCACGTCATAGTTTTCTTTTAAATCGTTCGACTGCAGACAGATTGGTAAGGGTGTCGTCTCTCCGTCATAGGTCTCTTGGAATCTGTTGGTAAATTCCATTTCCTTGTTTAAATAAGACGATAAAAAGTGCGCTGTAATCCCATTTAACGGTTCCCCGGCATGGGTCGGAATACCGTAAAACAAGGCTGCCGGCATAATCTTGCCGATGGATCCTGAATATATGTAGTGATTATTGTCCAAGGGTTCTTGAGTGAATGAAGGTTCACCATTTAGGAATAGACGAATGTTTAGGTCGTATTCGTCTTTTATTTGAACCAAACCAGGCACAGCTCGGAGCATACCTGCTGAGGCTACCTCTTCATCCGGCACCGTGACGAGGCAAATATTGATTGGCCATTCTTCTTTTATTGCCTGTTCAAGAATATGCATGTGTAAGGCGAGCCCTGGTTTCATATCCATAACGCCTCGGCCAAACACAAAGTCCCCTGTTTCTAAGTCAACCTTCGTATCTTCAGTTAATAGATCTTTACGCGTTTCAAAAGCTGCAGTTAAATTGACTGGATCAAAGGCAAGGTGAGACAACTGACCGTATTCATCTACGCCAACCGTATCAAAATGACTAATTAATACGACTGTATCCTTTGTCTCATCATTTTTATAAAGCGCAGTTAAAGCATTACAGTTTTTGCCTGCATCAAATAGACGGATTTTATCGTCTTGAGTCGAAAAATAATCCAAGGCCATTAACTTATCCTTCAATTTATGTGGAAAATCAATCTCTCCTTGACTGCCAGACAAACTATTCCAAGACACCAACTCATATAAGAGGGCTTCGATATCCTCTGACTTCTGCCATAAATATTCCATATCAGACACTCCTTCTGCCAAATATCCCATATCATCTTTTTCTACCTATCATACCTTTCTTTCGAAAAATATGCTCGTATTTCCTAGGAAATGTTGGGGAATAAATAAAGCACCCATATCGGTGCCCTAGTGACCTTCGCCTGTATAACTTACCTTACCTGTTTCAACTAACTCTTTTAAGCCCATGAACATGTAGGTGTAGCCTTGTTCAGTGCTATCGTGAAATTCTTTTTCTGCTTTTTTGATATCCTCTTCTGTCCAGTTATCCTCGTGCAAGACGGTAATATCGTGGCTGAAGGTCATGAGCGTGCCGGTTTCGGTTTTATCGAGTTGAACGGCTAGCGTATCTGACTCATCATTGAACTGCGGCATATTAAAAGTGAAGACGAGCTTTTCGTTGTCGACGATTTCTTGATAGGTGCCGATTGCTCTGAAGTCCTGACCCTGTCTGTGGTCGACGATTTCCCATTCCCCACCCACTTTGAGGTCATTTTTTGCGACTTTATTTGTTGCTTGTAAGGTCATAAACCAATTTCTAAATAAATCAGGATTTACCCAGGCTTCAAATACCTTAGACGGTTCCACATCAAACGTTCGAGTCATCGTTAAATTTACTACTGATTTTCCAGCCATTCTATACACCTCTCCTAATTTTTTTCTAATTCACATACTACTTTATACTAAAATAGCGTAAGATAATAACTATCTTGTGTTTGACGTAAGGAGAATTTTAATGTTTGGTACAATATTTAACGTTGTTATGATTATCATAGGTACAACAATTGGTAGCCTATTTAATAGAGGAATTAAGAAAGAATATCACGATGTGTTGATGACTGCCATGGGCCTCGTCGCCTTTGCCATCGGTGTTAACGCCATCGTTCAATATATGCCGCTTAGTAATTACCCTGTTCTGTTTATTTTAGCTCTAGCCCTAGGTGGGGTCATTGGCCAGATGCTTAACCTTGAAGATAAATTTAACAACGCCATTAGTAAATACTCCAAAGGCGATCTAGCCCAAGGCCTATCCACTGCGATTTTACTCTATTGCATCGGGACTTTATCGATACTCGGACCAATCGAAGCTGCAGTCAATCAAAACTATACTTACTTAATTACTAACGGAATCCTTGATGGCATTACATCTATCGTCCTTGCCTCAACCTTTGGATTTGGAATTGTCCTATCCGCAGTCGCAGTATTTATTTGGCAAGGGAGTATTTATTTATTCGCCCTATTTATGCAAAGCTCCATCAACGTTGATATCCTAAACGAAGTCAATATCATCGGTGGAATCTTAATTGTCATGGCAGGCTTAGGTATCCTAAACATCAAATCCTTCAAAACGATGAACTACCTGCCCGCCTTAGCAGTTGTGCCAGTCTTGTACGTCATCTTTAACTTTTTTTCATAATGGTATAAACTATGTTTATTATAAAAGTAAGTTCGGGGCCATAGCTCATCTGGGAGAGCGTTGCACTGGCAGTGCAGAGGTCAGGGGTTCGACCCCCCTTGGCTCCATTATTTGTTTGGATGGTGATGAGAATCTCTCGTCACTTTTTTAATTTGGTTGAATGGTGATGTGCTTGCCTCATCACCATTCAAATCGATTAGAATTGAAGATCAACAACAGTTCACCGTTAACCTCCAAGCAACTAACAAAAAAGCACCCACTATCTGCAGGTCCCACTTCCAAAGTTTAAAAATATCGTTTTTCTTCACGGGTGTTGTCCGTTTTCTTTTTATAATCAAAGGCTCTAAGTAATGGGATAATAATCATAATTGCCCAGAACTCGAATCGTTTAATATTAAGTAAATTACTCGTCGGTTCTCCCCATAATAGGTTCAAGGAAATCACCAACACCACCAAAAATATAATCCACTTCCGACCGCCTTTAGTATCTGTCTCTTCTACTTTCTCCTCATCGTATGGGCGTTTCACCAACAAGCCCACAACTATAATAAAAGCCACAACTGCTGCAATTGGTCCAAACTGCAGTCCAAATGTGACCCACTCGTATTCATGTAAAAAGTCACACACGATAAAATTCACGACCACAAGTGGTAGCAATATTTTAAAGACAAACCATTCTAACTTCCGCACTTAAAATCACCTACTAAAAGTTAACTTCTTGCACCCATTTTACCCTCACCGACTAATTTTGAATCATCTACCTAGTTCTTAATAAATTCAAAAGTATTTTCTCATCATCACTTAAAAAATGGACAGAAGATCAACACCATTTCGCCGTTGAACTCCGAACACCATGGAAGTTCAACACCACTTCGCCGTCGAACTCCGAGCGTCCTGGAAGTTCAACACCACTTCGCCGTCGAACTCCGAGCGTCCTGGAAGTTCAACACCATTCCACCGTCGAACTCCGACCACCCTAGAAAATCAACACGACCCCACCGTTAACCTCCGACCACCCAATAAGTCCTGCCCCAACAAAAAAGCACCTGCAATCTGCAGGTGCCATTACCTAGTTCTCAATGTATTTCTTAATTAACTCAAAAGTGTTTTTCAAAGCATCCACATGGGTTCTTTCCATACCGTGACTGCTCGCGACACCGGGTCCGATCAGTGCGGCCCTAATATTTGCACCGCCTGCGAGGGCAGCGGAGGCGTCACTGCCATACATCGGGTAAATGTCGACTGCATAGTTCAGCTCCGCTTCTTTAGCAAAGTTAATCAATTTAGTGGTCAGTTCGTAATCATACGGTCCTGAAGAGTCCTTGGCACAAATGGACACTTCGTATTCTGTACATTCTAAATCTAAACCAATACAACCCATATCCACTGCTAGTAATTCCGTAATGTCTTCTGGAATCCATGCTGCGCCATGTCCGACTTCTTCATAGGTCGAGAAGATAAACTTCAGGTTCGTCTTCGGCTTCACCCCATTTTCTTTCAGCATTTTGAGAATGCTCACCAACAAGGCGACTGAGGCTTTATCGTCCAGGAAACGTGATTTAACAAAGCCAGATTCTGTCACGGTCACTTTCGGATCATAGGCCACAAAGTCACCGTTTTGAATCCCCAACTTCTGGACATCTTCCTTATTCTCCACACGCTCATCAATTTTGACCACGAGGTTATCGATATCTCTCTCTTTTTTAGAGGCGTCTTTGAAGACATGAATCGACGGTGATTTCGACAGAATTGTCCCCGTGTACACCTTGTCATCTCTCGTGATGATATCACAATACTCCCCGTCCAAGGTTGGCGTTAATGGACCACCCAATTTTGTTAACGATAAAGTCCCATCACTATTAATGGATCGCACCATTAAACCTAAAGTATCCACATGTGCACTTAGGCCTCTAGTGGCATTTGTATCTTCACCTTCAACACTTACAATTAAATTACCTTTTGGAGTAACCTCTGTTTCATAACCAATGTTCTCAACTGCAGATTTTAAAAAGCGGATGGCATTCGTTGCATAGCCGGTTGGGCTATTAATTGATAGCAATTCTTTTAAGAATGATACAGTTTCTTCTTGTTTAAACATAAAGATATCCCCTTTATTTTAAGTTAAGTCCAGTATACACTTTCAGATAAGCATCGAACAAAAAAGTGAAGCCTTAGAATAATCTAAAGCTTCACTAATTAAATCAATATTTATGCATTTGAACTTTCTGTTTGTGGTTCTACAAGTTGTTCTTCCTCTTCAAGGTATCGCTCAACACCTTCAGCTGCACGGTAAGCAAGTGCACCGATTGTTGGTGTTGGGTGGTGACCACCGAACTGAGGGAAGGCTGAACCGCCGACAACAAACAGATTGTCTACATCCCACATTTGAAGGTAGCTGTTGACTGCTGATGTTTCTGGGTCTGCACCCATCACGACACCACCTGTATAGTGTCCGCCTGCATATACATGGTCGAATTCATCTGGAAGTGGGTCTGCTTCTACAATATCTGCACCCATTGCTTCCATGATTTCAACACATTTATCTACTCCGAACTCTCCAATTGGACGTTCGTTTGAACCAAATTTATAAGTCGCACGTAGAAGTGGATCGCCGTACTCATCTTTATATGTTGGATCTAGGTCTAGATAGTTGTGCCAGTATGACATCGCAATACTTGTATACCAGATGTGCAATGCACTATAGGCATATTTAAGTGATTGTTTCTTATACTCAGCACCCCAGCTTGGTGTATCACTTGGGTAGTTATTACTACTAGAGATGGCACCAAAGCCATACTGTCTTAACTCAATCGCGCCTCCACCAATAAAGTCTAAATCAGTGTGGTCAAAGTTATCTGCTGCATAGTCATTAACTGCTGCACCTAGTGCACCAGCACCCATGTAAAGGTTCCACTTCTCATTTTCGAAGTAACCAATTGCACCATGGAAAGCAGAGTTATATTGACCGTTAAAGTTACGTCCAATAACACCTTCACGCGTTTCTGGATCGTACTGTTCACCAATATCAGACAACATAAGTAGACGGTTATTTGTAAATGCAAATGCAGCTAGTACAACAACGTCTGCAGGCTGTTCAAATTCTTCACCTGTTTGCTCATCTACATACATAACACCTGTCGCTCTTTGATCATCTTCGTTATAAAGGACACGGCGTACGTTTGCGCGTGTTCTTAATTCGAAGTTATCATGTCTAAGTGCAGTTGGTACTACTGTAGCAAGTGGATCTGATTTCGCATCAAAGTCACAACCTGCGCGAGTACAGAAAGAGCAGTACATACATGCATTGAGTTTTTCCCCGTCTGGGTTCTCATAGTTTTGAGACATGTTCCCTGCCGCGATTTGGAAAGGATGTAATCCGAGTTCCGCTGTCGCATCTTTAAATAACTTAAGTGATGGTGTTTCGTTTAAAGGCGGGTTTGGCCATTCCATCTTACGCTCTGGCGCAAGTGGATCCTGTTCACCAGAAATACCTGCAGTTTTTTCCCACTTTTCATAGTAGGGTTCCATTTCTTCATAAGTAATACCCCAGTCTTGCAAATTCATATCATCTGGGATCTTATCTTCACCGTAACGCTCGATTGTTTGGCTACGGATTTCAAATTCATATGGCCAGTAACGATAAGATGCACCTGCCCAGTGGACACTCGCCCCACCTACGTCAGCACCAAGTTGCATATCTTTCATTGTACGAATAGGTAAAGCTGTCTCATCAATTTCGTTTCTGGATGTAATTGTGTCACCTTTTAGTGACTGCATAATCTCAAATCTATTATCGAATCTAAGCTCATCTTTAACACCGATGTAGTCACTGCGTTTAGCGTTATGTCCTTTTTCAAGGCCGACTACACTTTTACCAGCTTTAGCCAGCTCTGCACTGACGATACCGCCAGACCAACCCATGCCGACTACAACAACGTCTACTTTATCTAATTCGGTCGCCATTACATTCCGCCTCCTTGATACGCTCTTAGAGATTCTGGTTCAATCTCTTGGAATTCTTCTGCTGTAATCTGATCCATCCAACCCATTCTTGGTCCTGGATATTGAATCATCTTCCAACCTTCCATATTACGGTTACCACCATATGTTGGATCTGCATAAACACCTTCAATTGTTGTGCTTCTTAGGAGTGAGAAGAAAGCAGCAGATTTCATACCATCAATTTCAACCTCATCAGCTTCAAAAGCTTGAAGGATCTCATCTTGTTGCTCTCCATCAAGGTTTACAAACTCATCATCATATTCTTCAACCGCATATTCCATCATACGTCTTATGCCCATTAAGAACATTTCACCACGGTCCATCTTTTCCTGACGACCGTGAGTGTCTGATGACATTGGTCGATAAGGTCCCATGCGATAGTCCGTTCCATTCGTACCCCACGTACCATAAAGCTGTCTATCGATAAAATAAGGCACACCAAGTTCAATTGCACCTGGACCATTATCATCTTCCGGATAAATTCTTTCCGTTGCCGCAGCAAGTGCAGCAAAGTCTTCTTGTCTACTAATGTATGTTCTAGCATCTGCTAAAGCTTGACCCGATTCACCTTCACCGCCTGCTGTTTCACCACCAGTATCCGTTTCTGCTGAATCTCCTTCAGATTGGTCTTCACCGAATTTAAATCCAGTAAATCCACCTAAAAGTGCACCACCAGCAATCCCACCGGCAGCAACGCCTGTTGTCTTCAGGAAATCCCGTCGTGAAAATACTTTTTCATCTTTCTCTCCAGCCATAATATCCCCTCTTTTCTATATTAAAGCGCATGTATGAAATCTAATCTCTTCTCCATTTTATAGTTGTTACAGAAATAAGTCAAAATCAAATTGAATTTCTAAAAATATCCTAATTATTGAAAATTTTTTGACAATTATATTAATCTTATATTCTTATATAAAGGAAGCAAATAGAATTTGTTGTAATTATCTCTCTGTAATATTTGTAACATATTTGAAATATAATATTACATATGCTACTTTAAGTGTAGAAATAAAGTTAGATATTCAGGAAGGAGATATCTTATAATGAAGAAAGTAACTTTATTTAGTACAGCTTTAATTGCAAGCGCTTTAGCTTTTAATGGATTAGGTGCAACAGCACAAGCGGACCAAGCTGAAGAACCCAGTGGTGCCAAAACAGTTTGGGGAGAGTATCTACCAAGTAGTACTGACCCAGATGGTGACGGATGGGCAAACACACACTTTGATGCGTCATGGATGCCACAAGAATCTCAAGACAAAATTAGCGACTTAAGCGTACAAAAAGACTCAGGTGAAATTACTCAAGTTGAATATAACGAAGCCGTTGCGGATATCTTTGCAAGTGAACAAAACAAAGGCATACCAGACGGATATGACGATCCAGCAAACGAACCAGTCAATGATAATAATGACGAAACACCAATTACTAAACCATGGACTGAAGAGAAACTTGCTGATCTAGCTCTAAACAATCCAGAAAAACTTAATGAGGCGCCGCTTCACGACATACCTTACAATTATCATTTCACTTATGACAATCGTGAATTCTTCTTTAGCTATGATGGTAACGAATGGTCATGGTCATATGAGGATAAGGTATTAACAGAACCGACAGATGAAGCCTACCTCGCTAAGTTAGCTCTACACAATCCAGAAGTTTTAGATGAAGCGCCGCTTCATAACGTGTCTTATGATTTCAACTTCAAGTATGGTAGTTTCGACTTCCACTTTGATTATGATGGCACGTACTGGAATTGGTCATACGAAGTAAGTAAATAATTAAGTTAAGATATTTTGGCATACTGGGGATTACCCTCAGTATGCTTTTTTCATGTTAAATTAGTATAATAAAACAGTCTTAGTCAGGGGTATGCTCCAATGAAAGAAAATAAGTATGATAATCCGAAATTCTTTAATGCCTATAGTCAGATGGCACGCTCAGTCAATAGACTAGAAGGTGCTGGGTAATGGGATATGTTCAAAACACTGTTACCGGATTTTAAAGATAAAAAAGTTCATGATTTAGGCTGTGGCTTAGGTTGGCATTGTCGCTATGTAAGCGAGCAAGGCGCACATTCAGTAATTGGAGTAGACATATCTGAGAAAATGATTGGAAAAGCCAAGGACATGACTGATGACCCTAATATTACCTATCTACAAAGCCCGATTGAAGATGTTAATTTTACAGATCAATGCTTTGATGTTGTCATCAGTTCTTTAGCCTTTCATTACATTGAATCCTTTGATACAGTTTGTCAAAGTGTATACAGATGTTTAAAGACTGGAGGTACTTTTGCATTTTCTGTTGAACACCCTATCTTTTCATCTCGTCCCGAACAAGATTGGATCTATGACGACGATAGTAATCCTTTATATTGGCCAATAGATTATTACAACATAGAGAGTAAGAGAGATACACAATTTCTAGAATCTACGGTAACAAAGTATCACCGTACCTTCTCAACTTACATCAACCAATTGATTCAAGCTGGTTTTACTGTAGAATCATTTAAAGAAACTCTACCACCCGATGAAATTATAGGACGACCTAAAATGAAAGATGAGGTCCGTCGACCGATGTTCCTCATGATTCTAGTTACAAAAAATAGTTAGAGTACGCATGAAAGGATGAATGTTTTGGCAAAAAGTCTTGTACTTGCTGAAAAACCATCAGTTGCACGTGATATCGCGCGTGTACTGAATTGTAAGCAGAAAGGAAATGGTTACTTAGAGGGTAACCAATACATTGTAACCTGGGCACTCGGTCATTTGGTGACCTTAAGAGATCCAGAAAAATACGATACTAAATATCAAAAATGGGATTTAAATGATTTACCTATGTTACCTACACCATTGAAACTGACTCATATACCTAAAACGACCAAGCAATTTAAAGCTGTTCAAAGTCAGCTTAATCGTAAGGATGTCAATGAAGTGATTATCGCGACAGATGCTGGTCGTGAAGGTGAGCTTGTTGCACGTTGGATCTTAGATTATGCAAGGGTCAATAAGCCTGTCAAACGTCTATGGATTTCATCTGTAACGGATAAGGCAATTCAAAATGGTTTTAAGAACTTACAGCCAGGTAATAAATATCTTAATCTCTACCATGCTGCCGTCGCTAGAAGTGAAGCGGATTGGTATGTCGGTCTCAATGCAACAAGAGCATTGACAACTAAACACTATGCCCAACTCAACTGTGGTCGTGTGCAGACACCAACACTTGCTATTATTCATGCACGTGAAGAAGCCATTAAGAACTTCAAACTGAGAATATATTATGGTATCGATGTACAAACACCTGTACTTAAATTCAAATGGCAAGATCCTTCCGGTAAAACAAGTATCTTTGATGAAAAGAAAGTCAAATCAGTAGAAGAAAAAATAAATGTTAAATCACTGACTATTAAAGATGTTCAGAAAAAACATAAAAAGCAACATGCCTCAGGACTTTACGATTTAACAGAACTCCAAAGAGATGCAAATAATATCTTTGGCATGTCAGCTAAAGAAACCTTACAGACAACTCAAAACTTATATGAGCGTCATAAAGTCTTAACCTACCCTCGTACAGATTCTAAGTTTTTATCGTCCGATATTGTAGAAACTTTAAAAGAGAGAGTACAAGCGAGCAGTAACGGAGAATTCAGCAAGCCGGCAGCAAAGATTTTACGTTCACCGATTAAAGCCCATGGCTCCTTCGTCAACGATCAAAAAGTAAGTGACCACCACGCCATTATTCCTACGGAAAGTCCGGTATTTTTTGCTGACTTTACCGAAAGGGAAAAACGTATTTATGAATTGGTTGTTAAACGTTTCTTAAGTGTCCTTCTGCCACCTTATGAATATGAAGAGACAACTGTTACTGCTGAGGTGAGTGGGGAAACACTTATCAGTAAGTTTAATCGTGTGATCGATCAAGGGTTCAAAATTTTATATAAAGAAGCAGCTTCAGATGTTGAACACAGCATAAAAGTTGGAGACACCCTTTCTATTAATAAGATTATTCAATCGACAGGTGAAACGAACCCACCATCAAGATTTACAGAGGCCTCTCTACTCCAAGCTATGGAAAATCCAGCTAAGTACTTTGATATGGCGGATCAGCATAAGAAAACATTATCCGCTTCAGGTGGCTTAGGTACTGTTGCAACACGTGCAGATATAATCGATAAGCTGTTTAATACGTTTTATCTGGAGAAAAATGGCCAGGCAATTAAGCTGACATCTAAAGGGAAGCAACTTCTAGAGCTAGCACCTGAGGTTTTAAAATCCCCTGTCACAACAGCTGAGTGGGAAAAACAACTGGAGCAAATTGAAAAAGGTCATTTGAAAAAGGATAAATTTATCGACTCCATGAAACAGCATACCAAAGAGATTGTCGCAGACATTAAAGCCAGTGAGAAAACCTTCAAACATGACAACCTGTCCGGTCGTGACTGCCCAGAGTGTGGTAAGCCATTACTTGAAGTCAAAGGCAAAAAAGGGAAGATGCTCGTCTGTCAGGACAGAGAATGTGGTTACAAGCGAAATGTCGCAAAAACTACCAATGCCCGCTGCCCTAACTGTAAGAAGAAAATGACCTTGAGCGGTTCAGGTGATGGACAAATCTTCACTTGTACATGTGGCCATAGAGAAAAATTATCTACCTTCCAGGCACGTCGTAAGAAACAGAATAAAGGTAAGGTCGATAAGCGCACGGTAAATAAATATGTGAATCAAAAAGAAGAGCCGATTAATAATGCACTCGCAGAACAATTAAAAGGTCTTAAATTTGATTAAAAACTAACAACAGGGTAGGAAATTGTTGGTTTCCTACCCTGTTTTTTGTTGATTTATTGATATATTCTTGTTTATGTGACGTCGTCATTCACACGATGGCACACAAATCCATCCGGTCCAGCATACCTGACCTACTGATCTATATACTCATACTTCACTTCATCTTTATCTTCATCAAAGGCGACTTTTAAATCATAACCATCAAAGAACCACACATCTTGTTCTTCAATGTAAAACTCTATACCTTCTTTTTCAACATGTACTGCTTTTTTAGAATCATCACTATCAATCTTAAATGCTAAAGAATAACCTTCTCGAATCGGACTTGTCCCATATATTTGGACGATGAATTGCACCTTATCTCCCGCTTCAAGTTCTACTTCATCTTTGTACCACTTTAAAGCGTCATCGGTAATCGTAATGTTCATCAAACATGCTCCTCCCCCCATTGGTTATCTTTATTGTACTTAAAATGTCTCAAATATAAAAAAGTAAACCCTCAAGTTATCTTATTCATTGAAGAGATAAGCATTTAATTTCAACGGTTCAATATACGCTCCGTCTCTATATACACGCATATTGCCACCGGAGATTTCATCGATCAGTAAAATTTCTCCTGTTTCCTCATCATAACCAAATTCTAACTTGATATCATATAAGTCTAAGTCTTTCTTGGCTAATTCTTCTTTTATAATCTCACTGATTTTCACAGTTAAGTCTGTAATTTCCTTATAAGATTCAGCGGATAAAATACCCAAAGCTTCAAGGGTCGATTCACTGATAACAGGATCTTGGCGATCGTCGTCTTTTAAAGTCACTTCCACTAAAGCAGGTAAGTCAGCACCCTCTTCAACATAAGCACCATATCGTCTGTAAAAACTGCCGACTGCTTTAAAGCGACATACCACTTCTAATCCTTTACCGTAGACTGCCACTTTTCGAACTTTCATTAAGCGATTTTCAATGTCAGCACTGAGGAAGTGTGTTGGAATGCCACTTTCGTTTATTTTTCCAAAGAAATAACTCGTCAATTCTAATCCAGCCATACCTGAACCTTCAACTTGTAACCCTACTTGGTTTTCTCCTGGATCAAAGACGCCGTCTTTACCTGTCATATCATCTTTAAAATATAGTACAGTGTCACCATTCTGATCTTTGAAAACATCTTTCGTCTTACCCTGATAGATTAATTCCACTACAAACACACTCCTAAAGTCAGTATATATGACTAACATTTTACTGGTTAGGTGTGTAATTATCAAGTAATTTCCGAATAAAAATTGGATTTTATGTTAAAATGTTCGTATTAAACTAGGAGTCAGACTAAAAATGATAATATTTACACATTAAAACCGAACATTAACGAAAGTTTAAGACTCATAAAAGCCCATCACTTTTGCAGGACCCTGTAGGACGATTTTAAAGATATAGTCTGCAGTTTTTTCTATATCCAGCTCATCTTCTGAAGTATATGAATATTTAACTAAGCCGATGAAAATTGAAGTAAATACAACCACTAGAACTTCTTTCGGAATATCATAATGCATTCGTTGTAAATGTTCACTAAATTCACCTTCAACTATAAACAACATCTTATCTTGCAATTTCTTTTCAAAAGAGTTGATATAGTTAGATTGGAGAATAAGCTGCATCAATTTTTGATTCTCCTCATAGCATCGCAATACCTGAATTAAGGTGTCGTAACGAGATGGTAAAAACTCTTGCTTGAAGTCTTCAGTCGGTAAGTTTTTCCGAAAGACATCCTCTAATTTCTCAATCATTTCATTTTCAAACTGCTTCATCATGTCATACTTATCTTCAAAGTGTAGGTAAAAAGTCCCTCGATTAATATCTGCCTTTTCAGCAATATCATTAATAGTAATGTGATGTAAGTCTTTACTTTTCATTAAATCAAAACACGCATCGATAATTGCTTGTCTGGTCTTCTTTTGTCTTCGGTTCATAGTGTCCCTCTTTTCTTAATGAACATATTTAATTCAAATGTTGAGTACTCAATAAAATGGCGGTTTTTGCTTATGGCAACTGATTTAAATGCAGAATACAATAAAGTCACAAGTTATTCAACAATATGTTCATTAAGGAGTGTTTAAATGGATAAACTAAAAAATTCAAACAAAATTTTTCTAGTCCCAATTTTATTTGTTATCGTCTTCACCTTAATCATGCTTCCAGCATTCTCACCAATAGTCAAGGTAGAACCGAATAATATGCCAATCGGTTTAGTCATTAATGATGAAGGTGAAATGGGACAAACGATCGAAAATCAAATCAGTGAAAACGCACCGGATATGGTGTCATTCACATCTTACGATTCTGTTGATGAAATGGAAGATGCAATGGATCAACGTGATATTTATGGCGCAATAGAACTACCAGCGGATTTTTCAGAGAATATTATGAGCTTACAATCTGCAGAAATGACAAAAGCAAATGTTAATATATATGTTAATGAAGGCGCTTCTGCTATGGCTGCGTCTCAAATCGAAACAGCTCTAAATAATATGGTCTCCATGATGAATCAGCAGATCAGCAAACAGATTGTTTCAGGTATTGAGACAAAAACAGAAGAAATGAAATCTCAACTGCAACCTGTCTTAGAAGCTCAAGGTTCAGATAGTCCACTTCAAGGATTATCTAATATGATTTCACCAATTTCACCAGATATGGTCGACGCTATATCTAATCCCATTGAATCTGAGGTAATTAAGGTCAATGAAGCAGGAAGTCTCGCAAACATTCCAATGGCATTCCTTGCGTTTACATGGATTATTTCTATTGTTGGTGCAGTCATGCTGTACTTCTCAGATAATGGCAAAAGGTTTAATAGTCTTGGACAAAAGTACAGCTTTAACTTAGTTCAATCTATAGCACCATTTGTTTATGCACTAACAGCAGGATACTTCGCAACTTGGTTTTCAACATTAATTATGGATATTCAGTATCAGTCATTTAATACAATGGCCTTGTACTTATCACTAGTAATTGCAGCCTTTATGTTGATGATTTTTGCAGTGCTCAAATGGCTGAAACTTCCGAGTATAGTACTATTTGTTCTCTTGATGTTCTTTAGTATGGCGGCAATTCAATTACCACCGGAAATGTTACCTGATTTCTATAGGGATTATATCTATCCTTGGGTACCTTTAAGAATATATGCAGATGGATTAAAAGAAATTCTTTTCTTCAGTAAAGAATTAAATAATGGTTACAGCATGACATTCGTGTGGATCATTATCATTTCCCTTATAGTCATCTGGCTGAAGAACTTCATCGAGAAAAAGAAAACAGCATAAAGTAAGAGGCTAGAGAATCTGAATGATTCTCTAGCCTCTTTTCAATTTACGCTTCATCCATAGTCGTTCTAAATAACCTGTACCAAAGAGTACACCGGCGACAATAAACACAAAGCCAATCAATTGGGTGGCAGCTATTTTTTCTTTTAAGAAAATAACAGAGAATACGACACCAAAGAATGGGACAAAGTTATTAAATATTGCAGTTTTAGAAGCACCAATTTTTTGAATAGCTGAGTTAAAGACCATATGACCAAAACCTGTCGCTACAACACCGGATAAGAGTAATATTCCGCATACACCAATTGTCGAATCAGTCATCTCAGACAATCCAGATGGTTCAGTAATCAAACTAATACCCAATAGTCCAAATGATCCAGCAAGATTCATAATCGCTGTAACCTGTTTAGAATCCAAAGTTGCCGTCGCCTTTTTAATAAAGACAAAACTAATGGCTTGTGCAAACATTGATATAAACAAGACAAATTCGCCTTGTGATAATTGTAACCCTGAAAATGAACCGCCTTGTATAAAGAAGACACCGATTAAAGCTAAAACAAATCCAACCGATCGCATCTTAGTTAGTCTTTCATTTAAAAATATCATGCCTAGTATTGCTGTGGCTAATGGCACTAAAGATAATATGAGTGAACCTGTTGATGCTGGCGTCGTCATCAAACCTATCGCTAAAAACAGGTGGTGCATCATGACCCCAAAAATCATACCAAAAGCAGTAAACACCCACTCTTTTATAGTTAAAGCTCTCAATGACCTTCCAAAAATAACGATAAGCATAGCAGTTACACCAGCAATCATTATCCTAAATGCTGTCATGGTATGTGGAGGAAGGTTCTCTACTAATACCTTTAGAAATACAACGTTAAGTCCCCAAATTGCAGTAATTAGAAAAACAAGACCATAAGTAAATATAAGACTTTGCTGCTTCAAGACCACACCACCCTGTTGTTTTCTATTGCTTCATTTTCTCATAAGCACTTTAAATATACGATATTAAATGCTTGGGTCATCCTTTTATTTGACCTAGGACGTGTATTCTTTAAAATTATAACCAGAAAATATAATCATAATGAGTTGATAAATTGAAGCACATAATTAATACAAAGAATATTGTACTTGTTACTTTAATAATATTGTTAGGCCTATTCGGTTTCTATCTATATAATGCCTATCATGCAGAAGATCCTCCAACTTGGATGGCAAATATTAAAGAAGATATAAGACAAATGAGAGATCCAATGCATCACAACACTTATGACAAAGGTGAATGTACCTATTATGTATTCGATAAAGTCAAAGCTGATGGCAACATGATTGAAAAATCATGGCGTGATGCTGAACACTGGGCGAATAAGGCTGAAGAAGATGGCTATATAGTAAATAACACACCAAAAGAAGGTGCGCTTTTACAGACTGACACAGGCCCAATTGGTCATGTGGCTTATATTGAGCATATAAATGATGATGGTTCAGTCCATATATCTGAAATGAACTTACATGAAGCTTATGAGATTACAGAGCGAACAATCGATTCAGAGCAGTTGGAAGCTTATCAAGTCATACATCCTAAAGAAAATCCACATGCACCAAAATAGAGCGATAATAAAGTTGAAAGTGTAATTCATGTAATATTTTTGTAATATAATTGCAATATTTATTTTACCGTGTTATTTTGTCCGTATAGATAAAGTTAGATATTCAGGAAGGGGATTTCTATGAAGAAAGTAACTTTATTGAGTTCATTATTGGTCGCGGGTGCGTTAGCATTCACTGGCATCGGTAACAATGCAGAAGCGGATGAAATTGAATTTGACGCTGCGAAAACCGTTTGGGGTACCTTACAACCAGCAGAATCTGATATAGATGGTGATGGTTGGTCAGATGGTGGATATGATTTCGACTGGCTACCCAAAGCACAACAAGACAAAGTTGAACAACTTGCAGATCAACAAGAGGCAGGAGAAATTACTCAAGTAGAATACAATGAGGCAGTTTCTGATATATTTGACGAAGAACACGCCTTACTCAATGGTCCCTATGGTGGGTTTTTCACATCAGAAAATGAGAACCTTGCAAGCTACGCGTTTTATGCACCTAAAACATTAGATGCTGCGCCACTAAAAGATGGTGCTTATCACTATAACTTTATCTATGATGGTTATGAGTTTGACTTTAAGTCTAACGGTGAAGAATGGACTTGGTCATATGACGAAGCTCAAAATGAATATACGGATGAGGAACTAATTGATTTAGTGCATAACAACCCGGAAGTATTAGATGAAAAGCCAGTTAAATCTGGTGCATATGACTTTAAGATTGAAGATGACAAATACGTTTACCACTTTGCTTCTGATGGGGAACAGTGGACTTGGTCGTATGAGTCAAAATAATATAAGTTAACAGACGAACGCCCCAGAGCAAAGCTCTGGGGCGTTCGTTTTTGTATATCAATCATTCTCTGCTTCTTGTTCAATTTCTTTAGTTGTTTGTTGTCTTTGTTGCTGCCTATATCCATAGGTACTATTTAAAAGTACATCCTCATTATTAACGGAAGACCCTAGTGCACCAATAATTGTAGACAGACTCGTTGCAATCCATGTTGTATATGCATAGGAACTAATATTTACAGCACTCACTGTCATATTTTCTTCAGCCTGACTTGGTGGAATTAATAATGAGGTGAGAACCATAAACATTACAAATAACAGTACATAGTACATCACTACTGTTAACAATAATGTGAAAAACGTTGTTGCATTGTATAGTTTACCTAGAAAAGCATGTTCATCCTTTACTTTACTCTCCCATAAATTATTAGAGGTAATAATCCAAGCAACTAAGGATAATATCGCAACAAACATCAGTACGATTGCTCTAATTGTACTGAAATGTGTGCTTAAGCCCCAAATAGTGGGAAAGACTAAGGCATAAGCACCAGTTGTGAAAGCAATGATAACTATATTTAAAAAGGCTTTAAATAACTTCATTGGTCTGTTGGCATTAATCATACCTGAAATGATCCTAAGTAAGCCTTTTTTCTCTGATTGAACAGTAAATCTTGCATGTGTACTATTTTTTGTATTTGAAGTTTCACGTTCTAATGGAGAGAGTTTTTCAAAAAATCTCTGCCCAATTAAACTTTTTGAACTTTGATATTGAATATCATCATTCGATTTTTCGTTACATTCCTGAGTTTGCTCTGATTCTTTTCTCTCTCTTTCAGAACTACCATAATAGATTTCATTCATCATTTGAAGAATAGACTCCCTGACACGCTTTTTCATTGGGGCAAAGCCAAAACCAGGTAAGCTAATAAATGCGACATGCTCATCACTATGAACTTCAGCAATGATCGGTTTTTTACCATCAAATAAAGGAAGGTCTGTTAAAGTAATCGCGTAATCCCATCCCTTGTTCGACATCTCCGCTTTCGTCCATTCTATTGCCCTATCCGCCCGGTTCGTACCACCCGTCCAACTATCAACATGACACTCGATTTCCCATGTCACATCATTATTAACGTAATGTTTTAGGTGTCTAGGAAGGTCATCTATTAAATCATCGATAATCTCTTCAGCATAATCCGGCGCTGTAATTAAGCCCAGGGTTCTTTTCTGCATGGAATCCACCCTTTCTCTATATTCTCTTAACCATACCCATTAATACAAACTGTAGTGGTAATCTTAAGTAAAGGAGCCGCTTAGGTAGTTCGATCGTACCAAGTGGGAGTTTCTTTCTAGCCATATAAATATTTGCTGGAAAGACAGCAAGTAGGAAAGCATTGATTAAATTTTTAAGAGTCTTGCCCGGTCGTTTGAAGAAAAGTAACAATCCAAATACGATTTCAACCACTCCAGACGCATGAACAATGAAGCGTTTAAAAGGTAAATAATCTGGGACAACTTTTTCAAAACCCTCTTCTCTTTTGAAATGTAGAAAACCTGCAACACTAAATACTATTGCGAGTGAAAATCTATATATGTGGCGCATAAATCAGTCTCCTTTTTTAATTTACTTGGTTCAGTTTAACATAGTTGTTTATAAATATTGTTCGATAAATTAAGAAACATACCTACTACGTTAGTATTAGGTATATTTCTTAACAATTTATACTTTATAAAATTTTGTTCTCTCTTCATTGAACTTTATCTTTACGTAGGATTCTTCATCTAGTTGACTATTGTGAAGCAGCTCTACATTTATACCATTTTTTGTTTGTAATCTAATTCTCCAATGATGACCCTCATAAATACAGTGAGTTACTTTTACTTCCATGACATTGTTCTCTATTTCTGAACCATTATATAGCGATACTTCTTCTATTTGAGACATAATGATTATCTCATCATCCATCAATAAATCAGCTCTGCTATCACTGATAAATTGATATCCTTCGACTTCCACAATACACTTGTCGTGATCAATATAAGTTATTTTTCCTCTCATGGTATTTTGGAAACCTAATAATTCTGCGACAGCCTTTGTAGCCGGGTTATCGAATATTTGTTGAGGTGTATCAAATTGAGCAATTTTTCCATCATCTAAGACAATGATACGATCTGCTAGTGAAAATGCTTCTAAAATATCATGTGTGACATAGATTGTTGTGACTGATAATTCCTTTAATATCTTAGAAAGCTCTGCTCTCATTTCAGTTCTTAATTTAACATCCAAATTAGAAAGTGGTTCATCCATTAATAACACTTTAGGATTTGTTGCTAAAGCCCTTGCTATCCCTACTCTTTGTTGCTGTCCACCGGAAAGTTCAGATGGGGTTTGAGAAAGTAAACCGTTAAGCTGAAGCATTTTAATGTATTTCTCTATACGTTTTTCTCTGTCTAAAGCCTTCATTTTTTGTCTTTTCAATCCATACTCGATATTTTCTTTAGCTGTCATATGTGGCCAAAGTGCATAGTTTTGGAATACCATATTTAAATTTCTTTTCTCTGGTGACACGCTTTTTTTATCGTTAAAGATAGTTTCATTTTCTATAGTGAGTACTCCAGAATCTGATGAGAGGAGTCCTGAAATTATTTGTAATAGGGTAGATTTTCCACTACCTGAATGGCCCAATAGGCATACGCACTCTCCTTCATTTACGGAGAAAGAAATATTCTTAAGGACTTCTTTAGAATCAAAAGCCTTAGTGACATTATCCACGGTTAATATTTGATTCATAAAGCATTATCTTCCTTTTTTTATTATTTTCCATCAATCTACTCAAGATACTATTAATTATCTGAACCGCTATAATAATCAAAACAACTACAGCTGCTCCCAGTACTGAAGCTGCCGTCGCATAGCCATAATCGCCTACTTCAAATGCACGATCAATCACTATAGGCAGTAAGGTATAGTTAGGAGGCTGAAGCATTGATGCGATAGCTAAGTCAAATACACTAGAACCAAATGATGCTAATGTAGCAATGAGCAAGGTATTTCTCACAATCGGTAGCAATATTGTACTCATTCTCATTAGCACACTTGCACCTTGTACTGAAGCAGCCTGTAATAGTACTGGAGACACATTAGAAACCGCACCTAATTGTATCCTTACAGCATATGGAATCGCTCCTGCCACTGCAGCGATAACCAGTAGTGTCGGTGTTCCATATAAATTCAGTCCAAGCGGTTCTAACCATCTTTGATTCCAAATGAAGATATATCCTATACCTAATACAACTCCAGGTACTGCCAAAGAAATCACTGTAAATACTTGTAAAGGTCCTTTCATTTTTGATTCTGTAAAAACCAAAACAAAGGTTACAGTAAACGCTAATATCATACTAATTAATGCTGCAATTATTGCTAAAGAAATTGAATTCTTCAGTCCCTCAAATACAGAAGAAATCGCTGCATAACGATTATCTCCTCCTGCAAAAAGCGTTCGATAATTATCAAATGTCAGATTATCAAAAACCAATCCTCTAGAAAGACTATCCATGAATGATACAGAGACACTTGTAAATACAGGTATTCCTAAACAGATTAAGAGCAATACTAGAGTTATTAAATTAACAAGCCAAGCATTCTTAGGTTCTACTCTCACAGTTCTTGATGCAGTACTCCCTAAAAAGTCGACTTTAGATTTTTTTGTGGCAATAAACAAAATCAACATTGCAAATACTAATATCAATACTAAATAGAAAGATAAAACCCCTGCCATATCAAAACGTACCGGTGATTGGTTGATTGCAGTGTATATCGAGTAAGGCAAGGTTGGAAATCTATACAGTGTTGACAGTGCTGCCGGTAAACCAAAATCCCCAATTATATCAATGAAAACTAAAGTCCACCCTGCGACCACTGATGGCATTGCTAAAGGTAATTGTATAGTACGAAGCACTGTGAAAGGTTTAGCACCGTTCAGTTTAGCTGCATTGTCCAACTGAGAAACGTTCCATTCCATTGCCGCAACAATAGTGAGATAGGCAAGTGGAAATTTGGTCATACCCATAATAAAGATGAGTCCTACTGGTTGAAAAATAAAATCCGTTACCCATTCCCAACCAAAAACAGAACTTGCCATACCCGTTCTATTTGCAAATAATAACCATCCTTGTGCAATCATAAATGAAGGAATTATGAGAAGAATCCATGCAGATAGATCTAACCATTTTCCTAACAAAAATGACCATCTTGCTCTAAAATAAGCAAGTATAAATCCTACTAAAACACCAAGAAATGCACCACCAATTCCAAGAATTAAGGAATTTTTTAAAGATACGAGCCAAAGCTGTCTTTCAAAAACTTCAAATAATATCGTAAAACTATTAAAATCTAATTCACCGAAGAATAGTCCGGGTAATATCGCATTGAGTATTACTGCAAGTAGTGGCAGGAATACCATTACAAACAGTACTCCTGTCACTAAGTAAGCATAAAATTTCCCACTGAATTTCACTGATAAAACCCCTTACTGAACGTTCTGGTCTGCAAACCAAGTTTTAATTTCTTCTTCATATTCTGCAGCCCATTCAGCTTCTGGTAGCATCATTTCTGGATTTTCAGGTCGACCTTCTCTTACTTCCACACCCTCAGCCATAGGAGTGAAGAAACTTGCTGCATCTGAATCAATTGAAGTTAAGAATTCTTGTGTTTCAGCGTCCATTAAAAATTCTACAAATTGTTCTGCTTCTTCAATGTTGTCAGATTCCTTGTTAATTGCTACAACTCTTAAACTACCAGGTGCGCCTTCTTCCGGCCAAATAAGATCTACAGGTTCATCATCTAAAATAGCCTCATATGCATTATGCTCCTGAAGTGCTGCCAAGTGTATTTCTCCATTGATCAATCCAGTTGTTAACGGTCCATTTTTTGGATATATATTAATACCCTTTTCGAATCGCTCAGTATAAATCTCTTTACCTTCTTCAATACCCCATTCATTAAATATTCCAGAAACTAATGGGTAGGCTGGAGCAGCAACTGCAGGGTCCGCATGTCCTATTGGTCCGTCATATTCATAAAATTCTTCCCATGTTTTAGGAACTTCTTCTTCAGTTAGAATGTCCGTGTTGTATGCTATGACTCCTGCTGCATGCATACCGATTGGGAAATATGCATTGTCTTCAGGTATTAATTCTTCGTATTCATCTTTAACATTTGAAATATTTTCAGGTTCAAAATCTGTATGTAAAAATCCTCTGTCTGCTAGATTACGTATTGAACCGTGACCATCCATAAAAATGATATCCCAATTAGGATTTCCTTGTTCCGCTTCTATTTGCGCTAAAGCTTCACCACCACCAAAATGGACACCTTCTACAGAGATACCCGCTCTTCTTCAAACTTTGGTCCAATAACTTCAATAAAATCATTACCGTACAATACTAGCTCGCTGTCTTCTGTTGCTTCTTCAGTTTCTTCAGATGCACTCGCACTATCTACGTTTTCGTCCGCTGATTCTTCTCCAGTTTCATCAGACATACCGCAAGCAGAAAGTAATAAAATGGATGTCAAAAATAAGTAAACTAAGTATTTTTTATTCATAATTCTCCCTCTCTCATTTAATTTCTACTCTAAATATAAGGACTGAATATTAAAGTCATATATGTATAATGTAAATTGAAAGTAAAATATTATCTATGTTATTTATTTTTTAATAGATATTATCTATTATAGAGTTATTGGAAATTGCTGGAGGCTGATTATGAATATTCAACAACTTAAAGTTTTTGTTTACACTGTCAAATACGAAAAACTATACCTAGTTGCCAAAAAATTAAATATTAAGCAACCTACTGTTACTTTTCATCTGAACAAACTCCAAGACAGTCTTGGAGTTGATCTCTTAAAAACAAGATCTTTCCACTCCATAAAATTAACAAAGGCTGGTGAAGAATTTTATAAAACAGCACAGATTATTATCAACCAATATGATGAGCTAGACCTCTTGATGAGTGACTATAAAAATTTAAATAAAGGTTCACTCTCAATATGTAGCAATCACACACCTGCTACATATATGATTCTTCCATATATAAATGACATCACTAAAACACATGATAATTTATCTATTTCTGTACATGTATATGGAACCTCAAGCATAGTTAATAAGGTTAAGAACTTCGAATGTGATATAGGTATTATTAATTCCAATGATTTTAATGATGATGAGTTAATTGCCCATCACTTCAGTGATGATCCTTTAATTGTTGTCTTTACCCCCGATCATCCGCTAAATGAGTTAGACCAGATTACTGCATATGATTTAGAGAGACACTCTTTCATCAATCATGAAGAAGGGTCTACAACTCGTTCCTCTATAGATAATTGGACACGTGAAAACAATATAGATTTAAATGTTAAAATGGTTTCCTCAGGGTCTGAATCTGTTAAAGAGGCTGTAAAATTAGGTATGGGCTTTGCCATACTTTCTTCAACGCTTGTGTCAGCAGAAATTAAAAATGGTACTTTAAGTTTCCATCAAATCCCAAAATGGACCTTAAACAGGAAAGTGTATCTTATATACAGAAAAGGTCGCATTATTACACCTACGATGAAATTATTTATAGAAAGTTTAAAACACCAAGTTTAACCGAATGTTATAATGACAGTAATTTTAAGGGGTGAGTGAACTTATGAAAAAATTAGAATGTGATCAAACAATAAATTATTTCACACCTGATCTGGTGTCTGTGATGACTGTGGATTTAAATGAGCAGTTCAAGGTAGAGACTCATGACTGCTATGGGGGGCAAGTACAAGATGAACATACTTCTAGATGGGACATTGATCGTTCAATTATAAACCTAGCTACAGGTCCGATTTATATAAATGGTTTGAAAGCTGGTGATGTGGTTAAGCTTGATATTGATAATATTGAGCTCGGTTCTTCTGGTATTATGATGACAGCTAAGGGGCTCGGCGTCCTGGGTGATACCATACAAAATGAGTCGACGAAGATTTTATCGGTTGAAGATGGATTCGTGAAGTTTAGCGAACGTCTATGCCTCCCTGTTAAACCGATGATTGGTGTCATCGGACTGGCAACAAAAGAAGATAAAATCCATACTGCTTCACCAGGTTGTCATGGTGGCAATATGGATACGACTGACATTACTACAGGTAATTCTCTTTACCTTCCTGTTTTTCAAGATGGTGGCTTACTTGCTATGGGAGATCTTCATGCAACAATGGGTGATGGAGAACTCGATGGTACCGGGGTAGAAATTGATGGTGAAGTCACTTTAACAGCTTCTAAAGTAGAAGGCTTATCAATTTTAAACCCGATCGTCGAAAGTCCAGATGCTTTTTTCTTTATCGCATCAGCTAAAACATTAGATGAAGCCATTAAAATTGCATCACAAAATACGGTCGATCATCTAACGCTTGTACTTAAGGAAGACTATGAGATGGCCTATCGATTGTTGTCTGCCTGCTGTGACATTCGCATCAGTCAGGTCGTTAATCCTTTAGTCACCGTTAGAGTGAGAGTGCCTAAAACACTGCTCCCTAACTTAATATAAATTTAGTGATAATTTATTTTATTCCACATAAAAAGGTGCATCTGATTCTTTGTCAGATGCACCTTTTAACCATTAATCGTAATTAACCAGCCAAAAATAGCTAAATATATGTTTGTAGAACGTGCCATACCAAGTGCTAAAGGTTCAGGGTTAGCAATCGCTAAGTTTTTAGGGTATAACTCACCAAAAATCATTTGGACAACTGTAGATAAGGCTAAAGCCAATACTGTCCCTAAGATTACAGCTAAACTATTACCTACTAAAGGTTCCGCAACAAAACCAATCAATAGTCCAGTTATAGTAATCCCTAATTGAGCACCTGAGAGCATGAACGAAGTTTTTCTCGTTACAGATAGTGCATTTTTAGCCGCACCATTCCCCTCTTCTGCAAGTGTACTTAAACGAGAACGATCGACAGACATATATGCAAATTCCTGAGCAACAAAATAACCATTCGCAGCAATAATCGCGAGAATGATTATGATACCTAAGAGTAATGTTAAAACGGCGCCTAACATTGTGCATCACCTACCCTCTTGAACTTTATGGGTCGACTCGCATCATCCGCTTCATCAGTACTCGTAGTTTCGTTCTTCGAGTATGAATCCAAAATCTCCTACTTCATTGTCATTGTATATTATCTCCTCCAAAAATATAGTTTATAAAAATATTACAGATACTTGCGATCTAAAACAAAAAATACGATTGCAAAAACCCTTCATGATTTAATTTGAAGATGTCGTTGCTGTGACAATAGTTTCAGTTGACTCCACTACTTCCTCCACCGTATCTAAAGCGACGATATTAATGTCCTTACTAAGTACTGCGCTTAAGTCGTCAGTAAATTTCTCTCCTTTACTTGGTGTTCTGTTATATAAATAAATATTTTCGATATCTGCCGCTTCAACTGCTGCAATTAACTGGTAAAATCCTTGTAAGGGTTCTGTTGCAAAGTTGAATTTATAGTATAATTTTAACAAAAAGGAGTCTTCTGTATGAAAAGGAGTCTTCTGTATGAACTATTTCAGATATAAACAATTTAACAAGGATGTTATCACTGTAGCCGTTGGCTACTATCTAAGATATGCATTGAGTTATCGTGATATATCTGAAATATTAAGGGAACGTGGTGTAAACGTTCATCATTCAACGGTCTACCGTTGGGTTCAAGAATATGCCCCAATTTTATATCAAATTTGGAAGAAAAAGCATAAAAAAGCTTATTACAAATGGCGTATTGATGAGACGTACATCAAAATAAAAGGAAAATGGAGCTATTTATATCGTGCCATTGATGCAGAGGGACATACATTAGATATTTGGTTGCGTAAGCAACGAGATAATCATTCAGCATATGCGTTTATCAAACGTCTCATTAAACAATTTGGTAAACCTCAAAAGGTAATTACAGATCAGGCACCTTCAACGAAGGTAGCAATGGCTAAAGTAATTAAAGGTTTTAAACTTAAACCTGACTGTCATTGTACATCGAAATATCTGAATAACCTCATTGAGCAAGATCACCGTCATATTAAAGTAAGAAAGACAAGGTATCAAAGTATCAATACAGCAAAGAATACTTTAAAAGGTATTGAATGTATTTACGCTCTATATAAAAAGAACCGCAGGTCTCTTCAGATCTACGGATTTTCGCCATGCCACGAAATTAGCATCATGCTAGCAAGTTAAGCGAACACTGACATGATAAATTAGTGGTTAGCTATATTTTTTCAATAATACTAATTTTTTCTTCAAAACTACGATGTCGAGCCATAATAAAACCTCCTAAGTTTACAGATTTTTTAATTCATCTGTAAACTTAGGAGGTAGCAGGTCAGCAGTTAAAGGGTTTTAGTGTTTTATATAGTTATTCCCACTCAATCGTCGCTGGTGGCTTACTTGTAATATCATAAACGACACGGTTGATGTGTCTGACTTCATTGACTAAACGTTTTGATAATCTTTCTAAAACATCCCAATCAATTTTTGCAAATTCACTTGTCATACCATCGATGCTCGTTACTGCTCTGACACCGATTGTGTAATCATAAGTTCTATAATCGCCAGTGACACCAACTGATCTGATATTCGGTAATACTGTGAAGTACTGCCAAATATCTCTTTCGAGTCCGGCCTTAGCGATCTCATCTCTTAAGATCCAATCACTTTCTCTAACGATTTCAAGTTTTTCTTCAGTAATTTCACCTAAGACTCTAATACCTAATCCTGGTCCTGGGAATGGTTGTCGCCATACTAAGTGTTCTGGAATTCCAAGTTCAATCCCTAACTCACGGACTTCGTCTTTAAAGAGCGTATTTAGTGGTTCAATTAATTCAAACTGCATATCTTCAGGTAGTCCACCTACATTGTGGTGGGATTTGATTGTCTTCGCAGTTTCTGTACCTGATTCAATAATATCTGTATATAGTGTACCTTGTGCTAGGAAGTCGATACCTTTAAGTTTAGATGCTTCATCATCAAAGACATAAATGAATTCATTACCAATAATCTTACGTTTTTCTTCAGGGTCTGACACCCCTTCAAGTTTGGATAGGAAACGGTCTTTCGCATCGACTTTGATGATGTTCATGTTGAAGCCTTCACCAAATTGTTCCATTACCATATCCGCTTCACCTTTACGTAAGAGACCATGGTCTACAAAGATACATGTCAGTTGGTCACAGATCGCTCTATGAATCAGCACTGCTGTAACGGATGAGTCTACACCACCACTCATGGCACACAGAACTTGTTTGTCGCCAACTTGTTCGCGGATTTTCTCCACTTCAATGTCAATAAAGTTATCCATCGTCCACTGTCCATGGCAACCACAAATATTACGGATAAAGTTTTCAATAAACTTATTCCCATTTTCAGTATGTCTGGATTCCGGATGGAACTGCACACCATAAAACGGTTTTTCATTGTGTTTAACTGCTGCTGTTGGGCATAGTACTGTCTCAGCAATTGCTGTAAAACCATCACCTAGACGTGTCACTTTGTCTCCGTGACTCATCAGTACTTGTTCGATTGTGTTCCAACCTTCAAAAATATCAATTTCATTATTTAAGCGCATCTCAGTTTGACCAGATTCTTTTTCATTTGAATCTACCACTTCTCCGCCGTTCATCTGCATCATCAGTTGCATACCATAGCAAATACCAAGTACTGGCACACCTAATTCAAATACACCTGGATCTACAGTAAAGGCGTCATCCGCATACACTGAACGTGGTCCACCGGAAAGAATAATCCCTTTTGGATCGAGTTCTTTAATTTCTTCAATCGTGATGCTTGGATTATGCAATTCACTATACACACCAAGGTCACGAATGCGGCGGGTAATCAGTTGGTTATACTGACTACCGTAATCAATTACTAATATAAGTTCTTGTTCTTTTCCCATTTCCATAAGCGAATTACTCCTTAGTTATCTACTGTAGTTTGGTGCTTCTTTAGTCACTTGTACATTGTGTGGATGACTTTCAATTAAGCCAGCTGCTGTAATCTTCACAAATTGACTTTGTTCTCTAAGTGCCTCTAAGTTCTTACTACCAGTATAACCCATACCTGAACGGAGACCACCCATTAATTGGTACACTGTATCCGCTACTGGGCCTTTATACTCTGTGCGGCCTTCAATGCCTTCTGGCACAAATTTCTTCGCTTCAGAATCTTCTTGGAAGTAACGATCTTTAGAACCTTGTTCCATAGCACCCATAGAACCCATGCCACGGTATGTCTTGTAACGACGCCCTTGGAACATTTCAGTCTCACCAGGTGCTTCTTCAGTACCTGCTAATAAGCTACCAAGCATAACTACATGACCACCGGCTGCAAGGGCTTTAACGATGTCACCAGATAGTTTAATACCACCATCAGCAATAATCGCTTTACCATGTTTACGTGCCTCTGTAGCTGCATCATAAACTGCAGAAACCTGTGGTACACCTACTCCTGTTACGACACGTGTTGTACAGATTGAACCTGGTCCAATACCAACTTTAACTACGTCAACACCCGCTTCAATTAAAGCACGTGTCCCTTCTGCTGTCGCAACATTACCGGCAATTAATGTCACTTCAGGGAATTGGTTACGAATATCTTTAATCGCATCTAGAACACCTTGTGAGTGGCCGTGTGCCGTATCAATAACTAAAGCATCAGCGCCAGCTTCAACAAGCTCAGTTGCACGTTTTTCAGTTTCTTTAGCAATACCAATCGCTGCTGCAACGAGTAGACGTCCTTGGTCATCCTTTGCAGCATCTGGGAATTCAATAACTTTTTCAATATCTTTGATTGTAATTAATCCTTTTAAGACATTATTGTCGTCAACTAAAGGTAATTTTTCTATACGGTGCTCTTGTAAAATACGGCCCGCATCTTCTAATGTTGTACCAACCGGGGCTGTGATAAGGTTATCTTTTGTCATAACCTCTTCGATTGTAATCGAATAGTTTTCGATAAAACGCATATCTCTATTAGTAATAATACCTATTAATTTTTTCTCTTCAGGATTATTAACAATCGGCACACCTGATATACGATATTTGCCCATTAAGTGTTCAGCTGCAAACACTTGCTCTTCTTTTGTTAAGAAGAACGGATCTTTAATTACACCATTTTCTGAACGTTTCACTTTCTCAACTTCATCACGTTGACGTTCGATAGACATGTTTTTGTGAATGACACCTAAACCACCTTGACGTGCTAATGCTATCGCCATTTGTGATTCAGTAACAGTATCCATTCCTGCACTGATTAAAGGAATGCTTAACTTCAAATTCGGTGCGAGCTCTACTGATAAATCAACTTCTTTAGGAAGGACCTCAGAGTGTGCTGGTAAAAGTAACACATCATCAAAAGTTAATCCTTCTTTTTTAAACTTATCTTCCCACATAAAAACTGCCTCCTAGTATGTAATTATTAATAAATAAAAAGATGCTGAAAATATTAATTTCAATATTATAGCAAAAATCCGAACTGTTTAGCAATATTTTCTTCAAGATAAATATAACTCATTATAAAACACTATACAATTTAAAAAAGGTAGGACTTAATGTTCGGAATTTTATGATATTATAAGTAAAACTTTGGTTTACATTCGTTTTTCAAGGGAATAGATAGATATCAAGATTTTTGTAGAGGTGAGCATTGTGCAATATATTGAGAAATATGACACAGATAGTGAAATTCTAGAACGTATTGATCAACTTAAAAATGAGCAAGATTATTACGAATCAGATTTTAATGTACTAGGTTTAGATGAAAAAGAACCTGATTGGACAGAATATATGGGGTTCACATACAACCCACACTCTGAGAGCACTTCATTTAAAGATATTTTTACAAATAATGAAAAGGCCGAGAGTTTTTTACTGACTTCAGGCTTAGAGGAAGACCTAGTTTCATCATATCTCAACTTTGTTGAGGAAGGAAAGTTTTTACTCATCTATGACGACAAATCACTTAATCGTGACGAGCGACGAGATAGCGTGGAAGCTACAATTCAAAAAGGACCAGAAGAAGAAAAATAAATCGTAAAAACCAAGCAGAGTTAAATGACATCAGGTCATCATAACTTTTGCTTGGTTTTCTTTTATAAAGTAAATTTAATTTGTTGATTGCGACCAATACATATGTAAATCAGCATCTCTTCAGTTAGAAAGGTACACAATTTATGCCTTTCGTATCTCGCCAACATGTTCCTGTAATGTTTTAGTGTCAAAGGCAACTTCTCATTAAAAATAGCCTGGCTGTGCTGCTTGTGTTTAAATAAAAAGATATAATGCGACAAGTGCTGTTCATCTGCATTTTCAAATCCGCTAAACCTTGTGTAATAATTCCTACCTATTAAATCTGCAGTTTTCAGTGGTAGCTTGGATAGAGACAAGGAAATATGAGCAAACATCTCTAAAATATGCTCCACTTCAACTGAAACATTTGCTGACACTGGATTGTTGTTTAAACCTAAAAAATCTCTGATTTCATCATAATAAAAAAGAAGTCCATCTCTTACCGCATCCAAATAGAAGTCACATTTATTTCTGTACTCCATATCGGAACAATTGTCTTTCTTTCGCTCAAGTAAATTAATCACTTCGATTTTCTCAGCTGCACTAATAAAATCTAGCCTTCTTGGCCACAGGATATTTTCCATACTTAAATACGATCCAATGCAGTCACACGATTTCGTGTATACCTTTTTTTGGACAAACAATGCTACGATAATACAAAATGCCATACAAGTTTTATATAATCTTTCTTGCATGTTGATCATTCCTTTTCAGTTTTTCTCTGATGTCTCAGAGTTAAACCTATTATATTTCATTTTCTTACTATTTCCTATCTCTATTTCGTAAAGTTCCTTATACGGGATATTGTTTGATTTTCTCACACAATTTTTTAATCCGATTCATCATATAAGTGGATTCATTTTCCTTTAATAAGTGCATTGCACGTTTACCATAGCGTTCTACAAGATCATAGTTCTCCACCTTAATATTACTATCCATCATATACGACAACAGTCTCACACGAGTCCGATAATCCAACTTTCCATCATCTTTACGCTTCATGTAAATTGCTGACTTATAATACGGGTTTCCATCTTCACCTAGCATATGTAAAACATAACCCTTACTTGTATATACACTAGCCTTCAAATATTCCAGTGAAGGCAAGTCATCTAAACGATCTAGCGTCTTATCTATAAAAGTCAGAGCATCTTTATATTTCTTCTTATGTAGATATTTCAAACCCATATGCCAATCGTAATATACAGAGTGCAGCGTCGTAGATCGCCATTGCTGCAAGGTCAACTGGTTCAGTGTGTCTTCAATAAGGTAAAGCTCACGTGTTTCTCGAATTTCATCCAGTACTTTTAATACTTTAGTGTCGATTGATTTTGTGACTGTAATAATCAGCTCATCCAAATTCAAATCAAGCACATTCATAATTTTAATCGCGTCAATGAATCGAATATTACCGTTATTACTGTCATTTTCCATACGGCTAATTGATGATTTTGAAACACCTGTCTTTTTACTGAGTTGTAACTGCGTCAAACTATATTCCGCACGTCGTGACTTAATAACTGAACCATTAATTTGCATAAATGACCTCCCTTATTTATAAATATAAATAATATGCAATATTTGTCAATAAAAGAGTAAACTGCGTTTCTTTATAAGGATATCAGGGTATAATCATAAAAAGACTGTGATGGAGGATTGAACATGACTACTATTGAGAAATTCTCAAATATCGATGATTTAAGTGATAAGATTTATGAACTACGTGCTGATGGTGTTAAAGACAAAGATATGATAACGGTCGCAAAAGACCGCTTTAAAGCAACGGTCCTACGCTATACAAATGTCGGCTTTAAAAAAGCTGATGGAAACATGTGGGATAAGGTTGCAGCTAAATTTTTAGATGAGAACTCAACAGATCGTGTCTTTGATCAACTAGACTTGAGCTCAGATGAGCTGAATACGTTCAAAGCCGCTGTAGATAACGGTCAGATTCTCTTATTAGTGAGAGAATCTGCAGTGAAAGAAACTAAAAAAGAAAAAGCAGCTACTTCAAGACAAAATGAAGACCATTTAAGAAAAGCTGAAGAGAAAAAAGAAGCAGGAGAGCAGAATCAATCTGCTAGAGAAACTGAAAAAAATCAAAAAGAGAGCAGTGACCAACGTTCAGGTACGATTGATGTGAGTGCTTATCAAAGCAAACTTGATTCAATGACTTCTGAAAAAGATATAAAGAGAAATAACCAAAAAGCTGAAGCAAAAGAAAAACACGATAACTTCATGGATGCAGCAGAAATTATCCAGGAAGACGGTAGCCGTCGTACAGTATCAATCAGTGATACCGAGCATACCGTTATTGATTTAAATCAAAAATAATACAGGCGAAAAAAAACACTTAAAATTAAAAACTTCCCTTACACTGGTTGAATTACCAAGTTAAGGGAAGTCATTTTTTATTTACCTTTATATGCCGCTTCAAGTTTTGCGATATCAAATTTCTTCATTTTAAGGAATGCCTCAGTAACGCGTTGAAGTTGTTCCTCTGTACCCTCAGTCATCATTTCATCCATCACTTTATGTACAATCTGCCAAGATACACCAAACTTATCCTTCAACCATCCACACTGTTCAGCATCAGGATCTGCTGATAGTGCACTCCAGTACTTATCAATTTCTTTTTGGTCATCACATTTCACCATTAAGGAGATACCTTCTGAGAATTGGAAGTCGTGTTCATAACCACTATCTTGGAATGAAAATCGTTTTTTGCCTAATTTCGCTTCTGCATGCATGACCAAATCTTCAGTATTTGGTTCCATGCCTGTCGGATAATTTCTCGATGCTAAATGTTCACTTTTCTTAAACGTATCAACATACAAATTCATGGCATCTGTAGCCTTGCCCTTATTTTCATTTACAAACATTAGAGAAGGGACGATATGATTCTTGCCATTGCGATGATCGCGTAACCAAAACTGCCAAGAAGTACCGTACTTATCCTCAATCCATCCATACTTATCATTGAAAGGATACTTATCTAGTGGCATCAACTCTGTACCACCATCCTCCATAAGCTTTTCATACATTTCATCAATCAAATGTTCATTCTGCTTATTAATTTGAACAATAAAAGAAATAGAAGGATTTTTCTTAGCAAAAGGTCCAGCACTAATTGCCATAAACTCATAACCCATTAACTTAAATCCAAGCTGTTCAGAATCACCTGATGGTGTGTCTTTTATAACTTTACGGAAGGTAATCTCTGACTCTGGAAAAATTTCGGTATACCACTCTACAGCTTCTCCGGCTTCTGTATCAAACCATAAATGTGGAACAATCTTTTGATACTTCACATCTACATCTCCTTAGGCTCATTTTTTCAAGTCCATTGTAACAAATGAATGTTAAGAAACTATAACGATAACTTGACTTCGATTAAACATTTAAATCATAGGGTTTTGACTGTATGGAAACGGGAACTATATGAGTAAATTCATAAGGTAAGGATGATAGCTATGTCTTGGAATATGCAAGATTACCCTGATTCATTAAAAAACTTTGAGACACTTGAACGTAAAAAAATTATCGAGATTGCGAACGCACTTTTAGACAGCGGATACGATGAAAGTCGTGCGATTGCTATCGCTACATCAGAAGGTAAAGATTGGTATAAAAATGCATCAAAAGAAGAATTAGATTCATTTGATAAGGAAGGTAATCCTTCAAAAAATGATCAGCATGACATAGATAGTGCGAATCCAGATTTACTAGATGAGAATGTTCAAGTAAAATATGATGCCGAAAACGAGGAATGGGTTGTTAAAACTGTTAAAGCCGAACGTGCAGCTGGTACATTTAAATATAAGAAAGATGCGGTGAAGCGTGCAGAAGAAATTGCTGAAAATAAAAACTCTAAAGTAATAACGTATACAAAAGAATGACTGTATAAGAAAAACCGCTCTAGATCAATGATCTAGAGCGGTTTAACTATAACTTACTGTTCTTCTTTAACGTATGGTAACAATGCCATGTGACGTGCGCGTTTAATCGCACCTGTTAACTGGCGTTGGTACTTAGCTGAAGTACCAGTTACACGTCTTGGAAGAATTTTTCCACGTTCAGAGATGAACTTTTTAAGAAGATCTACTTCTTTATAGTCGATGTGTGTAATTCCGTTAGCTGTGAAATAGCAAACTTTTTTACGACGACGACCGCCTCTTCTTGGACCTGCCATAGGTAAGCCCTCCTTTTATAGATTATTATATTCGACTGTGTGGATCGAATGTCTAATCCATAATCTTGTTAGCTGAACGCGTGTTTTAAATGTGTGTATGTGCACGATATATATTACAACTTTAAGGTTAAAAAGTCAATTACTTTTTAGCTCGATTCATTACTCTAATACCTATAAACAAGATTATGACTGCAGCTAATAAGCCCACTGATGAAATTATAATATAACTTTCTGAGTTCGGACCACCACTTGCAAATACTTGTGCAATCATCTCAGGTGCTGCCAGTACTAAAGCTAGAATGGCATAGAACCATTGTTTCATCAAAAGTGACCCGATAACTAGAATCGCTAACAGTATAAATCCAATAGTAATATTGATATCTCTACCTGGTTCAAAGAACGTCACGATTGGATAACTTCTCACTAAGAATATCGATCCGACTAAAAGTCCCATATACAAGAAACTAAATACAAAAATTAATACTGTACCTTTCACTTCAATCTTCTCTGATTTAAAGCTTGCATAATTGACTAATATATATTTAAAGCCATAGTAAATCAGTACTGGGCCTAAGACAATAATTCCAAGATAATATAAGAGATTACTCAAGGTCCAATCAAAATCACCACTAATTAGATTCGGGACTGTAAGAATTCCAGCTAAGTAGACTATAAATAAGGCGATATACTTTTGAATATTGTTAATACGCGGCATTTCCCCGGAAATATTCTTAATATATTCCTTCGCTGATCTGCCTGTCACATCTTCTAAACTTTTACCGTCTTTTTCTGCTTGAATTAAATGATCTTCTAACTCCGCTTCCATATCATCGATCGCTTCATCTTTTTTTCCATGTGCCATCATCTCTAATCGAAATTCTGTTAAAAATTTCTCTGCTTCTTTACTCAACATTTTACTCACCTCTTACCAAATTATTCATTCCAGAATTTAATTTTTCCCATTTTTCTTTAAAAATTTTTAGTTCTTCTTTTCCACTTTCACTAATTGAATAATATTTACGTTTCGGACCACCACTATCGGATTTCACCATGCGGGTATTTACATATCCCTTTTTACTTAACCTTAGTAATACTGGGTAAATACTACCTTCGCTGATACCTGGGAACTTATGTGCTTCTAATTTTTTAGTAATTTCATACCCATAAGTTTCGCCCTGTGAAATCAATCCTAATATTGCACCGTCGAGTAAACCCTTCATTATTTGATCACTGACAGACATGGTTTCCCTCCTGACTATCTGTTATTAAAAGGTAGTGACCTATTAAAAAAGACAGCGCCATAAACAACTATCTTACATAGAAAGATACTATACATGATTTTAAATGTCAACTATCTTTTATAAAAAGGTAGTTAATTTAAAAAGTAGCGCTTTACTTAAAAGCAATGCGCTACTCTTTCACTTTTGTTCTTACAAACAATAACATAACAAATGAAATCGCAACAATTGTGATCACCCATAACCATGCAAGACTCATATTTCCTGATTGTAAGGCAACATATATAGCTGTTGGTAAGGTCTGTGTGCGACCTGGAATATTCCCTGCAATCATTAAAGTTGCACCGAATTCACCAAGTGCCCTAGCAAAACTTAACACAGCACCTGTCACAAGTGATACTGAAGCGAGTGGCATGGTGATTTTCATAAAGATACGAAAATTACTCGCCCCATCAACTTTTGCCGCATCTTTGATATCTTTATCTACACTTAAAAAGCCTGTTTTTGCAGATTGATACATCAGTGGAAAGGCAACCACTGTACTGGCTAATACAGCTGCATACCAAGTAAAGATAATGGATTGATTAAAGATCCACTCAATCAAGTTTCCAATAATGCTATTGTTACCAAAAATAACAATCAGTATAAATCCTACTACTGTCGGGGGTAAAACAATCGGTAGCATTATAATCGTTTCTAAAACAACCTTGCCTTTAAAGTTCACAGATGTCATAAATTTTGCTATTAAAGTTCCAAAGATAAATGAAAAAATCAGTGCAATGGTCGCAACTTGCAAGGAGAGCAGTATAGGGGGAAGAAACTGCGACGATGTCACACCAAAATTACTCAGTAACGAATCCATATTCACCAAATACTTCTAAAGCTTCATCAGTCTGAATAAAATCATAGAACGACCTTGCAGCTTCAGTATTCTCTGAATCCTCAATTAAACCAACTGGATACTCTATTGGATCATGTGCATCAGCTGGTGCGGCGTCGATGATATCCACTGAATCACTTGTCATCGCATCGGTACGGTACACTAACCCAGCACTTACCTCACCACGTTCAACATAAGTGAGCACTGCTCTCACGTCCTCTGCATATACTAACCTTTCTTCTAAATCTTCAGTAATACCCATAGATTCAAAAGTCTCCATAGCATATTCCCCAGCAGGTACTGATTCCGGTGTGCCAACAGCAATTTGTTTAGCCTCTGTAATATCATCGAATGATGTCACTGTTGTATCCCCTTCTGGTACAACCAGTACTAATTCATTTTTTAATAGTTGAGTTGAATCACTTTCATCGATAAAGTCACCTTCTACTAAGGTATCAAAATCGCTTTGTGATGCAGAGAAAAACATATCTGCTGGTGCACCTTGAGAAATCTGTTGTTGCAGTGCACCTGAACCCCCAAAGTTAAAATCCACTTGTACATCTTGGTTTTCTTCATTATAAAGTTCTGCAACTTCTTGAAGTGCGTCTGTCAAACTCGCTGCTGCTGAAACTGTTATTGTACCCGATGCTTCGCTTGTTTCTGACTCTTCATTGTCCGTACTAGAACTGCATGCTGCCAAAACGAGTGTGAACATTAAAGAAACAAATACTAAGCCCAGTTGCTTTATCTTACACATCTTTTTGCCTTCTTCCCGAGGATATTATCTTTATCATACAACAATTTAAAAATTAAAAAAGCAGAACTACGTGTTTCATAGTTCTGCAGTATATATTAAACGATATAACCATACTCTGAAAAGATATCCAGTGCTTCTTCGGATTGTAGGAAATTATAAAAATCTCTCGCTGCACTATTGTCTTCCACACTTTGTGAAAGTCCTAGTCCATAAACAAATGGTTCAGCAAGTGATCGTGGTGCTCTCGCTACGATACGAAGACCTTCTTCATCAGAAATATCTGTTCTTAAGAGAAGGGCAGCATCTGTTTCACCTTCAGAAAGTGATTCTAGAGCAGCATCTACATCTTCGCTCTCTTCAACATTATTCACTTTATTATTGCTCTCATTTTCTGCATCAAGTAACGTCTTAGCATGACTGCCAGATAGTGATTCTTCTGGGTTTACTATAGATAGGGTAACATCCTCATTATTGAAAATAGTGTCGTATGAAGTAATATCCTCATTATCTTCATGAGTCACAAGTACTATTTCATTAATGAGTAAATATTTCGTTGCAAGTTGGTCTAATATCCCAGCTTCAACTAAAGAATCATAACCCTCATCAGAACTAGAAAAATATATATCCATATCTTGATCTTCACCGTTAATTAAGTCTTCTGTTAACGTTTCTGTATGACCATATTGAACATCAATTTTCTGTCCTTCGTTTTCTTCTTCATATGCAGAAATCAATTCGTTCATCACATCTTCAAGGCTTTGCTCGGCAGTAATATGAACGACTTCACTTTCTTGACTTCCATCTTCTTCTGTAGCAGTTTCCTCTGAAGATGAATCCTCTTCAGTCTCTTCTGCAGTTTCAGATTCGGTCGACTCTGTTCCTTCTTCTGTTGTCTCCTCAGTATTCTGAGTATCACCAGATTCTTCTTCACCAGAGGAATCGTCACTGTCATTATTACTACAAGCTGCCAAAAACACACACAGCGATAGTAAAAGTGCCCATTGCAGGACATTTTTTCTAATCATTGCGGTTCGCTCCCACCTAAAAAATTGTCTACATGTTTCATTATAAACACTGTAAAGTCAAAACTACACTATAAACTAATAATAAAAACAATAAAATTAACTTATGTATCTTCAAAAGTAAAATAAAAACCCGAGATAGTATATCCCGGGTCTTTCACACATTTTACACACACAATTTTAAAACACACGATAACAAAATTTGGATTGTAATTTTTTTATTTTAGAATGGTAAATCATCATCGCTGATGTCTACCGGACCTTTAGAGTTCGCAAATGGATTATCCTCTTTTGGCTGTTGACGTCCCTGGCTTTGACCAGTCGACTGATTGCCAGATCCATATGCATCTGCATATGCGTCCGTTGAGTTATTTCCATAATTGCTTTGAGATTGATTACCGCTATTCTTAGGCTCTAAGAACTGAACACTTTCACACACAACTTCAGTTACATATACTCTTTGTCCGTCTTTGTTCTCGTAATTACGAGTTTGTATTCTTCCGTCGATACCAACAAGACTGCCTTTCTTAACATACTGGTTAACGTTCTCAGCTTGTTTTCTGAAAACAACACAGTTGATAAAGTCCGCACCTCTTTCACCATTTTGGTTAGTAAAAGGACGATTGACAGCTAAGTTGAAATTAGCGACAGCGATATTATTTTGACTGACTCTTAGTTCTGGGTCTTTTGTTAAACGACCAACTAAAACCACACGGTTTAGCATGTAATCAACTCCACTAAATATTTAACTTATTTTTTTGCTTCTGCTTGTTCGTCGCGAACAACGATATGACGAATAATGTCATTGTTGATCTTAGCTAAGCGGTCAAACTCATCAGTAGCTTCGCTTGTCGCGTTAACTTTGATGATGTGGTAAATTCCATCTTTGAAATCTTCAATTTCGTAGGCAAGACGACGTTTACCCCACTCTTTAGACTCGACGATTTCCGCACCATTGTTTGTAAGAACCTCATCAAAACGCTTAACTAACGTCGATTTAGCTTCTTCTTCAATGTTTGGGCGGATTACATATAAAATTTCATATGCTCTCATCTTTTGCACCTCCTTATGGTCTTTGCGGCTGAAAACCATTCGTTTTCAGCAAGGAATAATTTTCATTACTCACAATCAGTTATTATATCAGTAATCCTAACAATTTACAATAAAACTAAAGAAAAAAACGATAAGACCCCATCACAGGATTTCATCGTTTGGAGAGATCTAAACGTTGAATCTAAAGTGAACAACATCTCCATCTTTCATAATGTACTCTTTTCCTTCTAAACGAACCTTACCAGCTTCTTTAGCTTTAGCCTCATTACCCGCTTCAACTAAATCATCGTAACTTACAGTCTCAGCACGGATGAATCCTTTTTGGAAGTCTGTGTGAATAATACCCGCACATTCTGGTGCAGTCATACCTTTTTTAAAGGTCCACGCTCTGACTTCTTGTACACCGGCAGTAAAATAAGTGGCTAAGCCAAGTAAGTCATATGAAGCTTTTATTAATTTATCTAGACCTGACTCTTCTAAACCGAGTTCATCTAAGAACATTTCACGCTCGTCATCTTCTAAGACTGCGATTTCTTCTTCAACCTTAGCCGAAATGACAATAACCTGAGAATTTTCATTAGCTGCATACTCATTAATTGCATCAAGGTATGCATTACCTTCTAAGGAACCTAAATCGTCTTCACTCACATTGGCAACATAAAGCATTGGCTTTTGTGTTAACAGGTGGAAGTGCTTAACAGATTTTGCTTCTTCTTCCGTAAAATCAAGAGCACGTACTGGACGACCTTCCTCTAAACATTCTTTAATCTTCGTTAGAATTTTAACTTCAGCCATGGCGTCCTTATCTTTTTGTTTCGCCATTTTTTCTGCCTTAGGTAAGCGTTTATCGACACTTTCTAAGTCTGCTAAAATCAATTCCATGTTGATGACTTCAATATCTTCTACAGGGTCAACCTTACCAGATACGTGCGTCACATTCTCATCATCAAAGGCACGAACAACCTGACAGATTGCATCGACTTCTCTAATGTTCGCAAGGAACTTATTACCGAGTCCTTCACCTTTAGAAGCACCTTTAACAATACCAGCAATATCAGTAAATTCGAATGCTGTCGGTACAGTTTTCTTTGGTACAACAATTTCCGTTAAAACATCTAAGCGATGATCCGGTACTTCAACAATACCAACGTTGGGGTCAATTGTGGCGAATGGATAGTTAGCAGCAAGCGCACCTGCTTTAGTAATTGCATTAAATAATGTTGATTTTCCGACGTTTGGTAAACCAACGATTCCAGCTGTTAAAGACATAATAGGGTCTCCTTTAATTTATAATACTTTTTTTAGACGTTTGTTAAAGTCTCGACGCGGCATCATAATTGTGCGGTCGCAATTTGTGCATTTAATTTTAATATCTGCACCCATGCGGACAATTTCAAATTTATTGTTCCCACAAGGGTGATCTTTCTTCATTTCAACAAGACTATGAAGATCGTACTTAGCATCCATGACTTACGCCTCCATATCGTTACCATCGAAATCGGTAATATCCATCATTGGTACAGAAATATAAATACCCTGTGTTTCTAAATACTGCTTGATGCGTTTTCTCATGCGTCGAGTTGAACCGAAGTGTTCCATCGGTCTAGACGTAAGCATGACACGAATAGTTGCTTCACCATTTTGAATGCTCTGTACACCTTGTACAATTGGAGCTTCAACAAGGACATCTTCTTGTCTCCAGTTTTCATTCAGATAAGTTTCAAGCGTAGTTTCAATCTTATCTAAATCTTCTTGTATGGAGAAATTCATATCTAAGAATGATACTGAATTATAACGAGAGAAGTTTATTACTTCGTTAATTGTACCATTAGGAATCATGTACAACTCACCTTCATAACCTTGAATACGAGAAGAGCGTAAGCCTAATGACATTACTTCACCTTCTGCAACAGTTGTACCCGATGTATTCACTCTAACGAAATCACCTTTATCGAATTGGTTTTCTAAAATAATAAAGAAACCAGTTATCATATCTTTTACTAGACTTTGTGCACCAAAACCAATTGCTAAACCAACAACACCGGCACCAGCGAGTAGCGTTGAAACTGGAATGTTAAATGCCTCTAGTATCGCTACAACAACAAAGAACCAAATAAAGATTGCTGCTGTATTTTGGAGCATATTAATCAATGTATTGTTTCTCTTGTCTGATCCTTTTAAGCGTGACTTTGATTTATATTTAAAGAAATTTTCTATTAAACGATTCGCAACCTTAGTAAGAATATAACCAGCAATAAGTAGAATGATTGCGAATATGATTGGTTTAGATATATCTATCCAAAATTGTGGATCTCTAACTCGTTCTAAAAGTGTTTCAATAATCGACAGTTGTTCATCCAGCCCTTCAGTATTCGACGCATTAAATAGCGTTAAAAATTTCATAGTCATACCCTTTCTATTTGATTATTTTTGCTGCAACATGGAAAGAATTCTTTTAAATTCTTCCTTTGATGTAAACTCCAATTGAATTAAACCTCTTTGTTTTACCTTTTTAATTTCAACATTTGTTCCAAAGTGATCTTTCAATTGATTTTCGTAACTCTCAAGAAACCTTAATTTTTTTGTAGACTTCTTAATTCTCTTTTTACTCTTAAAGGTCTTTACATGAGCTTCTAACTTTCTAACACTCATGCTGTCTTTAACTGCTTGTTCTGCTACTTCTTCCATTAAGAGTGGATCTTTTAAGGCTAATAAAGTTCGACCGTGAGCACCTGTTAACTTGCCATTATTAATCAATTTTTTAACCTTAGCAGGTAAGGTTAAAAGTCTAAGCATATTAGCAATATAAGACCTCGACTTGCCAAGTCGTTTCGATAAGTCATCTTGTGTGAGCTTAGCAGAGTGCATCAATTGCTTATAACTTTCCGCTTCTTCTAAAGGACCTAAGTCTTCCCTTTGAAGATTCTCAATGATGGCAAGTTCCATCATCTCACGGTCGGTCATGTCAGTAATAATAGCAGGTATAGTCTTTAATTCCGCAAGCTCAGTCGCTCTTAAACGACGCTCACCCGCAACAAGGGTATACCCTTTTACCGCTTTTCTCACTGTAACAGGTTGCATAACACCATGAACTTTAATGCTCGCAGCTAAGTCTTTTAGTTTTTCTTCATCAAAGGTTTGTCTCGGTTGATATGGATTTTTTCGAATTTCAGAAACTGCTAGCTCAATAATTTCCATAACACGTCACCGACTTCCCAAAGATAAAATACATTACTCATTATAACAGTACAAGCCATGTTTGTAAGTGAAAAAGAGTACCTACATCAATGCAGGCACCCTACTTATAAATTTTAATTGTAAGCTCGTGTAGCTCATCTGTTTCGGTCGATTCAATTTTGACATCGACACCTTTTTCACGAAGCTTCTTAATATCTCTTTCAACATCATTTAATACGAAAGCAACATCGTCATTGAAATTGATTTGTTCAACGCGCACCTTTTGACGGTTCTTAACAGCGAGTTCTGTTTCCTTAACTGTCAGATGATCATTCACGATATTTTTCAATACATCATACTGCATATCGTTATCCAATATAAGTAATGCTCTCGCGTGTCTTTCCGTGATTTCATCATTTTCTAATGCCGTTATAACGTCGTTAGATAACTTTAACAATCTCAATTTATTTGCAATGAATGACTGACTTTTACCAATGCTTTCAGCTAAGTCTTTTTGAGTGATATCATCCATTGCTAGCAGTTGCTTATAGGCTCTCGCTTCTTCAATACTAGATAAATTTTCACGTTGAATATTTTCTATTAGCGCGATAGCAGCAGACTCTTGATCAGTGAGATACTTAACTATCGCCTTGGTATCCTTAAAATCTAGTCGCTTTAAGGCTCTAAACCGTCTCTCTCCAGCAATGATTTCATACATACCTTCTTCAATAGGTCTGAGCGTAATCGGCTGTAAGAGTCCATGTTTCTTAATGGAATGTGCGAGTTCATTAATACGTTGCTCATCAAATACTGTTCTTGGCTGATATTGGTTCGGAACAATGTTCTCTAGAGGTACTTCGACTAATGAATCATCATCTTCAGCAGTTTCACTTTTATCTATTAAGTTGAATAGCTTTGAAAAAGGTTTCTTCACACATTCCACCACCCTTTATTTTAATGGGGATTTATTTGGAGTTCCCGGTTTTCTCGGATATTTCTTAGGTGTCTTTCTGATCTTATCAATGACCAGAATATAACGCTGACTCTCTTCTTCTGGCAAGGTAAGTTGATGAGTTTCTTTTAATGAACCACCTAAGAGGTCAAGTGCAAACTCTGCATCAAGGAGTTCTTCTTTGGCCTTCTTACCTTTCATCACTATAAACTGCCCACCTGTTCTCACTAGTGGTAAACATAACTCTGCTAAAACATTGAGCTCTGCAACCGCACGGGCAGTTACAACATCAAACATGTGTCTTGGTCCGTGTTGGCCAAAAGTCTCTGCTCGGTCGTGAACTAAATGCATTTTATCGAGACCAAGTACGGCAGTCAATTCATTTAAAAACGTAATTCTTTTATTTAACGAATCAACGATTGTCACTTTTAGGTCTGGACGAATAATCTTCATCGGAATGCTTGGAAATCCTGCACCTGCTCCGACGTCACAAATACTCGCACCTTCTTCTATATCCGCATAAAACAGCGGTGTAATTGAATCATAGAAATGTTTTAAATACACTTCTTTTAGCTCAGTGACAGCTGTTAAATTAATTTTTTTGTTCCACTCTACGAGCAATTCAAAGTACGTTTTAAACTGTCCAATTTGTACGGTTGAAAGTTCAATACCTTGATCTTTTAATTTATTAATGAATTCTGTTTCATTCATGAGCCAGTCCTCTTCACATTTCCTTGTTCAATGTAGACAAGTAAGATTGAAATATCAGCTGGATTTACACCTGAAATTCTAGATGCTTGGGCAATGTTTAAAGGCTTAACTTCTTTGAGTTTCATTCGTGCTTCTGTTGCCAATGAGTTCACTGCATCGTAATCAATATTTTCAGGAATTTTCTTATCTTCCATACGTTTCATCTTATCGACTTGTTGCAAGGATTTCTTAATATAACCATCATATTTTATTTGGACCTCAACTTGTTCATACTCTTCTTGTTTAAGAGTGATGTCTTCAGAGAGTATCTCCATGATTGACTCATAGTCCATCTCTGGACGACGTAGTAAATCAGCAGCTAGAATACCATCTTTAAGTGCTGTACCGCCGCGTTGTTCAATAATACTTTGAGTATGCGCATTTGGTTTGATACGCACTTTTTTCAGACGGTCTAATTCAGCTTCAATATTTGCTTTTTTCTGATTGAATCTAGCAAATCTTTCTTCTGAAATTAACTTATGGTCATAACCAATTTCAGTTAGACGCATATCAGCATTATCATGACGCAGTAGTAAACGGTGCTCGGCACGAGACGTTAACAAACGATATGGCTCATTCGTACCTTTAGTGACTAAGTCATCAATTAAGACACCAATATAAGCATCAGTACGGCTTAAGATTAATTCTTCTTGACCAAGTAATTTGTTCGCAGCATTGATTCCTGCAATAAGTCCTTGGCCAGCAGCTTCCTCATAACCACTTGTTCCATTAATTTGACCAGCAGTATATAGGTTTTTAATTTTCTTTGTTTCTAAAGTTGGCCATAATTGCGTTGGTACAAGTGCATCGTACTCAATGGCATAACCTGCACGCATCATACGTGCATTTTCTAAACCTGGGATACTTTTCACCATATCACGTTGAACATTTTCAGGCATACTCGTTGATAAGCCTTGAACGTAAACCTCTTTAGTATTACGACCTTCTGGTTCTAAAAAGATTTGGTGACGTGGTTTATCGTTGAATCTAACGACCTTGTCTTCGATTGATGGGCAATATCTTGGACCTGTACCTTGAATGACACCTGAGTACATTGCTGATAAGTGAAGATTTGCTGTAATAATTTCATGTGTTGTTGCTGACGTATATGTTAACCAGCATGGGAGTTGATCTAAAATAAATTCAGTCGTATCAAAGCTGAACGCTCTCGGAACATCATCACCTGGCTGAATCTCAGTTTTACTGTAGTCAATAGAGTCTGCATTGACTCTCGGTGGTGTTCCTGTTTTAAAGCGAATAATTTCGAAACCTAAATCCTTGAGTTGGTCTGCTAAAGCCAAGGAAGGAATTTGGTGATTTGGACCACTTGAATATTTAAGATCACCTAGAATAATTTCTCCACGTAAAAATGTACCTGTTGTGATGATGACAGCATCACCTTCATAAACAGTACCAATATTCGTTTTCAAGCCACGAATCTCATTGTCTTCAATAATCAATTCGTCAACTAGCCCTTGAAGAATATCTAAGTTTGGTTCATCTTCTAGAACTGATTTCATTTCTTGCTGATAAAGTACCTTATCTGCCTGTGCACGAAGTGCTCTGACTGCTGGTCCTTTACCAGTGTTTAACATACGCATTTGGATGTGTGTTTTATCGATTACTTTAGCCATTTGCCCCCCGAGAGCATCAACTTCACGTACGACGATACCTTTAGCGGGTCCACCGACTGATGGGTTACATGGCATGAATGCGATGTTATCGAGATTGATGGTCAACATTAATGTTTTAAGACCTTTACGGCTTGCTGCGAGTCCCGCTTCGACACCTGCATGGCCAGCTCCGATAACAATCACATCATATTTCATATTTCCGGTCATTATTTTACCTCCTGTTTAATTTTATTTTCCTAGACAGAACTGACTAAATAGCTTATCTATCAGTTGTTCTGAAACATCTTCTCCGATGACCTCTCCAAGGAGTTCCCAAGTTTTAATCAGGTCAATCTGAATAATATCCACGGGCACGTCAATTTCTGCAGAAGAAATTGCGTCACCAATTGAAGTTTTCGCTTGTTCTAATAAGTTAATGTGACGATTGTTAGATACATATGTTGAATCTGCAGATGAAATACTACCATCAAAGAACATTCTTTGAATTTCATTCTCAAGATCATCCACACCTTGGCCATTTATAATAGACGTTTTGATGAGTGGAATATCGAAATGACTTTCTAAGTAGTCAGTATCTAGATTTTGTTCTAAGTCTAGTTTATTGATGATACCGATAACTTTTTTATCATCCACTGTTTCTAGGAGCTCTATATCTTCTGGTGTAAGCTCATCATTATTATTCATGACATACAAGATTAACTCTGCATCTTTTAACGCTTCACGAGATCGTTCCACACCTATTTTTTCAACAATGTCATCCGTTTCACGAATCCCTGCAGTATCGACGAGTTTTAATGGAATACCGTTAACGTTTACGTACTCTTCTAAAATATCACGCGTCGTTCCCGCAACATCCGTCACAATTGCCTTGTTATCTTGAATGAGATAGTTAAGTAAAGAGCTTTTACCGACGTTAGGTTTACCAATGATGACCGTGCTCAAACCTTCTCTTAAGATACGGCCTTCCGCACTAGATTTTAACAACTTACCAATCTCTGACTCTACCTTTTTGGCTTCAGATAGGAGGAAGGACGTTGTCGCTTCTTCTACATCATCGTATTCAGGATAATCTATGTTCACTTCGACTTGAGCCAATATATTTAATATACTTTGACGTAACGATTCAATATATGTTTTCAAACGTCCTTGAACTTGTTGGTTGGCTACTTTTGATGCTTGGTCAGTTTTAGATCGAATGAAATCCATGACCGCTTCAGCTTGAGACAAATCAACTCGTCCATTTAAAAAGGCGCGCTTTGTGAATTCACCTGGTTCAGCCATTCTTGCACCGTGGTTTAAAGTCAGTTGAAGCACACGATTAACCGTGTGAATCCCACCATGACAGTTAATCTCAACGATGTCCTCACGCGTATAAGTTTTCGGTGCACGCATGACTGCACACATGACCTCTTCAACTGTTTCATTGGTAGTAGGATCAACAATATGACCATAATTTATAGTGTGTGAATCGACTTCACTTAGTTTTTTTACGCCGCTGTACAGACGATCTGCAATTTCAATCGCATCTACACCTGACAAACGAACGATAGCAATCGCCCCTTCACCGACTGGGGTGGAGATGCTTGAGATCGTTTCAAATTGCACTTTAAAAACTCCTTTATTTCTTAATAATCACGATGGCGCGTCTTGGCTCTTTTCCTTCTGAATAGGTATCTATTCCCTTTTCACGACTTAAGGCATGGTGCATAATTTTTCTTTCATTCGCTGGCATCGGTTCAAGTCTTACTTTTTCATGAGTACGCCTTACCTTATCCGCCATGTTCAAGGCCAATGCTTCTAAAGTTTCCTTACGTTTACTTCGGTAATCACCGACATCCAGCTCTACTCTGTTATAGCTTGGATAGACTATATTTAAATAATTTTGTGCAAGTTCTTGAAGTGCATTTAAAGTCTGCCCACGCTTACCAATAATCTTTGCAGGGATATCCGCATCAAAATTTAAGTGAATCGTCGACTTCTTCACCTTCATTTGAACCGTGTTCTCGACGCCCATACCTGAAACTATTTCCGAAATATAAAGCGATGTTTTCTCACCAGCTTCAGTGAGTGCTTGGTGCTCTTTATTTTTCGGTTTTGATTCTTCAATAATTGGCTCAATTTTAGGTCGTTCATGCTGCTCATCATCTGCTAATTCTTGAACTGCTTCAGTCTCTTCAGGCTGATTTTCTTCATGTGGCTCGACTACGTCATCTGTTGTCCGCTCTAAAGCGCTATCTGCTTCAACATGTTCGTTTTCGCGTGCTGAAATCATTGCTTCAATAGATTCATAGGATTTTAGTTCCGGGTTGATAATCGTTAGTTTCACTTCAGCCTCACGCTTACCAAAACCTAAAAAGCCAGCCGAACCACTATCCAACACTTCTATTTTAATGTCGTCTTCGCTAACACCGAGTTCCTCTAATCCTTTTGTTACAGCATCATTGACCGTCTTTTCAGTATAAATTCTGTACATATACTAACCCCCGTATTATTTCATACACCTGGCTATTTTTAGGACATGTAAGAGTGATTTTTCCATTTCATGATAGTTCATATCCTTAACAGGATTACGAGCGATCACTACATACTCTAATGGCATAAGTTCATGTTTATGAGTCTGATAAAATGCACGAATGCGACGCTTAATCTGATTTCTTTTTACAGCATTGCCAAGTCTTTTTGACACGCTGATGCCGAGCCTTAAATGTGGCACTTCCTGATTGTCTTTTAAGTACACTACAAACTGCCTGTTCGCAAAGGATTTACCTCGTTTGAAAATCAGCTTAAAGTCCTTCTCTTTCTTAATTCTGAATCGCTTTTTCATCATTAACTACGCTCTTTCATATCTATGATTAATTATTATACTAAAAAGCTTCTATTATATAAAACTTTCGACATTGCGCAAAAAAAAAGATCATCCTAGTCAGATGATCTAATGGTTATGCAGAAAGAACTTTTCTTCCTTTTCTTCTACGACGCGCAAGAACTTTGCGTCCGTTTTTAGAACTCATTCTCTCACGGAAACCGTGTACTTTAGCACGTTTACGTTTATTAGGTTGATACGTACGTTTTACCATATATGACACCTCCGTCATTTATTTTTTCTCTGTTTTTATATTCTCTTAGAATTGCAACTACTAAAGAATACCAAAAACACGGTGCTTTTTCAACTTTTTATTTGATATTTATTTAGAAGTAATTAATCTTTTCAAGAGATTCTGTGGATAACTTTTAAGTATTATATCACTTATACACAGTTTTTTTAATGAGTTTCCCACTTTTGCACAGGCTGTGTCAGAAATTTTGTGGGAAGCTGTGAAAATTGTGAATAACTCTGAAAAATATTGATAACACAAATTAAATAAGCTATAATTTTACCCGTATCCTTGTGGAAAAGAAGATGGTTTTCTATAGTTATCCACAGATTGTGAATAACCTGTGTAAAGTTTTCTACACCTGTGTAAATGTATTATCCACAGCATGTGATTTGTGAATAAGAGAGGAATTTTTTTATGAGTAGTTTAAATAGTATTTGGGAAAAAGTACTCGAAGAAATTAAAAGCAACCATAATATTCAAAATGTGACATTTCAAACTTGGTTTAAAAATACTGAACTTGTCGATTTGAATACAAGCTATGCTGTCATTAAAGCAGATAGTGATTTTCAGAGAGAATGGTTGAATACGCAGTACAAAAGCATTATCGAAGATAGCATTTATAGCTCTATAGGAGAAAAGGTCACCGTTCAAATTGTCATCAAAGGTGACGAAACTACGCCAATGGTTTCAGAAGAGAAAAATACACAGCAGGAGAGTATTAAGACTGCACCAATACACCATGCTCTAAATGAGCAGCATACCTTCGATACTTTTGTCATCGGTAATGGTAACCGCTTCTCACATGCAGCATCTCTCGCAGTTGCTGAAGCACCAGCTAAAGCATATAACCCATTGTTTATATATGGTGGAGTTGGACTTGGTAAAACACACCTCATGCATGCGATCGGTAATTTCGTTTTAGAAAATCGTCCAAATGCCAAGGTGGTCTATCTATCAAGTGAAAAATTCACTAATGAATTCATCAACTCAATACGTGATAACAAAACAGAAGAATTCCGTAATAAATACCGTAATGTAGATGTCCTTTTAATCGACGATATTCAATTTTTAGCAGGAAAAGAATCTACCCAAGAGGAATTCTTCCATACTTTTAATTCCCTGCATGAAAATAATAAGCAAATTGTCATATCAAGTGACCGTACCCCTAAAGAAATTCCTACTTTGGAGGATCGTTTACGTTCACGCTTTGAATGGGGATTAATGACCGATGTCACCCCACCTGACCTCGAGACAAGAATTGCGATTTTACGAAAGAAATGTGAAGAAGAAAATGTTGAGATTCCAAACGAGGCCATGATATATATTGCAAACCATATTCACACAAATATACGTGAGCTAGAAGGTGCCTTAACTCGCGTTGCTGCCTATGCTAAGATTTCCAATCAACCGATGACGCCAGAAGTTGTTTCCGAAGCTTTAAAAGATCTCGTGACAACGACTCAAACCAAGCGCATTACTGTTCAAGATATTCAGCTTGCTGTCAGTGAATATTACGGCATTCATATTGATGAACTATCATCTAAAAAACGGACGAAGTCCATCGCCTTTCCTAGACATGTCGCCATGTATTTATCGAGAGAACTTACCGATAATTCATTACCAAAAATCGGCGAAGTCTTTGGAGGTCGAGATCACACAACCGTTATACATGCACATGAAAAAATTTCAAAGCTCGTTGCTGAAGATGAACTTTTCAACAGTGAACTAAAAGAAATAGAAAGTAAGCTCAATTAAAATAATGTGAATACTGTGGATAAATGTTACACTTGAACCAACACTTTATGCACATGTGGATAAGTTAATACTTAAAGCTTTAACTTAGTTTTCCACAAATTCACAGGGCCTACTATTATTACTGTTATTTTATTACTATATATTTAATAAATAAGGAGTACATACTTATGAAAATTAGTATCAATAGACAATACTTCATCGAACAACTTAATCATTGCTTAAAAGCTATTTCACCTAGAACAACTTTACCTATTTTAAGTGGAATAAAAATCGATGTCTCAGATGATCAAATGGTACTCACAGGTAGTGATTCCGAAATCTCTATAGAAATTACAATACCAACAGAAATAGATAACGAAGAAATTCTAGAAATAGAATCACCAGGTTCTGTCGTTTTAACAGGTCGTTTCTTTGTTGATATTATTAAAAAACTTTCCGGTGATTTTGTTGAACTAGAAACCAATGAACAGTTCTCTACTAAAATTACCGCAGGTAAATCAGAGTTTAATTTAAGTGGTCAAGATGCAAACCAATATCCTCTCTTACCAGAAGTTAACGAAGCGGATAGCCTAGTAATGTCTTCAACTGTCTTAAAAACGATTATTAACCAGACAAACTTTGCAGTATCCCTATCTGAAACAAGACCTGTCTTAACTGGTGTGAACTGGTTATTTAAAGATGATCATATTTCATTTACAGCAACAGACTCTCACCGTCTTGCACTTAGAAAATTATTGGATAAAACATTCAACACTGATACATCAAATGCAATTATTCCAGGTAAGTCTCTATCTGAATTAAGTAAAATTTTGTCAGACTCTGATGAAGATGTCGAAATAAACCTATCACAAAACCAAGTACTCTTTACTTACGGCAATATGAGATTCATTTCTCGATTACTCGAAGGAAATTACCCAGATACAACACGTCTTTTCCCAGAGAATTACGAAACTAAAGTCAATGTAAATAATGCTGAGTTCTATCACGCTATAGACCGAGTTTCATTACTTGCAAGAGAAGGTGGCAACAATGTTATTCGCATGTCAGTAGAAAATGGAAATGTGGAATTGACATCTAATTCACCTGAAGTTGGGACAGTAAACGAAGAAGTTACTGCATCTAGCATTGAAGGTGAGGACATTAAGATTTCATTTAACTCGAAATATATGATGGATGCCCTACGTGCAATTCAATCTGAAGAAGTAACCGTAGAATTTTTCGGTACGATGAGACCATTTACGATTACGCCAAGTGATTCGACTGAAGTTGTGCAATTAATCTTACCTATAAGAACTTACTAGAAAAATAGTTAATTAATTTTGTGACCATGCCTTTTATTTTAAATAAAAGGCCTCTGGTCACTTTTTATTTTTACTAGGTAGGTAAATACCTTTTTGACTTTAAAACGCTCTGTGGGCATTATTTGGCCTGTAAAAGTGAAAAAGTATCAAAAATGTAGTATAATGAATGAGTATGTTCTAGGAGGTTATGTCTATGGAAACAATTCATTTAAACGGTTTGATTACGTTAGGCCAATTTTTGAAACACCAAAACATCATTGGTACGGGTGGCCAAGCTAAATGGTTTTTAAGTGAAAATATAGTGTTTTTAAACGGGGAAGAAGAAAATCGTCGTGGCAAGAAGCTTCATGACGGAGATGAACTCGTCATCGAAGGTATTGGCGAATACAAAATTAAGTATACAGATCAATGATATTAAACAGTATTTCCATAACTCACTTTCGTAATTATGATTCCTTATCTTTAGATTTTCATCCTAAGTTAAATATTTTTATTGGGCCAAATGCCCAAGGGAAGACGAATCTTTTAGAAGCGATATACTTTTTATCACTTGCGAAGAGTCATCGGACATCAAAAGATAAGGAATTAATTCAATTCAATCAAGAAGAAGCTTACGTTAATGGGCAAGTGACAACAGAATCATCCAGCATTCCCCTATCGATCAGTATCGGTAAGGGCGGCAAACGAGCTAAGGTGAATCACCTCGAGTCTGCTAAGTTGTCTATGTATATTGGCCATTTAAATACTGTGCTCTTCGCCCCGGAAGACCTCAATATCGTTAAAGGTTCGCCTCAGGTTAGACGTAAGTTTCTTAACATGGAGTGCGGACAAATTTCAAAAGTGTATCTCAGTCATCTATCCAGTTACAACAAGGTCTTAGCTCAAAAGAACCAGTATTTAAAATCTCGTAAGGTCGATGAGCTCATGATTGAAGTACTGAATGAACAGATGGCGGAGCATGCGACGAGAATTATTATAAAGCGCAAGCAGTTTATCGATACGATTGAAAAACACGCATCAAAAATCCATAGAGATATTTCAAATAATAAAGAAGACTTAAAAGTCATTTATAAACCGAATATTAAATATGACAATGAGGATGCAGACGATTTACAACAAGAGATTACAAAGCTTCTCAGTGAAAACTTAGATAAGGAAATTGAACGTGGCACATCGCTCGTCGGACCACATAGAGATGATATCGGTTTTACGATCAATGAGTTCGATGTTCAAACTTATGGTTCCCAAGGACAACAACGTTCAACAGCTTTGTCTGTGAAACTTGCTGAACTTGAGTTGATTAACGAGGAAGTCGGAGAATATCCGGTCTTGTTACTCGACGATGTACTAAGTGAACTGGATGAAGTACGTCAGGCACATCTGTTAACGTCGATTCGAAACAGAGTTCAAACCTTTGTTACGACGACATCAATAAGCGATATCAACCATGCGATTATGGATGATATGCAGCTGTACGAAATAGAAAACGGTCAAATTAAGATCGATGAATAGCGGAAGGTGAGAACATGGCAGAGGAAAATATAGATCAATATGGTGCAAGTCAGATTCAGGTTCTTGAGGGACTTGAAGCGGTTAGAAAAAGACCTGGTATGTATATTGGTTCAACGTCATCCAGAGGATTACATCACTTAGTATGGGAAATTGTCGATAACAGTATCGATGAGGCCCTTGCGGGTTATGCATCTGAAATCAATGTCACAATTGAAAAAGATAACTGGGTTAAAGTGACGGATAACGGTCGTGGAATTCCAGTCGATATTCAAGAGAAGATGGGACGTCCGGCGGTTGAGGTTATCTTAACTGTCCTACATGCTGGTGGTAAATTTGATGGCTCCAGTTATAAAGTGTCCGGTGGACTGCATGGTGTCGGTTCATCGGTTGTTAATGCACTGAGTTCAAAACTTGAAGTGTACGTTCACCTTGATGGGAAAATTCATCATCAATCATATTCACTTGGTATTCCTGATTTTGATTTAAAAGTGATTGGTGAAACTGATAAGACAGGTACAGTCATCCGCTTTAAAGCAGATGATGAAATCTTTACAGAAACGACAGAATACGATTTAGAAATTCTGCAAAAACGTATTAAAGAACTCGCCTTCTTAAACAAGGGTCTGAAAATCAACTTAACAGATGAGCGCGATGAGGAAGCTGTACATTTTGAATACTTGTACGAGGGTGGAATTAAATCATTTGTTGAGGAATTAAATAAGACAAAAGATGCCTTACATGAAGAAATTATCTACATGGACGATGAGAAAGATGAAATCGAAGTTGAAATTGCCATGCAATATAATCATGGGTATACGACAACCCTCCTCACTTATGCGAACAACATTTATACGCATGAAGGCGGAACGCATGAAGATGGCTTTAAACGTGCTTTAACTAAGGTCATTAATAACTATGCAACCAAACAAAATCTAATTAAGTCTACTGATGAAAGACTGTCTGGTGAAGATGTTAGAGAAGGACTAACTGCAGTGGTTTCAATCAAGCACACTGACCCTCAGTTTGAAGGTCAGACGAAGACCAAACTTGGTAACAGTGAAGCGAGATTAATCACAGATCAATTGTTTACTGCTGGCTTTGAGCGTTTCTTATTAGAAAATCCTCAAACTGCTAAAATAATTGTCGATAAAGGAATTAATGCTCAGCATGCTAGAGTTGCAGCTAAAAAAGCACGTGAAATGACACGTCGTAAATCTGCGCTTGAGGTTTCAAGTCTTCCTGGTAAGCTTGCAGACTGCTCAAGTAAAGACCCTGCGAAAAGTGAGTTATTCATCGTAGAGGGTGACTCTGCTGGTGGTTCAGCGAAATCTGGTCGCGACTCTAAGCATCAAGCTATTTTACCGTTAAGAGGTAAGATTTTAAACGTTGAAAAATCACGTCTAGACCGTATTTTAGGCAACAATGAAATCCGTTCTATGGTAACAGCACTAGGTAGTGGTATTGGAGATGAATTTGATATTTCTAAAGTACGTTACCACAAAGTTGTCATTATGACAGATGCTGACGTCGACGGCGCACACATTAGAACCTTATTGTTAACCTTCTTCTTTAGATTTATGAGACCGTTGATTGAACACGGTTATATCTATGTTGCTCAGCCACCACTTTACAAAGTTGAGCAAGGGAAGAAAAAACACTATGTGTATGATGATGAGGCACTCGATGTCCTCCGCAGCACTTTACCGGAAACACCTAAGATCTCAATATCAAGATACAAAGGTCTCGGTGAGATGAATGCCGATCAGCTTTGGGAAACGACAATGGATCCGGAAAATAGAACGTTACTTCAAGTAGAACTGGATGATGCGATTGCAGCTGATCAGACATTTGAAATGTTGATGGGTGATATCGTTGAGCATCGCAGAAACTTTATTGAAGAAAATGCGAGATACGTAGAAAATCTCGACGTTTAAAAAGGAGACTTGAATTATGGCAGACCAAGAAGAAAAATTTCAACAGATTAATATAACGAAAACGATGCGAAGCTCGTTTTTAAGCTATGCCATGAGTGTCATCGTCTCACGTGCTTTACCAGACGTTCGAGATGGAATGAAACCCGTACATCGTAGAATTCTTTACGGCATGCATGACAATGGCATGACTTCTGACAAACCATTTAAAAAATCTGCTCGTATCGTCGGAGACGTTATGGGTAAATATCACCCACACGGCGACTCTTCCATCTATGATGCTATGGTACGTATGGCTCAAGTTTTTTCTTACCGTTACCCACTCGTTCACGGTCAAGGGAACTTCGGTTCTATGGATGGTGACGGGGCAGCAGCAATGCGTTACACTGAAGCAAAAATGAGTAAGATTTCCATGGAACTCATGCGTGATATCAACAAGGATACCGTGGACTTCCAATTGAACTATGATGAGAATGAACGCGAACCGTCTGTTTTACCAGCTCGTTTCCCTAACCTACTCGTCAACGGTTCAAGTGGTATTGCAGTTGGGATGGCAACGAACATTCCACCGCATAACCTACGTGAAGTGACAAATGCAGTCTTAGCACTTGCTGATAACCCAAATGTAACGGCTTCAGAATTGATGGAATTTGTCTCAGGACCAGACTTTCCGACAGCAGGTTTGATTATTGGTAAGAGTGGCATTAAGCGTGCCTATGAAACAGGACGCGGTTCTATTATGATGCGTGCACGTTGTGAAATTGAAGAGATGAAGAATGGTAAAGAACGTATCGTTGTCTCTGAAATTCCATATCAGGTAAACAAGGCACGTCTAGTAGAAAAAATTGCTGAGCTCGTAAGAGATAAGAAAATCGAAGGTATTACAGATTTACGTGATGAAACCAGCCTTAAAGAAGGCGTAAGAATCATTATTGAAATCCGTAAAGATAAGAATGCGAATGTTATATTGAATAATTTATATAAACAGACGCCCCTTCAGACATCATTTGGTATTAATATGCTTGCCCTTGTGAATGGTGAACCGAAAGTACTCAGTCTTAAAGAAGTATTATATTACTACTTAGAGCACCAGAAAGATGTTGTGACACGTCGTACGAAGTATGAATTAAAACGTGCGCAAGATCGTGCGCACATTCTAGAAGGTCTATTAAAGGCGCTTGATTACATCGACGAAATCATCAAGACGATTCGTGCCTCAGCGACTGATGAAGAAGCGAAGACGAGTTTGATGAGTCAATTCGAATTCTCTGAGCGTCAAGCACAAGCGATTCTCGATATGAGATTACGTCGTTTAACAGGTTTAGAAAGGGATAAAATCCAGTCTGAATACGACGAATTGCTAAAAACGATTGAATATCTAAAAGCAATTTTAGATGATGACAATAAGTTACTTGAAGTTATCAAAGAGGAATTAACAGAGATTCGTGACAAATTCGGTGACGATCGTCGTACAGAAATTACAATCGGTAACATCTCTGATATTGAAGATGAAGATCTTATTCCAAGAGAAAATATCGTTGTCACACTTAGTCATAACAGCTACATTAAACGTCTTCCAGTGTCGACATATCGCGCACAGCATAGAGGTGGTCGTGGTATTCAAGGTATGAATACAGTAGATGACGACTTTGTGAGCCAGATTGTGACGATGAGTACGCATGATTACATCATGTTCTTTACAAATAAAGGTAGAGTATATCGACTGAAAGGATACGAAATTCCTGAGTTATCACGTCAGTCTAAGGGTATTCCGATTGTAAATATGATTGAAATCGAAAAAGATGAATTTATTTCGACGATGATCAGTGTGAAAGACAAAGAAGAGACAGAAGGGTATAACCTACTCTTTGCAACCAAACATGGTCAAGTTAAACGTACAGCACTCGATGAGTTCAAGAGCATAAATAAAAACGGTAAGATTGCGATTCGCTTCAAAGAAGATGATGAATTGCTTGGTGTCCGTTTAACTGACGGTTCTAAAGAAGTTATTCTTGGAACAAGAGACGGTTCCCTTGTCCGTTTTGAAGAAACACAAGTGAGAGAAATGGGACGTACTGCGGCAGGCGTTAAAGGTATTAAGCTCCGTGGAGATGACCAAGTCATTGGTGTAGACGTCCTAGAATCCGGTCAACATGTCTTAGTCGTTACTGACAAAGGTTACGGTAAACTCACTCATGAAGATCAGTACCGTTCCATCAATCGAGGCGGTTACGGTGTTAAAACAGCTCAGCTCAATGATAAAAACGGTAAACTTGTCTTTATCGCATCAGTTGATCGAGATGAAGACATGATGATTGTCACAGAAAAAGGTGTGATCATCCGTTTAACTATCGACACTATTTCAGTGATGAGTCGTAGCACTCAAGGTGTTCGCCTCATTCGTCTTGATGACAATCAAGATGTTGGAACTGTTGCAGTAGTGAAAAGCGAAATCGGTGAAGAAGAATTAGAAGAAGAAACTGACGGAACTGAGGATTCCTTGGAACCTGAAGGCAAGTCAGAAGAAGAATCTGATTCAGCTACTGATTCCGAGGAAAAATAAGATATAGATTGATTAATCCCCCTGTTTTTTTGAAAACAGGGGGATTTTTTGTGTTTAGGATGTTTGCTGAGCTACGAAAATAAAATGAGTTCGCGTAGAAAGGATACCTACGGAATTTTCTGCAGATCAATCGCCTTAATCAGTATATCTTTCAATACCAATACTAAGAAATAAATAGCGAACGGTATGAATAGTATACCGACGCCAAATAGGACAAAGCCTGGTGCGTCATCAAGGTGAGCGACTGTGACAAAGAATGGCATGAGGCCTAAAGAAATAACGGCAATAGCAAGAATAAGCTTCTGAATACGAGTCATGACCAAGAGTGCACGTGATGTAAATATCACATCTTTGTCTATAAGTGATAGCATTTGGAACAAGCAAAATATAATCAAGAGACCTAAAATCATATCGATCCACAGAACAGCTGCGAGTAAATATTGAACGAAGAGAATATCAACTTCTGCTGTGAAGAATTGTATACCGATTAAAAATCCGAAAAATAATAGAATGACGACTAAAAAACTTAAGGAGAGTCTTAAGATATTCGTCTTTTTAAACATAGTCATACCCTCTTTCAATAATATAAATAAATTTAGCATTATCGCCCAATCTAAAAAATACAACATTCTTGTATTCTAAAAATGAAAGCGCTATAATGGATGCAGTTATTAGACATTAGGTAGGTATAAATAGATATGAATCAAAATACGCATCGTGATTTTGGAAAGTTCACTACACTTGTTGCATTGACAGATGAAAAAACAGCCCTAGACATCTTACCTCAGTTTAAATCATTTAAAATCATGACGGGTAAGGTAGGCTCTATGGATTTAAAAAAGGTCATCTCATCGGTAGAAACTGCTGCAAAACGTGGTGATATTATTGATGGTGATATTTACCGAGAAACACACTCACTCTACCATGCGATTCTAGAAGCTTTACAAGGTGTAACTCGTGGAGATCTCAGTGTTGGAGACATCATGCGTACAGTTGGATTAAGTTTTTCAATTGTCAGAGGGAATCCGTACGATAGTGATGATGAGGGTGAATGGCTCGCTGTTTGCTTTTACGGTACCATTGGTGCACCAATTAAAGGTAAGGAACACGAAGCGTTAGGCTTAGGCATTAATCACATTTAAATATTCAGTGTCATAGACATTAGCTAATAGGGACATGAGAATCCAAAGGGATTTTTATGTCTTTTTTTAATAGGTAAATTTAGGAGGGATTACATGACAGTTTTACAGCTCGATGGTGAAAATTTAAATATTGAGTCGCTCAAAGATTTCCTGGGAAATACAGAGAGTACCGTAGAAATTACCGAGGAAGCTTATCAGAAAGTTGATGATTCAAGAAAAGTAGTCGATAAAATTATCGACCAAGAAAAAACAATATACGGCATCACAACAGGGTTTGGTCTCTTTTGTGATGTGTTGATTTCAAAAGAGAAGGTGAAAGACTTACAAGTGAACCTAATCCGCTCGCACGCTTGTGGTGTGGGTAAACCCTTTGATGAACCCGTCGCTCTACTCATGATGGTACTGAGACTAAACACGATGCTTAAAGGACATTCAGGTGTGACAAGAGATCTTGTTGATCAGCTACAACTCTTCATCAACAAACGGATTATTCCAGTTGTGCCTGAGCAAGGCTCACTCGGTGCCTCAGGTGACCTTGCACCACTGTCTCATATGGCACTCACTTTAATTGGTGAAGGAGAGGTCTTCTATCTAGGTGAACGTCAACCGACACATAATGTTCTAGAATCCCTAGGTATCGAGCCTATTACCCTTCAGGCCAAAGAAGGTCTGGCACTCATTAATGGTACTCAACCTATGACGGCTCAGGGGGTCATTAATTACATTGAGGCCGAAAAAATGATGCAGGACAGCTTTTGGATTGCTTCACTGACTCATCAGGGACTAAACGGGATTACAGATGCTTATAATCATCAGATTCATGAGTCGCGTGGTTATCCAGAACAAATCTATGCTGCACAACAAATGCTTGACTATCTTGAAGGGTCTGAGTTAACAACGAGACAAGGTGACTTAAGAGTTCAAGATGGCTATTCACTCAGATGCATTCCACAAGTCCACGGGGCATCGTTACAGACTCTAAAATACGTTAAAGAAAAATTAGAAATTGAGATGAATGCGGCAAATGATAACCCACTTATCTTTAGTGAGGATGAAGTATTTTCTGGAGGTAACTTTCACGGGCAACCGATCGCTATCGCAATGGATCTCTTAAAAATTGGAGTCGCTGAAATTGCTAATATTTCAGAGAGACGTATTGAACGCCTAGTCAACCCGGCCTTAAATGGTGATCTACCTGCCTTTTTAAGTCCAGAAGAAGGACTTCAATCCGGTGCGATGATCTTACAATATGCTGCAGCAAGTCTAGTATCTGAAAATAAAACACTCGCCCACCCTGCGAGTGTGGATTCTATTCCATCATCAGCTAACCAAGAAGACCACGTTTCTATGGGTACTATTGGTTCAAGGCATGCCAGAGACATTATTAATAACACAAGAAATGTCTTAGCGACTGAGCTTTTTATAGCTTTAACGGCAGTAGAAATTAAAGGGATTGATAAATTATCACCAAAAACTTTTGAGAAATTCAAAGAATATCGTCTGATTGCAGATTTCATAGACCAGGACCGTAATTTTTCATATGAAATTAACGACCTATCAACAGCTTTAAGAGAAATGTTATAAAAATCAAAGGGGATGACCAATATGGTTAGAGAAATCAAAGCTAAAAAAGGCTTAGAAATCGAGTGTAAAGGTTGGGAGCAAGAAGCGGCATTACGTATGCTCTATAACAATTTAGATCCAGAAGTAGCAGAACGTCCGGAAGATTTAGTGGTTTACGGTGGCATCGGTAAAGCAGCTAGAAACTGGGAATCTTTTGAAGCAATCGAAAACACTTTAAGAAATCTAGAAGCAAATGAAACCATGCTGATCCAATCTGGTAAACCTGTGGCAGTATTTAAAACACATGAAGAAGCGCCGAGAGTGCTCTTATCGAACTCTGTGCTGGTACCGAAATGGGCGACCTGGGAACACTTTAATGAGCTAGATAAGAAAGGGCTCATGATGTACGGACAAATGACAGCAGGTTCATGGATTTACATCGGCTCACAAGGCATTGTCCAAGGTACTTATGAAACCTTTGCAGAACTTGCCAATCAAAACTACGGTGGTAGTTTACGTGGAACGGTAACCTTAACTGCTGGTTTAGGCGGTATGGGCGGGGCACAACCACTTGCAGTCACTATGAATGAAGGGGTCGCGCTTTGTGTGGATGTTGACGAAACTAGAATCGATAAACGCATCGAAACACGTTATCTAGATGTGAAAACAGCATCACTGGATGAGGCATTAGACTTAGCGGACAAGGCAAGAAATGAAGGACGTCCCCTATCCATTGGTCTCATAGGTAATGCAGCTGAAGTCCACCATGAAATTCTAAGTCGTGCTTTTAAAATTGATGTCGTAACTGACCAAACATCTGCTCATGATCCTTTAAACGGTTATGTGCCTGAAGTATATTCTTTAGAAGAAGCAAAACTCTTAAGAGAAGCTGACCCAGTTAAATATGTGAAATTATCAAGTGAATCAATGGCCAAACACGTCAAAGCGATGTTAGCCTTTCAAAAAAATGGCTCAGTCGTCTTTGATTATGGTAACAATATTCGCCAAGTCGCTTTTGATACAGGCGTAGACAATGCCTTTGATTTCCCTGGCTTTGTACCAGCTTATATTCGACCTTTATTCTGTGAAGGTAAAGGACCATTTAGGTTTGCAGCCTTAAGTGGTGATCCGAAAGACATAGAAGCAGCTGATAAAAAGATGCGTGAACTGTTCCCAGATAATGGAAAACTATTACGCTGGTTAGACATGGCAGAAGAGAAAATTGCTTTTCAGGGACTACCATCAAGAATTGCATGGTTAGGCTATGGGGAACGTGCCAAAATGGGACTAGCCTTAAATGACATGGTGAAGTCAGGTGAAATTTCAGCACCCGTTGTTATCGGACGAGATCACTTGGACTCAGGCTCCGTTGCCAGTCCGAACCGTGAAACTGAAAGCATGAAAGACGGTAGTGATGCAGTTGGAGACTGGGCAATTCTTAACGCTCTAGTTAATACTGCTGCGGGCGGATCATGGATTAGTGTTCACCACGGTGGTGGCGTCGGTATGGGTTACTCGCTGCACGCTGGTATGGTTGTTGTAGCTGATGGGACCGACCGTGCAGCCCGCCGTCTCGAACGTGTATTAACATCAGATCCGGGTATGGGTGTTGTAAGACATGCTGATGCTGGTTATGATATCGCGATTGAAACAGCCAAGGAAAAAGGCGTTAATATTCCAATGCTAAAGGAGAATCACTAATGAACGACTTAATGATTAAAAATATAAAATCTTTAATTTTACCGAAGAAAACAGAAGGACCTTTGAAAGGCAAAGAGATGGATGAACTTGAAATCATTGATGATGCGGTCGTTGTCATCAATGGTAAAAAAATCGTCTATGCAGGAAAAGATACCAGTGATTTTCAAGCTAAAGAATTCATTGATGCACAAGGAATGATTGTCTCTCCTGCCCTAGTTGAGCCTCATACACATGTGGTTCACGGTGGTTCAAGAGAACATGAGATGTCACTGAAACGCCAAGGTGTGGACTACTTAACCATACTAGAACAAGGTGGTGGTATTTTAAATACCGTTGAAAGAACGAGAGAAGCAACAGCCGACGACTTGTTTAATAAGGCTGCTAAAAATATTACTCGCATGATTCAACATGGGGTTCTGGCCGTTGAAAGTAAGAGCGGATACGGCTTAGACAAAGAAACAGAACTCAAACAACTCGAAGTATCGAAACGTTTAGAAGCAGTATTTCCGATTGAAATGCGTCATACCTTCTTAGGCCCACATGCAGTTCCTAAAGGACGAGACTCAGAAGAATTTCTGGATGAAATGATTGCCTTACTTGATGATGTAAAAGTTTTAGCAGATTTTGCAGATATCTTTACAGAAACAGGCGTCTTCTCTGTAGAGCAATCAAGAAAATATATGGAAGCTGCTAGAGAAAAAGGATTTAGAGTCAAAATCCACGCAGATGAAATCGATCCACTTGGTGGTTTAGAACTCGCGATTGAACAAGATGCGATTAGTGCGGATCACCTCGTTGCGGCAAGTGAAGCGGGTAAAAAACAACTAGCTGACTCAAATACTGTCGCTGTCTTATTACCAGGAACAACATTTTACTTAGGCAAAAATGAATTTGCTGATGCGCGTGGCATGATTGACCAAGGTGGTGCTGTTGCACTTGCTACAGATTACAACCCTGGTAGTTGTGTGACAGATAATCTACAGATGATTATGGCAATTGCAGCCTTAAAATTGAAGATGACACCGAATGAAATTTGGAATGCAGTCACAGTCAATGCAGCACAGGCGATCGATGTGGACAGAGGCACGCTTGATGAAGGTGATGATGCCAACCTAGTCATTTGGGATGCACCGAATCATGAATATATTCCATATCACTACGGCGTCAATCATGCTCATACTGTTATTGCAAATGGGCAGGTTATTTTTGAACGTCCAGGGCTCAAGTTATAAGCTTGCAATTTTTAGTTTGATAAGCTAAGATAGCATCAAATTAATATTTACTACTTCCGAAAGAAGCAGTAGCAAAACCGTCAACTTAAGAGAGGTTATGGTTGGTGAAAATAACCGGTGGAATTGTGAATTTCTATCTTTCAGTAAAGAAGTAGTCGGCTTAAGCCGTTATCAGTTAGAGATGGTATCAGTTTACTGATGCTAATTAGGGTGGCAACGCGTAGACCACGTCCCTTACCAGGGATGTGGTTTTTTTGTTTTAATCATCTGAATGAGCATAAATATAAAAATTGGAGGTCATATTATGTTAGATATTAAACTGCTTAGAAAAGATACGGATAATGTGAAGAAAAAAGTTGAGCTTAGAGGACTAGACCCTGTAGTCATTGATGATATTTTAGCCTTGGATACAGAACGCCGTGAACTTATTCAAAAAACAGAAGAATTGAAAAGTCAGCGCAATAAAGTCTCTCAAGAAATCGCAATTAAAAAGAAAAATAAAGAAGATGCTGATGATGTCATTAAAGAAATGCGTGAAGTCGGAGAAGAAATCAAAGATATTGATGAGCGCTTAAATACGATTGAAGAAGAGTTTCACGATAAAATGAGCCGTATTCCAAACCTAATTCATGATGATGTGCCTCAAGGTAAGGATGATAGTGAAAATGTAGAAATTAGACGTACGGGAGAGCCGAGGAACTTTGACTTTGAGCCAAAAGCACACTGGGATATCCTAGACGATCTAGAACTTGCAGACTTTGACCGTGCTGCTAAAGTATCAGGTGCGCGCTTTGTCTACCATACAGGTGACGGTGCGCGTCTAGAGCGCGCACTGATGAACTTAATGTTAGATGTCCATGCAAAAAACAACTACCGTGAAATGATGACGCCACAAATTGTTAGAGCTGAAGCAATGTATGCGACTGGTCAATTACCAAAATTCGGTGAAGACTTATTCAAAATTGAAGATGAAGAGATGTACACGATTCCAACTTCGGAAGTGACACTCACAAACTTCCACAAAGATGAAACATTAAAGAACGATCAACTGCCAGTGAAATTCACTGCTCAAACAGCTTGCTTTAGAAGTGAAGCGGGTTCAGCAGGTAGAGATACACGTGGTTTAATTCGCTTACACCAGTTCAACAAAGTTGAGATGGTTCGCCTAGAACGTCCAGAAGATTCATGGCAAGCACTAGAAGAGATGACGAATCATGCAGAAAACATCTTAAATCTTTTAGAAATCCCTCACCGCACGGTGCTATTATGTACGGGTGATATCGGTTTTGGTTCTTCTAAGACATACGACGTTGAAGTTTGGTTACCAAGCTACAATGATTATAAGGAAATCAGTTCAATTTCAAATATGACAGATTTCCAAGCACGTCGCGGCAATATTAAATTCAAGCGTGATAAGGATTCTAAAGCGGAACTTTTACACACTTTAAATGGTAGTGGACTTGCTGTTGGAAGAACGATGGCTGCCCTACTTGAGAACTATCAAAATGAAGATGGTACTGTCACAATTCCGGAAGTTTTACGACCATATATGGGTGGTCAGGAGAAGCTTGAAAGGTTATAATATAAATACTCGATGCTCCTATTCGCAATTAATAGGAGCATTTATTTTTAAAAGAGGAGTGTAACATTGAATAACAAAATATCTACGGGTACCTTAGCCCTTACACTGCTCGCTGTTACAGTTTATATAATGCTCACAGAGATCACCTTGGTATTTGGTGCTGTTGTGATGCCATTCGCGGTATACTTACTTATAAAAATTAAACAGCAATCGGCAACGAATTACTGGATTCTATTCTTCAGTTTCCTAGTTCCAGCCTTGCTCTTTTTATCACCGCTTGCAGCGGCATGTTTCATCATTCTATACATCATAAGTAGTCTGTTAGATTACACACTTAAGAAAAAATTGTCTCAAGAAATCACGATATTTTATACGACATTTGCACTTGGCCTAAGTGTGATGGCCATGGTTTTAATCATGCAAATGATGGGCTTCTTGAGACCTTTATCGGAAATATATTCAACATTTAGGGACTGGTATAAAGAACAATTAAATTCAGTTAGCGCACTGACACCAGAAGCACTAGATCCAGAGACAATCTTGCAGTCATTAGATTTATATTTTCAAAATCTACCAGCCTTCCTCATCATAGGGAGCTTTTTCTTGGCAGTTTACGTCATTCTTATCGTTAGGATATTGCCAAACGATACGACAAAAATGTGGCACTATAGAAGCTTTGATAAGTGGATGATGCCACGCATGTTACTTTATGTATACATGATTATCTTTTTAATTACACTCTTTAGTGGTAACTGGGAAGAAAGTACAATATCACTATATAGTAATGTCTCAATCATCGTTGAATCAGCAATTTTCATTCATGGACTTGCATTTGCTTATTATTTTATGATTAACAAGAAGGTAAATAAGGTATTATCTATTATCATTTTGATTCCGCTTGCCATCTTTAGACCACTTACAATTCTTATTGGTCTTTTCGAAATGATATTTAGAATCAGGTTGATTATGGAATTGAGGAGGAAGTAGCAATGTTTCGAGTATTAGATAAAAAATTGATGCTCATACCTTTTATCGTATTGGCATTTCATATTGGAATACTTAGCATTGCTATGGTGCTGAACTATACGGTATTTGGAATTATCGCTATCTTGGTTAGTATTGTGATATTAATCTTGGTTTATATTTATTTACACCGTTGGCTCGTCTTAAGTGAGAATCGCTTAATAGAGCTTTCTAAAGATATGGCCGGTGCAAGAAAATATGTTGTAGATAATCTACCACTTGGCGTTATCATGTTAAATGACGATGAGGAAATCGCATGGATGAACCACTATATGTGTGAGCAGATTCCTGAAGATTATCACCATGAACCAATCAACAGAGTCTTCCCGAATATCATGACAACCTTAAAAGCGAATAACATACAGTCTATTGATACATCATATGGAGATAGGAATTATCAGGTTCACTATTATGATGAACATAATTCACTTCTACTCCTTGATATTACAGATGAGAAAAATATGGAAGTTGCCTTAGAAGATAAGGATCCTGTCATCGGAATTTTATTCCTCGATAATTATGATGACATGACTCAGAACATGACAGAGGCTCTTAAGAGTGATTTAAACAATAGTCTGACTAACATCATTAATGATTGGGCAACAGAAAATCATGTCTATTTAAGACGTTTTTCTAATGACCGATTTATTATGGTGATGTCAGCTAAAAGTCTATCTAAAATTGAAGAGACTAAATTTGTTTTACTTGACCAGGTACGTGAGAGCTCAGATGCACATGGTGCTCAAATTACTTTAAGTATCGGTATTGGTGAAGGTTCAAGTGACTATATTGAAGTTGGTGAACTGGCGCAATCTTCACTAGATTTAGCACTCGGGCGCGGTGGCGACCAAGTTGCTATTAAAACCATCAATGGAAGTGCTAGATTCTATGGTGGTAAGACAGATCCAATGGAAAAACGTACACGTGTTAAAGCACGCGTAATGGCTCATGCTTTAAGAGATATCCTCTTAGAGGGTGACAATGTCATAATTATGGGGCACAAGAACCCTGACGTTGACTCAATTGGTTCTTCAATTGGAGTTGCGAAGATTGCCTCTTCCAATGGAATTAAAGCAAATATCATCTTAAATGATGAGGATATCGATGATACTTTATCCCGCTTGATGAAAGAAGTCGAAGCTAAAGAAGACTTATATAATATCTTTATAAATAGCGAAGATGCATGGGATATGATGTCACCGAAAACAACGGTTGTTATCGTTGATACACACCGTCCGTCCATGGTGCTTGATGAAGATATTCTTAATAAAGCGACGAGAAAAGTGGTTATCGACCACCACAGACGTGCAGATGATATGATATCAAGTCCCCTACTCGTCTACATGGAGCCTTATGCTTCTAGTGCGAGTGAGCTTGTTGCAGAGTTATTAGAATATCAAAATAAACAGAAGAAACTCTCTCGTATTGAGGCAACGATTATGTTGACTGGTATTATTGTTGATACGAGAAACTATACACTACGTACGGGGTCACGTACCTTTGATGCGGCAAGTTACTTGCGTAGTAACGGTGCGGATCCTGTACTTGCACAAACCTTCTTAAAAGATGATATTGATACGTTTATTGCCCGCAGTGACTTAATTAAGTCAGCCGAAATAAGCGACAAGGGTATCGCAATCGTTAAGGCAGATGATACGATGACATATCATCCAGTGACAGTAGCTCAGGCTGCAGACCAACTACTACAAATTGAAGGTGTTCAGGCATCATTTGTTATGGCGATTAGAGAAGATGAAACGATTGGTGTTTCAGCGCGTTCTCTAGGCCAAGTCAATGTCCAAATCATCATGGAAGAAATGAACGGCGGCGGACACTTAACGAATGCTGCAACCCGTATAGAAGGCAAAACTATGGATGAAGCGTATAATGAATTAAAAGAAGTCATTGATACTTTTATTAATAATAGGAGTGACACAGAATGAAGGTAATATTTTTACAAGATGTTAAGAACAAAGGGAAAAAAGGCGAAGTAAAAGAAGTAGCAACAGGTTATGCACATAACTTCTTGTTTAAAAAAGGACTTGCAGAAGAAGCAAATCAAACAAATTTAAAAAAATTAGAAGCGCATAACGAAGAGGTTCGTCAACAAGAAGCTGATGAACTTCAAGCAGCTAAAGATTTAAAAGTTGAACTTGAAGGTAAAGAAGTTGAAATCAAAACTAAAGCTGGAGAAGACGGTCGTCTATTTGGATCCGTTAGTTCTAAGCAAGTTATTGAAGCATACCAAAGTCAGCATGACATAAAATTAGATAAGCGTAAGTTAGATATGCCAGAACCGTTTAAGAGTTTGGGCTACCATAAAGTGAATATCAAACTTCATAGTGAAGTGGAAGCAGAGTTAAAAGTACACGTTGTTGAACAGTAAATTTAAGTTAGGAGGAATCGATAATGGAAATGAATCGCCGCATGCCACACGATAATGATGCAGAACAATCGGTGCTCGGGGCAATCTTTATCGATTCCTCTATCTTTTTAAATGTGACAGAAGTCCTTGAACCTGAAGATTTCTTTAGGCATGAGCATCAACATATTTTCCGGGCGATGATGATATTATCTGAAGAAAATGCTGAGCTCGATGTCGTAACGATTTCAGATAAGTTAAGGTCGATGGATGAACTCAATAACACGGTTAACCCACGTTATTTAGCGGAACTCGCAAATGTCACACCGACGAGTCGTAACTGGCAGTTCTATGCAGATATTATTGCAAGACAGTCGCTTAGACGTAAATTGATTGCAGTCGCAGATGAAATTGCGAATGATGGTTTTCAAAATGAAGTCGACATAAATGACTTACTTTCAGAAGCTGAAGCACGTATTATGGGTGTTTCTGAAGGTCGTCGTAATGACGGCTTTAAGTCTATGAAAGACGTTGTGCATGAAGTTTATGAACAAATTGAAGCGCTAGCTGGTAATGATAATGGTATTACGGGTATCCCGACAGGGTTCCGTGATTTAGACTTCATGACGTCCGGTTTTGGTCGTAACGATTTGATTATCCTTGCAGCCCGCCCCTCTATGGGTAAAACGGCTTTCGCTTTAAACATTGCGAGCCATGTTGGGACTGCACCTGCAGGCTACACTGTTGCTGTATTTTCACTCGAGATGGGTGCGGATCAATTGGTAAGTAGGATGATATCGAGTCAGGGTATGATCGACGCGACGAAACTCCGTCAAGGCTCACTCGACCATCAGGACTGGGATAACTTCACAACGGCAATCGGTACACTGGCGAACTCTAAGATCTTCATCGATGATTCAGCGGGTATACGTGTCAATGAGATTAGAGCGAAGTGCTTAAGACTCAAACAAGAACATGGCCTCGATATGGTCATCATTGACTACCTACAACTCATTCAAGGTTCGGGAAGTCGTCAAGGTGAAAACCGTCAGCAGGAAGTCTCAGAGATTTCACGTATGCTAAAAGGCTTAGCACGTGAAATGCAGTGCCCTGTCATTGCACTGAGTCAGCTCTCTCGTAGTGTTGAAGCAAGACAGGATAAAAGACCGATGATGAGTGACTTACGTGAGTCAGGCTCAATTGAGCAAGATGCAGATATCGTTGCCTTCTTATACCGTGATGATTATTATAATCGTGGTGATGGTGAGGATGACGAAGAAGGTGCTCAGAGTGTTCAAGATGAAATAGAAATTATATTAGCTAAGCACCGTAACGGTCCTACAGGGACAGTTAAACTGATATTCAACAAATCGTATAGCAGCTTTTTCGATCAAGATCGAAGAGATTATGACGATAATTATATACCGCCAGCTTAAAAGTCCGAATGTTTTTCATGACCATTGTGAAAAACGTTCGGACTTTCTTGATTTTTAGTATGAAGATTGGTAGAATAATAAACGGTAAATAATCAATCATTTGGAGGCAATCATATGTCTGGAACAGTAGTTGTTGGAACACAATGGGGAGACGAAGGTAAAGGAAAGATTACAGATTTCCTATCTGAAGATGCACACGTTATTGCACGTTTCTCAGGCGGAAATAATGCAGGTCATACGATTCAATTTGGCGGAGAAACATATAAACTTCACTTGGTACCATCAGGAATTTTCTACGAAGACAAGCTTGCAGTCGTCGGTAACGGGGTTGTTATCGATCCAATCTCTTTAATCAAAGAGCTTGATGGATTAATCGAACGTGGTGTGAGTGTAGATAACTTACGAATTTCGAACCGTGCACAAGTCATCTTACCGTATCACCTACTCCAGGATGAGTTGGAAGAAGAAGCTCGTGGAGATAATAAAATTGGTACAACTAAACGAGGAATTGGCCCTTCTTATGTCGATAAAGTTCAGCGTATCGGTATTCGCATGGCAGATTTAATAGATGCTGAAGTTTTCGAGCGTCGTTTATCGGAAAACCTTAAGATCAAAAATCATACATTAAAAGCTTTATATGATCACGATGGCTTCACATACGAAGAAATTTACGAACCATATAAAGCAGCTGCAGAACGTTTAGCACCGTATGTATGTGATACTTCTAAGCTACTAGATGATGCTTTCCAAGGTAATGAAAATGTACTATTCGAAGGTGCACAAGGTATCATGTTAGATGTAGATCATGGTACTTATCCATTCGTTACATCAAGTAACCCAGTTGCAGGTAATGTGACAGTTGGTTGTGGTGTTGGTACAGCAAACGTGAAAAATGTTGTCGGTGTGTGTAAAGCCTATACATCACGTGTTGGAGATGGTCCATTCCCAACAGAACTATTTGATAAAGACGGCGATCACATCCGTGAAATCGGACGCGAGTACGGCACAACAACAGGCCGTCCACGTCGTATTGGTTGGTTCGATTCAGTTGTTTTACGTCACTCACGCCGTGTGAGTGGTATTACGGACCTATCACTTAACTCGATCGACGTATTAAGTGGATTAGAAACGGTTAAAATTTGTACAGCCTATGAAATCGATGGTGTTGAAATTACAGAATACCCAGCAACATTAGAAGACTTAAAACGTGCAAAACCAATCTACAAAGAAATGCCAGGTTGGTCAGAAGACATTACGGGCGTGAAGTCATTAGACGAACTACCTGAGAATGCTTATAACTACTTGCGTGAAATTGAGAAGCTAAGTGGTGTATCTATCTCTATCTTCTCAGTAGGTCCAGACCGTAACCAAACAAACTTACTAAAAGACTTCTGGGCATAAGTTATATATCATGAAGCACCTCGATTTTTAATCGAGGTGTTTTTTTGATTAGTTGTTATGAAGGCGTGATCTGGTGTTAGCTCGGCTTCGAAATCAAAACTACAAGACACAATTAAGAAATTAATCAATTCCACTAGTTAAAACTACAAAAAACTATTGTATTCAAATTTCTCTTCATGGTATAATATATTTTGTGTTATTTATCTATTAAGAATATGGCCCGTTGGTCAAGCGGTTAAGACACCGCCCTTTCACGGCGGTAACACGGGTTCGAGTCCCGTACGGGTCACTTTTAATTTTTATTACAACTGCATAAGTAAGT
>NZ_SIRQ01000002.1:0-192678 GCF_011634875.1 Jeotgalicoccus sp. S0W5 | reverse complement strand
AGCGGTTAACATGCCTGCCTGTCACGCAGGAGATCGCGGGTTCGATTCCCGTCGGGACCGTCTGTAAGAGTCTGTAGCAATTAAGCTATCAGACTTTTTTATTTGCTTGAAAAGTGATACATTTAAAGATGGATAAGTTTACGTATACTATTATGTACGCGAAACGGAGGGGCATTAAAATGGTTAAGAAAATTGTTGTTGTGGATGATGAAAAACCGATTGCAGATATATTGGAATTTAACTTAGAAAAAGAAGGTTACGAGGTCTACTCAGCCTATGACGGTAACGATGCTTTGGAATTAATTATGGAGACAGTCCCAGATTTAGTACTTTTAGATATTATGCTCCCAGGCATGGATGGTATGGAAATCTGCCGCGAGGTACGTAAAAAGCATGACATGCCGATTATTATGCTCACTGCCAAAGATTCTGAAATCGATAAGGTACTTGGTTTAGAACTCGGTGCAGATGATTATGTAACAAAACCCTTTTCTACTCGAGAGCTCATTGCAAGAGTGAAAGTTAATTTGAGAAGAAACAGTGTATCAACTGCTAAGGAAGAAGTGCCAGAAGACAAGAATATTTATATTCGAGATATTACAGTAATTCCCGATTCTTATGCGATTAAAAAGTTCGGTGAAGATATTGATCTAACACACCGTGAATTTGAGTTATTCTTGTATTTAGCTAAACATAAAGCACAAGTGATGACACGTGAACACTTACTTGAAACTGTATGGGGTTATGATTACTTCGGTGACGTTCGTACAGTCGATGTTACCGTACGTCGATTACGCGAAAAAATAGAAGATGACCCGAGTCACCCAGAGTACATTATGACACGTCGTGGTGTTGGTTACTTTATAAAAGGTGATGACTAAATGAGGCAGTTTTTGAAAAACCTAAAATCCTTACAATTTAAACTTGTAATGATCTATATGCTCTTGATCATTATTGGTATGCAAATTATAGGATTGTATTTTACTAACAGCTTAGAGCGGGATTTGGTTGGGAACTTTAAAAACAGCATAGAATCTCAAGTATCGATTATCGATACTAGAATCAAGGAAATCTCGGAAGAGACTGGAGATGATCGGGCTGAAATGTTTAGCCAGATTCAAACGCTCTTAGCTGATTATGGGAACAGACCCGATATCGAAGAGATTCGTTATATCAATGCGGATAATGTGCTTGTAGGTACAAGCCGTATCTCTAATGAATCAATGGTTGGCTCAAGAATAAGTGATGACCTCTCTCAAGATGCCCTGAATTCAGGTATCGCTAACGATGAGATTTTCGTCAATGTAGACAAGGACGACCAACGCGTCTGGATTTTAAATCAACCGCTTATCATCGACGATCAAGTTGTCGGTGTTATTTATGTTGAATCAAATATGGAAAGTGTGTATCAGCAGTTAGAAGCAATCAATAATACCTTTATTATTGCGACATTCTTCTCTCTTGTCATTACAAGTATACTCGGTATTTTTGTGGCGAGAACCATCACTAAGCCAATTACAGATATGAGAAACCAAGCCCTCTTAATGTCCGAAGGGGATTATACATCACGTGTACAAATTTATAGTGATGATGAAATCGGACAATTAGCAGGTAGTTTTAACATCCTTTCTAAGCGTGTTCAAGAAGCCCAGGCGAATACAGAAAGTGAAAAGAAACGTCTCGATTCAGTAATTACACACATGTCTGATGGCATCATTGCGACCGACAGAAAAGGTCGTATTAGAATCGTTAACGATATGGCCATTGGTATGTTGAATCTAAATAAATCACCGTATGAGCTCCAAGGCGATGATATGCTCAATATTCTTAAACTGGGTGAAGACTTAAACTTAGAGAACATCATTCAGGAAGCAAACGAGAGTCATCTGATCTTCATTGATACAACGGATGGCGTTACAACGATTCGAGTGAACTTCTCTACAATCGTTACAGATACTGGATTTATTAATGGTTATATTGCTGTATTGCATGACGTTACAGAACAAGAAAGAATCGATGCAGAACGTCGTGAATTCGTTGCGAACGTATCGCACGAATTACGTACTCCACTGACATCTATGAGCAGTTACTTAGAAGCGTTACAAGAAGGTGCATGGCAGGATGAAAATATCGCACCGAAATTCTTGAGTGTAACGAGAGAAGAGACTGACCGAATGAGTCGCTTGGTTGAAGATCTCTTACAGCTTTCAAGAATGGATAATGATGCAGAAGAAATATCAACAGAAGTCGTCGACTTCAAGTTATTCATTAACCGTATTATCGACCGCTTTGAGATGACACATAAGGATGAAGTTGTTTTCAATCGTCACATCCCTGACGCACCGTTATTTACAGATATCGCTGTCGATAAGATGGGTCAGGTATTAGATAACGTCCTTTCCAATGCAATTAAGTATCAGCATGGAAGTCCGAAACGTGTCGATATTCATTTAAAACAGAATACCCTATATAATCGCATGACTGTACGTATTAAAGACTACGGTCTAGGTATCCCATCAAATAAAGTAGAACGTATCTTTGATAGGTTCTACCGTGTCGATAAAGCACGTGCGCGTAAAATGGGTGGTACGGGTCTTGGACTCGCAATCACTAAGGAAATTGTTGAAGCACACAACGGTAAAATTTGGGCGAACAGTGTAGAAAATGAAGGGACAACAATCTTTATCAACTTACCTTGTGAAGTGATAGAGGAGGATGAGTGGGATGTATAAAGGCATATTCAAATCAGTCCTCCTCATTGTACTTGTCTTAACTAGTGTCGTTTTGACCTACAGGGTATGGAGTTACGAACCAGAGTTTTCAGAAATAGATACAACACTTGAAGGCACTACAAATATTGGTCAAGGTGAACGTGTTACATTTGAACAAGTCATGAGTACTTATCAGATGGTCAAGGTTAGTGGTGATGAAGTTAAAGGAACCACAGAACCTGAGACTTTAATTGAGGTTAGAGAACATTTAGATGGCTCCAATGTGACGAGTATGAACATCTATAACTCTATTAATAACCTGAGCGTTCGTGGTGAAGAGACACAGGAAGAAGAGTTTTTAATCATTGATTATTTTTCAGATGTACCCTCTAAGTCGCTATTTCAGATGCTGGGTTTAAATCATGATGAGACGATAGCTGAATTCTCCTTTGATCGTATTGTTGTAGATATGAAAGAAGAAAATGTTGTTTTCAATTTACTAGACGAAAGTCGCTCTAGAGTTGCCGTTGTCGAAACGGATATTAGTGCAGACTTCTTACAAGGTCTCGTAGATGACCATGAAGAAAACTTTGAGGATTATACTGCAATCATTACCAATCAAAATACGTCAAACAACATGACAGCGATATATGGACCTTCTTCCCCTGGTAGCTTAAATGTAGAGAGATTTATGATTTCACAGATCAATGTGGACGTTATGAACAGGGTTATGTTTATGGATCAACCTGTAGAAAGTCCATCTTCAGGAGAGACTTCGATTTATGAAAGTGAGAATAGTATTGCAACGTTTAATCCAGAAACCTTTGAGTATAACTATACAAACTTAAACGAAGCGACAACTGCGAGTGATAACGAGCATAAAACAATTCAAGATATATATTATTTCTTAAACTCTCATAACGGCTTAGCTCAAAATAATCTCTTATTTGAATATAATCCAGAAGAAAATTCAGCAACCTATCGATTTACCCTACATGGACGAGTGATTTTTAGTAATTCACTCTCATCATCTACTACGGTTAAATACGGAAATAATTCAGTGTACGAATATTCCATACCATTGATTCGTACGGCTGCTAAAGTTTCAGATGGTGGAGAAGTTGAACTATACGATATAGAGAACGTCCGTTATCAAATTGCATTAGATGACAACTTAGATTTACAAAAGGTTTCCAAAATTGTCCTAGGTTATGATATGACTTATGCAAACGATGATACTGATTTTGAATTTATTGATTATACACCACAGTGGTATGTTAAATACGACGGTACATGGATGAAATTTAATGAAGGAGACTTATCATAATGGATTGGAAATTAACAAAATCTATTTTCCTAGCCGCCTTTATCGTCATCAACCTTGTTTTAATCTATATGATATATAATGAATCAAATGAAGAAGTCAGCCGTCTATCAAAGCAGTCAGATGTTTTATCGAAAACGAATATAGATACATCCGTACTCGAAGATTATGAAAGTAGAGAGATGCAGATGATCGTTGGAGAACCTGCAGATATTAAGACTGAAGACGCTAATTCAGCAGATGATTCGACAAATAATCAAACCACTGTACCAGTAGATGAAGATGTGGCATTTACACGCGGTGGACTTGAGGAATTTAAAAACAATTCGGTTTACAAAGGCGAAGCGTATCATTATGATGAAGTAATGAGTGAATCTGACGCAGTCGTCTTCAACCAAATGTATGAGGATTATCCAATTTTCTCTAACGAACTTGCTAGGTTATACTTCAGTGAAGAACCAATGACGGTGTCACAAGGTTATATAGAAAGTATAAAACCAAGTGACTATTCTGTTAAGCAAACTGTTAGAAATCCCAATGTCATTATTGAAGAATTGTATATGAACGAAGATATTACTGGTAATGCAGTAATAGAAAGTGCAAAACTGGGTTACTACATCATACTAGAAGAAAATAATCAGGTGATGATGAGACCAAAATGGCAGTTCGAAATCACAGATGGTGATATTGAGCGCATATTATATGTAGATGCACTAAGTCAGACAGAAGATATTATTGAGAGAGAGTGAAGCACATGAAGATGAGCGTATTAGCAAGTGGCTCAACTGGAAACAGTACATTCATAGAATCAACTGAAGGCAGTGTACTCGTTGATGTTGGACTATCGTGTAAAAAAACGGATGAAACGCTCCATCAAATTGGCAAATCACTCCAAGATGTTGATGCTGTATTTATTACACATGAGCATGTAGATCATATTAAAGGTTTAAAAGTGATTGCTAAAAAGTACGATATTCCAATCTATGCCAATGAGAAAACATGGCAGGCCATAGAACGTAAGGATATTATTGTTAATCCCGAAAAGAAATTCTTGTTTAATCCAATGGAAGAAAAAGATATCTTAGGAATGAATATTCAATCGTTTAACGTGTCACATGATGCGATTGATCCACAGTTCTATACTTTCTCTAAAGAGAACAAGAAAATCTCATTGATTACAGATACAGGCTACGTATCAGACACAATGAAAGGTATTATCAAAGAAAGTGATATCTTTGTCTTTGAGTCCAACCATGACGTTGATATGCTTCGTATGGGGCGTTATCCATGGAATACTAAACAAAGAATCCTGTCAGACGTTGGTCACGTTTCAAACGAAGACGCTGCCCATGCTATGAAAGACGTTATTACTGACAGTACAAAACGCATTTATTTAGGACATTTGAGCTTGGATAATAACATTAAAGAACTCGCACGTATGAGTGTTGAACAGATTTTAAATCAGTATGACATCGATACTCATAACGGTGTAATGATATGCGATACAGATAAAGCTGTACCGACAGAACTGTATCAAGTATAGAAGATAGCCAGATTATAGGAGACTGTAATCTGGCTATTATTTTAGCGAATAAACAAGTTATCCACAGAGATAATAAAAACTGTGGGTAAATGCGTTTATAATGTGGAAAAAGATGTGGAATTCAAAAAAATGAATAAGAAAATAGGGTTTCGCCCCAAAAAAATGGCGAAAACAAAGGGTTTTTGGTAGAAAAGTTATGCACAGGTTGTGGATAAGTGCTTGATAACTCATAAAATTACAGTGTATATGCGTTATTTTCCACAGTTTTGTATAATAGAAAATAATGATGAAAGATAGGTGAAAACGTGAAGATTACGTTGATTACGGTTGGGAAATTAAAAGAAAAATATTGGGTTGAAGCGGTAAAAGAATACAAAAAACGTATAAGTAAATATGCAAAAATAGATGTGATTGAAGTCACAGATGAAAAAGAACCGAATAATGCGAGTGAGAAAGATATAGAGCTGATTAAAGATAAAGAAGCAGAGAGAATTTTATCGAAAATAAAAGACAATCAACATGTCGTGACGATGGAGATTAGAGGGAAACAATTTACGAGTGAAGGATTCGCAGAAGAATATCAAAAATGGATGAATGTAGGAAAAAGTGACGTTGTATTTGTGATCGGTGGCAGTAATGGGATTGGTGAATCAGTGAAGAAAAGAAGTAACCAAGAAATCAGCTTCGGTTCCCTCACCTACCCTCACCAGATGATGAAGGTGATGTTGATGGAACAGATATTTAGAGTGAATAAGATATTGAGGAATGAAGCTTATCACCGTTGATGAGGTTTTGGGATTTTGATATATAAACCAATTATTAATTACTATACTTTTTGATTCTCAAGTAAACCAATCTCTAGTTAGGATACAAATGGAATATATCCTGATATCTTCTCAGTTTTAAAGCTTATGAGGAAATAAAAATAAGAACTTTGATATAGCTCGTTGTGTATAATGAAGCTAAGTATTTATGAAAGACAATAAAAAGGTGGAGGTCCCTATAGATGTACGATTGCTCTAAGGAGTTCAACATGTTTTACCGGAAGAAGGTTGTTCTATCAGCGGTGGAACAGAATGAGCTAAGAAAAAGACGGAAGCTGAACATTAGAAGACTGAAAGATGGTCTGGCGGAATACAACCAGGAGAAAAGGAAGAACTATAAAATCGCCGAGGAAAGAATACAGGGTAGCATGGCTATGCATACCATCACACAGAATGACGATAATGATTATGATATCGATGTGGGCATCGTGTTTGAATCAGATGACCTCGACAGTTTGGGGGCTCAGTCCACCCGGAATATGGTGGCAGATGCACTGGAGAGAAAGACCAAGCAACTTTTAGTACCCCCTGAGGTCAAGACAAGCTGTGTACGGCTGAAATACAGCTCTTCCGGCTACCACATGGATTTTGCAATATTCCAGAGGTATAAGACGTCCTCATGGAACAATGAATACATCTATGAACATGCAGGCTCAGAATGGTCGGTTAGACACATCAAGGCACTGGAGGAGTGGTTCACTGACCAAGTGAAGCAATCAGGAGATGATTTACGGAAGGTCATAAGACTGTCCAAGATGTTCTGTAAGTCGAGAGATTCGTGGGCTAACATGCCGAGTGGTCTCATTCAGACCGTCCTATGTGATGAGAAGTTTGCCGAGGACTATTCCCGGCTGGATGAGAAATTCTATTACACCATGCAGGCTATCGTAAACCGCCTGAACCTCTCTCTCGACGTTAGTGCGCCGATCGATAACGGTAGAGCACTAGTGACCCGAAATGTCGATTATCAGAGAATAAGGAACATGAGGAGACGTCTGAAGTCGAATCTGGACAAGCTGGAGATTCTCTTTGATGATGCTTGCACGCATCAAGATGCTGTGAAAGTTTGGTCTGAGTTCTTCAATCATTCCTACTGGGAAGAACTTTATTCGTCATCACAAAACAAAAACTTCAGAGAGAGTAAGGCACCTGAGTTTGATGACACCGAGCAGTTTATCAATGAACTGTATCCAGTCAATGAACAATACGATGTGACGATTGACTGCAAGGTATCCGGCAACGGCTTCTCAGTCATGCCGATTAATGAGTTCTTGGACAGATTGCCACAACAGCTCAAAAAATTCATTCCCTATAACTTCACCATTAAATGCAGACTCGGAGAGACCAACTGTTCGCACTACGACAAGATTTTGTGGAAGGTGTTGAATGTCGGTAGCGAAGCTGAGCAACGTAACTGCATAAGGGGGCAGATACAAGACAACAGAGGGACTGAAATCACTGAGAGCTCAGATTTTGCGGGTTTGCACTATATCGAATGCTATCTGGTTAAGAATGGCGTATGCGTAGGTATCGGACATGTGGATGTCCCTATAGGAGGCACTAGAAGTGAGAGAGTATAGCTACCCAAAAAAAGTAGGGAAAACGACAGTTCTACTGTTACTGTTACTGTTATTTACAAAACTGATCCATCATTATATCGGAACCGGAGCTACGTTCGGTCTAACGATGGTTTCTTTGTTTGTAGGTGTTCTGATTCCAGAAGCATATAAGAGCATCATTGATTTAACTGATAACAGTAACTGGAAGACGACGCAAAGAGCACTGAAAAAAGCAGGGATGATAAATGACGATACGACCATCAGAATCTCATTCGCCTATCTATATAGAATCAAGGTCGACGGTAAGTATTTCTTGGTACAGAACAGAAGGTCAGAGAAATACCAGCCCGTGGGCGGTGCCTATAAGTTTAAGTCGGAGGAAGCGGATTATCTGGCACGTTATATCCCAGCTGAAGATGATGACCGCATCCCGGTGGATGAAGTTACCAAAAAAGACTACAGACTACTGATAAAGAATAAAGACCTCAGAAAGTTCATCAGACGATTCGATAAGACGTCGTACCGAGAGAATATCGATGACCTCAGCAGGGAGTTCATCGAGGAGATATTCCACTCAGGTATATTAGACAGGGAGGCGTTTGGCGATTTAACCTACAGATATTCCGGCAGACACATGACAGACGTGAAATACGGCCGTGTGTTCGACCACTATGAACTGCTTCTAGCCGATATCATTGAAGTCCGTCTGACAGCTAGACAAGAGACGCTGTTCAGAAATCTCATGCATCAGGACTCTGACAAATATTTCTTTGCGACAGCGGATAAGATTAATTCTCATGGTGTAGAATATGGAACTCAGAAACTCGTGGATAACATTGCTAACCACACGCCAAAAATCCTGAGGGAGAATACGGATGAGCTGTTGATGAGAAACAAACATCAGAAGCCTGTCACAATCAAGCTCTAAACCAAACCTCATGAAGCGCAGCAAAAAATGTACCACAGACGTGCATAAACAGAGAGAAGTAAGGATAGCTTGTGAATAGAAAGTGCTAGTTTTTAGCATCTCTTTTAAGAATTGTCCATAGGATATGAGTATTAAATTACTTAAGATTTGTGATGTAGAAACAACTTTAGTGTAGACTTGACTATTAAATTTCTACATAGTCTAGGAGATATAATTTATATGAGATTTATATTGATATAATGTTAGTAATATAATTAAGAGGTGATACAATGTTGCCTGATAAAATTTATAGAAAGATTGCTGAAGAATTTATTGGAGATTATGATGATAGCTTATTCAGCTATAAAACTGGCAATCAGTTAGTAGAGTTCTTCAATCAATATTTCAATACATCTACTGAATACGGACCTGGCTTCCCTTCACGATGGTATTATGTAGCAAAAAAATTGAAAGAATTAGACGAGGAAGGGATTTTGAATGATTTCTTTAAAGTCATATTGTCAAAAGACTATATTTTGACATTTGATGAAATATCTCATTCAAATATTGAAGAAGAAATAGAGTTAAAAAGAAGGCGCCTAAACTTAATACTTACTCCATATTCTATAGACATCCAATTACATAACAACAAAATTTTCTTGGTATATAGAGATAGGGATTTAAAGCTAATTGATTCAGGTGGTTTTGCAGAAGTCTATGAAATAAGGGGCTTAAATAGAGCAAAAAAAATTTTAAAATATGAAGAAAAGATTGAACAAAGTTCGCGGTCCAGATTTAAAAGAGAATATGATATTTTAGAATCATTACAAGATTTTACTCATGTCGTTAAGGTGAGTAATTACAATCCTACTGAGTGTTCTTATGAAATGGAGTTAGCAGAATCCAATCTAAAGGACTTTATACAAGGCAACGATGTTAATCACCGGAAGAAATTATGGATAATTCGTCATGTAGTGGAAACTATGTCTCATGTTCATAATCGAGATATTATTCATAGAGATATTAGCCCAACTAATATATTACTTATTAATCGAGTTATAAAAATTTGTGATTTTGGTATAGGGAAGGAGCTTGATCAATATTATTCCCATAATACTATGATGACCAAAAATTTTGGACAATTTGATTACTCTCCGCCAGAACAGCTTAGAGGGTTAAAAAATGCTGAGAAACAGTCGGATGTTTATAGTCTTGGTAAACTCATCAATTTCATATTCAATCACGATCCATCAAATTACAATCATGAACTGAAGTTTATATGTAAAAAATCAACGGCGCAAAAACCTAGTAATCGTTATTCGAATGCAGGTGAACTACTTAGTGCAATTAAAAAATTCTATCAAGACAAAAATGATGTTAGTAGAAACGAAAGAATTAAATCAAAGTTAAAGAAGATGACTATAGATAAAGAGGTCTGTGAATTTATCATCAACTTATCTGAGGACAATTTAGAAGATTTCATGGACCAAACAATTTACTCAAATAGAGCGGTTATCAAAGTAATTGAAATGGAGCCTCAATTTGTTGGAGAGATTCTGGAGAAGCTTCATAGTATCGTTTACAGGAATTTCGAAATTCTATTTGACACATATGATAAATACGCTAATATTGCTCATTACACACTCGTACAGAATAATTTTGAAGTTGAGTATGACGAACAAGTATTGGCAGCAGAAATAGTTAACTTTGTTGCTAAAGATGTTAACCGTTTCTCTGTACAAGAAGATTTGGAGAATTTACTGTATATGTCTCATATAGATGAGAATATAAAAGACATACTCAGGCAAAATTAATAGAAGGAATTTAATCGGAACGGAGGGAATACGTGAGTGATAAATTGTCAGATGCTATGAAAAATGTTGCTGATCAATTAACACAATATATTAATTTGGATTATCCATTGGTTGAAGTTACTGAGGTTATTTCAACAACTTCAAATATAGGTAGATTATTTATAACTGGTGCTCAATTTGCATCACAAAAACGGTTTGAACTTTTCTTAAAAGGATTAAATAATGGAGAAGAAATTTCAGAAATACAACTTGTTAAATTGAAAGACTATGTCAGTAATGAGAAAAGGGCACAATTCATATGTGAGCAGTTCGATAAAGTTATCAGATCTAACTCAGTAAAAGCTTCTATGATGATGGGAGTTATCCTACACGATACAGTGAATAAAAACGAAGACCCATCTCTTCAAAAACTTATTACTATTAATGCATTAAGTCAACTCTATGATGAAGATATTAATAATTTAGAATATATTTACGAGCGATTTTTCCAAGGATTTCGAAATAAGATAACTTTATATTAAGAAAGTTATGACCGTCAGATGTGGGTTAAATATTTTCAAAGAAATACTCAACACTCAAGTGGATTAGAATATACATTTGAAAAATCTATGAGCTTACAATTGTTTAAAGAAGAAAATGATACAGCCAAGGTAAGAATACATGAGGCATATGGTTTTTTGAAAAACCAGAATTCGCATTGGAAATCACCTCTCCGGGAAAAGAAATTTTACGATTGGTAAAAATAATCAATGAATACAAGTAGAAAGATGTCTGAAAAAAACCTCATCATAGACTGATACGCTGAAGCTTATCACCGTTGATGCGTGTTAATTATAATTTATGTTTAATGAATATAGACCTAATATCTGATTGATATTAGGTCTTTTTTTATATTTACAATTTATTAGCCATTAATTCTGCTTGTTCGACTACATTATCCACTGTAATTTTTTAAAGTTTAGGTGAGTATTCATTACTTGAACAATCATAATAAATAAAAAGATTTGTATAAGTACTAAGTTTAGTCAGTTGGTATATCTTTGCCTGTATTACCTGAACTAATCGAAATACGATTCCAGGTATTCACTTGATTTATGAGCAAAACAAAATCAATATATTCTTTTTCTGACAAGTACTTTCTTACATCTAGGTACTCTGTATCAGAAATTCTATTTTCTGAAATTATAGTTACTTTTTTTGCAAAGTTTAAAAGTGTTTTTTCTTTCTCACTAAATAATTTATTATCCGTATTTAGTTTCAAAATACAGTCAATACGATTCTGATCAATTTTCTTCTTAGTAGCTTCTTTATAATGCATCTCAATACAATATGAGCAACCATTTAAAAGAGAAATATACAGTTTTACTAATGGTATAAATTTTCTATCTAACTTAATTTTATTTACATATCTTTCCTGTTGGATGACATTCTCCATACCGTCAGGGGCTACCTTAAAGTAATTAATTCTATTCTTTAAGTTCATTAAACTACCGACTTTTATAGTACCTTTGGATAAAATCTTCCCCATTCTCCCACTCCTAACTGCAACACTTGTTGAACTTTTGACTATAGAGTATATTTAAATTAATTGTATTTCAATACTTTGCCTTGAAGTTCAACATAATTTGATTTTTGTTGCTAGGAGATGAATAAAATAAAGTATTCTAACAATCCATCAGTTAAAAACTCTCAGCTATGGCTTTATGAAAGTTTAATTGAACTTATGAAAGATCAATCTTTTGAGAAAATAACAATTTCTGAAATAACAAAAAACGCAGATCTAGATAGAACAACATTCTACAGAAATTATGATTCAAAACTAGATATTCTCAATTACGGAATAAATTTAATAAAAACAAAGTATGTAAATAGATTGAAGTATGCAAATAAGTTAAATATGAAATATTTATCTAGGGAATTCTTTTCAATTTGTTTAGAAGAAATTGAGTTTCTGAAATTAATTAACCTACATAACTTAACCCCATTCTTATTACTTCAATTCAATCAGTTATTACCTGATATACATTTAGAAGTTAAAGAAAAGTTTAATTTTCGAATAGAAGATACTCATATGGTATATGCTTTATATTACAATACAGGAGGATTTTTAAATATTTTAATGAAGTGGATTGAAGATGGTTGTGATGCATCTATTGACGAACTAGTCGCAAGCTTCTTAGAAATTTGTAGATTTAATATATCAGATTGAGTGATATCATAAGTAAAACCATATCAGGGACTGGTACTCCTGAGAAATTGTTATTCATCAGTCTCAATTTGAATGATTTTAGTGAGTTCTTACTTGCTTAAACTTTTCAGTCATTTAATGTTTCCTGTGGCAGTATGGATGATTCAGGTTAAGATATGATATTATTAAAAAGATGCTTTAGCAGCATAATTCATCACACCCATGACAATTCAAAATTAAGGAAGAGAGTGGTTATTTGTTTGATGAAAATGAGAGAATCATCTTATCAGTCATTGTTTTTGTGTACTTCATATTATTGATTTTGCTGGCTCTGTATATCAACCGAAAGACGAAAACATATGAGGATTATAATGTTGCCGGCAGAACTGTTTCATTCTTCCCTTTAATCCTGACTTTCATCGGCACCGGCGTCGGGGGATCGACCTTGCTCGGCTACATGGAGAATGGTTACAGCCTCGGGATGGGCCAGCAGTGGATACATATTACTATGTTTATGTGCGTCATCATTTTTGCATTGTTTGTCCTCAATCGTGTCCGAAGTCTTGGAGAGACTTATAAGATGGTCACAATCGGTGACTATACCGCACTGCGTTATGGTGAGAAGGCGCGCATACCGACAGTCATCAGTATACTATTTTCATATTGTGCGATGACCGGTATGCAGTTTGTCGCCATCGCGACGATATTGAACGTGACTCTCGACCTGGATGTTACGCTTGGAATTATCATCGGCTGGGTACTGCTCACGCTTAAAACTTATTTCGGCGGACTGAAGACCGTCATCTGGCAGGATACTTTCCATGGAATTATTCTTGTGCTCGGTGTTGTCCTGCTGTTTGCATCAGTATTGATAGCTGCAGGAGGCTGGGGTTCGATTGCGGACCGGGCCGCATCTGCCGGTGAAGGCGATATGCTCAGCGTGATGAATATTACACCGGGTGAGATAATGATTTATCTTCTCACGCTTGCAGTCTTCCAATTTGTCAGGCAGGATCTCTGGCAGCGGGTCTGGGCAGCCGACAGTATAAAAATAGCAGGCAGCGGATATATTATTTCCATGATCGTCGCGGTAACGATCGGTGCGGTTGCTGTCGCCATCGGCGTACTCAGCCGCTACGGCCTCGAGCTTGGAAATATTGATCCAGTTCTCGTCTATTACGGAGTCGTAGGTGAAGTATTCCCTTTTCCGCTGGTCGTCTTTATGATTGTCCTGCTGCTCGCAGCCGTCATATCCAGTGCGGACTCTTTCCTTCTGGCAGGGTCGTCTTCGCTCGTCAATGATATCATCAGACCGAACTTTTCACACCACGGTGATAAAATGATGCTGTTATGGAGCAGGTTGTCGGTATTGATTATATCCGTCATTGCGCTTGTGCTGGCACTTACCATTCCTGGAATTGTCAATCTGATGGTGACCGGCACGGCGATGACAGTCTCAGGTTTGTTTGCACCGGTAATCTTAGGCATGTTCTGGAAAAAGGTGACGACGGCTGCTGGTCTTGCTTCCATGTGGAGCGGACTGATTATCGCCGTCCTCTGGCAGATTGCAGGACATCCTTTCGGTCTGCATCCCATCTTCATCGGGCTGCCGGTGTCTGTGATTATACTGCTTGCAGTGACATTCATCACAAATGGTAAAGAAACAGCCAAAGCATAAAAATTAAATGCAATCAAAATAGCAATATCATTAATTGATAGACAAAGGGTTCAGTGTTTGAGATCATCATCTCGAACACTGAACCCTGTTTTTAATGACCTGTGTCTGTTCCTTGCTGTAATTTTTAGATGGTTATTTACTCTCCTTACGTTTACTTCGCCAGTAACCGTAAGAAATCCAAATGGCTGCGAGCGTCGTCATCCAGGCTGTAAACAGGATGATGTCGTTAAAGATAGACTGATGGGCTGCTTTTTTAGCGAAAAACATTCTGGGTCGGTTCATAGTGACCAATCGTTTCACGTGTTCGTCCATATTCATGACGACCAGATGAAATTTTATGCTGTTTTGTGGTTATCTCACAAAGATAATCAATATAATGGTAAAATTTTCGAAGTGGCAGCAGGAAGAGTCGCTGAGAACTTCTTTGGTTCTAACTAAGGCTACTGGGATAAAGATCTTACAGTAGAAAAATTATTTGAAAATGAAGAAGCTATTCTAAATCAAGATGGATATAAGAGTTTAGAAAATACTGTTGATTTATCGAAATGAATGACTGAATATAACACGGGCTGGTAGTATATATACGAAGATACCAAGGTTTGAAAATTACATTTAAAGTCGTTAGACTACATTAATTTAGAAGGATTATTCTGAAAACTCAAAGTGACATTCAATCAAATTGTTAAACGTCCGCATCGAAAAATGATAAGCCGAAGTGTATCATAAGTAATCCAGGAACTAGATTTGATTAGGACAAGAAAACTTGTTATAAACTCACCGCCCTAAATTGTTAGAATGGTGAGTTAAGTATCAAGACACAATGAAATTTCTCAAATTATAAGTCTTTAAATTTTATCTTATCACTTTCTCTATTTTTATTTATCAAATCCTCTATATATAATCCCATAAGTACTACAACTTGAAATAGGATTAAAATAGCACCAAAAGTGAGTGACACTAAATGGTATAGATAGAGCTGTAGAAGCTATCAAAATAAGGCTTGGTAAATCCATTTATTCATCTGTTTGTTTTTAACAAAATAAACTTCTAAATGGCCGAAAGATATACCTATTAATAAATATACTATTATATAATTATTCACTTTCTGAACCCTGATTTCTTTTTTGACATTGGAATGAATAATTAAATTTTCTCTGTCTGCAGAAAAATGATTTATATAAGCGAAAACCTGAGTCTCAGCTGTTAATGTTTTTTTGTGAGTTTTGACTTCATCCTCGCTTACCGGGATATTAATAAGCAATTCAGCCCTTATAACCTTCGTACTTGGGGATCGGGGACATAAGTTCTCAAAAGTTATTATTTTTTCTGGAGATATTTATGTCCCAGCCTCAATATGAAAACACAACGTAAAATTGAGATGTACCTATGAATCATTCAGCTTAATACTTATCGAGTTCCAGCATTTCTCTAAACGTTTCACCGTTATAATCTCTTCTAAAAATGCCGCGTTTTTGCATTTCCGGAATGACTAAGTCGACGAAGTCTTCAAGACTTCCTGGGAGTGTTGGAGGCATCAAGTTAAATCCATCTGCGGCACCTTCATTCATCCATCTTTCTAATTCATCGACAATTTCTTCAGGCGTGCCAATGAGTGTTAAATGTCCACCTCCAGCGTTGAGATAACCGAGTAGTTCTCTGACTGTGGGATTTCTGTCTTCTATAATTTCTAAAACAGTTTGATAACGTCCAACAGGTCCTTTGAATTCTTCGACTGGCGGCAATTTTGGTACTTTTTCGTCGAGTTTCCATGATTTTGTATCTTGCTGAATAAAGAATTCGAGCTGATTAAGTGCAGTATCAATTGGAAGTAGGTTGTCTAATTTTGCTTTCTTTTCTTGCGCTTCTTCTCTTGTTTTACCCACGTAAGTCACTAGTCCCGGAAATACTTTGATATAGTTGTCTGGACGACGGCTTTCTTTTATGGCTTGATTTAATTTTTCACGATAAATATTTGCTTGTCTTAAATTCCAAGAAACTGAATAGACAGCATCAGCATATTTCGCAGCCAGTGCAACACCTTCTTTTGAAGCCCCGGCTTGCATAGCCACTGGTTTACCCTCTTTTCTTAAAGGTAAAGTTAGCGGACCTTTAACTTGGAAGTTTTCACCATTGTGATTGAATGGCTGAATATTCTTATTTTTAGTAATTGTGTTATTTTCTTTATCTGGCTTGTAGCTTTCAATTGACCACGATTCAAATAATTTATTCATGACTTCAGCAAATTCATCCGCTTTCTTATAACGAACGGCTCTCTCAGGCAATTCAGGTATACTGTGGTTTTGTGCTTCGCGGTCGGTCATTGAAGTCACCAGATTCCATCCCATGCGTCCTTTTGTTATGTGTTGCAGTGTGAGTAACTGTCTTGCTGTGGTAAATGGGTTATTAAATGTACTTGAAATAGTTGAAACAAGTCCAACGTTATCTGTGACTTTACTCATAGCAGTTAATGCAATCATTGGGTCAAAATAACTCGCTGGTAATTCAGTTGGACTATCTGCGGGGAAGGCTTGTGAATCTGCGAAAAATACGGCATCAAATTTTCCGCGTTCTGCAATTTTTGCCAGATTTTCATAATATTCAATTGTCGTGAATTCATTGACACTCGAATCGTCTTCTAACCATGCTGCCTGATGGTGACCCACACCATACAATAAAATTCCTATATTTAACTGTTTAGAATTATTCATAATATATACCGCCTAGTTCATAGTAAGTCCGCCGTCTACCGTGATGTTTTGCCCTGTAACCCCATCTGCTGCCTCAGAACAAAGATAAACAACCATATTAGCAACGTCTTGTGGGGTTGTTACTTTTCTCAATGGTGTGGACTGTGCGATTAAATCAAATACTTCTGGTGTTGTGACTGCACTTGCGTCTGTTGTTTTCAGTAAACCGCCAGAAACAACATTTGCTCGGATACCATACTGTCCAAGTTCTGCTGCAACGTTTCTGGTGAACCCAATTAAAGCAGCTTTTGCAGTGGTGTACTCGTGATATGGTACTACAGGATTTTGATATAGATTAGTTCCAATACTAATAATTGCACCGTCTTTACGTTCTAAAAACTGTGGTATTACACTTTGTGATACGTTGAATGCAGCTTTTAGTGTCCCGTCTAACTGTTGCTCGTAATCTTTATAAGTCAAATCTTTGAATGATTTTTGAGCGGTTGGATCAAATTTAAAGTTAACGAGTGCATTGTTTACAACAACATCAATCTGTCCGAAATGTTCAGTTCCTTTTTTAACTAACTGCTCAACTGCTTCACGGTCTGTAATGTCCGCTTGAATCGCAATGGCTTGTGCTCCAATTTCGTTTTTTAACTTCTCTGATTCTTCTTTACTGTTGTTGTAGTTAATTATGACATTAAAACCTTTTTCACTTAGTGCTTTTACGATATAGCTACCAAGTCCTCTTCCACTTCCCGTTACTAAAACTGTCCTTGTCAAATAAATCACTCCTATAATTTTTTAGAATAAAAAAATACGCAGCCTTCATAGGAAAGTTACGTACCGAGAGTAAATTATATGCCCGCAAAGACATAGATATACAACTGTATCGATGTAACACTTTCCTACGCCAGTTTTAACTGGATCAGGTTCAAAGGGTCTGAGGTTACCCTCATCTCAGTTTATAAAAACGCCCCTAGTGCGAATCTATTCTATTTAACATCATTGTATTACTTTACGAAGATACGTCAAGTAAATCACAAATTATGTGAATAGGAACAAACACAATTCAAATTCAATTCTGTAACTGTACTGCTATCTAGTTCTTATATGATTGAGTAAATGTTAAAAGATAGTTATCAGTATAATTAAAATATAATTTTATTTGCAATATTTAACTTTTTAGAGTAACTTGAAGTTATTGATTGGAAAATTAAATAGTTAAGACCACTGGAAGTGTCTTTGAAAAAGGCTGAGATTAAAGTGTAGACTTTGGGATTCCGGGAACCTGATACAGTTCATACTGGCGTAGGAAAGTGGCGAAAGTAATATGTGTTGATGCATACTTGCGCTGTTTTTCTATATAGAAAAACAGCGCTTTTTTATATTAAGGGGTGACATAATGCTTATTGCAATTACACATTTTAAGATATTAATTTCCAAGGACATTGTTCATTTCAATACGATTTCATCCTGTATCGATTATCTTTTACTTCGTACACCCATGTCCGACAACGAGTTATCATCTTTCCTTTGTCAGCTTATTCAATCAGGTTTCCCTAAAGAAAAAATCATCATTCACACTTCGACTAAATTGCTGGAATCTTTTCGTTTAACTGCCATCCACTTTAGAGAAAACGATCCAACTGCATTAACGTATAAAAAAGAACATCCGGATATTTCAGTCAGCATGTCTGCTCATTCATCTGAATCTGTCAAGAAAGCACAGGACAATCATCTCGACTTTGTATTATACGGGCATATATTTGAATCGAGTTCAAAGAAATCTTTGCCGCCGCGTACACATCAAGAAGTACGTGATGCACTTTCTTATGAAATTCCGGTCGTTGCACTTGGCGGTATCAATTTAACAACTATCAATCAATTACCGGCAGGTTTCAGTGGTATCTCGGCAATTTCTGCATTTATGGATGCATCACCCAATCAAATCACCAGATTAAAAGAAGAATGGCAAATATTAAATTTGATGTAAGTAAATGCTCCATTGCTTAGACACTATAACTTGGTTAATATATTTCCCAGCTGTCGCAGTACTTAAAAAACTCTCATTTGAAAGGATGAAACAATATGCAGTGCACCGTCAACGGAGAACTCCATTATTTTGAAAAGGATATTACCATAGCTACCCTGCTGGACCACCTGGATGTAGATGATAATCGTATTGTAGTGGAACACAATGGGGAATTGATAAAAAAAATTGTATTTAAACAACAAGCAGTGAAAAATAATGATCGACTTGAATTATTAGAATTTGTAGGAGGCGGATAATATGTTAGAAATTGGAGATTTAAAATTTAACTCAAGGCTATTTTTAGGTACTGGAAAGTTCTCAGATGAGAAAATACAGGCCGCTGCAATTGAAGCGTCAGGTACAGAAGTGCTGACTTTCGCTGTCAGACGTATGAACTTATTTGATAAAGACCTGCCCAACCCGCTGGCAAATATTGATTTAAGAAAATACACGACATTTCCGAATACAGCAGGGGCGAAAACAGTGGAAGAAACTGTACGCATCGCAGAAATCGCAAGACATGCGGGTGTCTGTGACATGATTAAAGTTGAGGTTATTGGTGATGATAAGACATTACTGCCTGACCCAATTGCGACATACGAAGCGTGTCAAATACTGCTGGACAAAGGTTATACAGTCTGTCCATATATTTCAAACGATGTCGTGCTTGCAAAAAGACTCGAAAGACTTGGTGTTCATGCAATCATGCCGCTCGCTTCTCCTATAGGTACGGGACGCGGTATTAATAATCCATTGAATTTAAGATATATTGTAGAACAATCCAGCATCCCTGTTATTGTGGATGCAGGAATCGGTTCACCCAAAGATGCGTGCTATGCTATGGAGCTGGGTGCAGATGCGGTATTATTAAACACCGCTGTATCGAATGCCAAAGACCCGGTTAAAATGGCAGAAGCGATGAAGCTTTCAATTGATGCAGGGGTACTGGGTTATGATGCAGGACGTATTCCGGTTAGGTATTCTGCACAGGCCTCAAGTCCTGCTGAAGGACTGGAGTTTCTTTAATGGAGAGATACGACAGACAAATGAAGTTTAATGAATTTGGAGAGAATAGTCAAAAAAATCTGATGTCAGCCACACTGATGGTGATGGGCGCCGGTGCACTTGGAACACACGTTTCTGAAATGCTTGTGCGTATGGGTGCAGGTAAACTCATCATCATTGATATGGATATTGTTGAAATGACCAACCTGCATCGTCAGGCTTTATATACTGAAAAAGATGCAGAAGATATGACGCTGAAAGTTAATGCTGCCAAAGAAAAATTGTGTCAGATAAACCGTAATGTTGAGATTGTACCGATCAATGCAGAAATAAATTCCAGTAACATCTCCGCAATCTTAAGAAAGTATCAGCCGGATATTGTAATTGACAGTATGGATCATTTTGAAATTCGATTTCTGATTAATGAAGCCTGTCATAAGCTTGATATCCCCTGGGTATATGGTGCTGCTGTAGGCAGTAAGGGAAGTGTCTACGGGATTGATTTTAAAGGACCTTGTTTAAAGTGTTTGATGGAGACTCTGCCATCGACAGGGGAAAGCTGTGCAATCAACGGTGTGCTTCCTCCTGTAATTTCCCTCATTGCCAGTATGGAAGTTTCTGAAGTCATTCGTTATTTATCAGGAAAAGGTTTTTCCAAGCAGCTCATTACTGTAGATACTTTTAAAATCGGCTTTCAAACGATAAATATAGATGAATTAAAGAATGAAGACTGTGTGGTCTGTAAGAATCGGATATATGAACAGTTGAATAAAAATATGCTGGCCACTGTACAATCTAATTGCGGAAGTGTATATACACTCAGGTTCGACGAATCGGTTTTCAATCAGGAGCTGCCCGGTAAAATTATCAGGGCAAGTGCGTTTGTTAAGTTATTGACTTATAAAAAATATAAGCTGACCTTATTTAAAGATGGCAGAATGAATGTTCATGGCATCTCTCGAAAAGAAGAAGCCAATGCTTTATATCAAGAAATGATTGAGAAACTGAGTGAATATCCTGTATAAAAATATAGTGTGAACTATCTCAAATAGATGAGTTTTTATGGTGTTTTAGAAATAGTAGACTAAGAATTAAAAAGGCATCAGTTATTTCTATAGGGTGTTGAATTAGGTGAAGATACGGTCATCAGAAGGAACTATTTATTACAAATTTCGGTGGAACGTTAAGAGAAAACCTCATCAAAAAACGATACGCCGAGAGTTACCACAAATAACCCGTAGTTCAAAGTGATACGTTTTGAAGCTTATCACCGTTGATGCGTGTTAATTATAATTTATGCATAATGAATATAGACTTAATATCTGATTGACATTAGGTCTCTTTTTAGAAATTATAATTCACTAGCCATCAATTCTGCTTAGTCGACTACATTATCTAATGCTAGTTTTGAAGATCAAGTGGATATTCCGTATTTTTTATGTAGTCTTCTTAAAGTAAGTCTCATCCTTACTTGTGAATACTCTCTCTTATGTCAATAAACACTCAAATTTTCTTTGATTATTTTATTCAGTTCATACGCAATTGGTCTTTGGGTGTCGTCGCTCATTACTTCTTTAGCAGAATCATGAGAAGATAGCGTGTCGTTGTTTGTGTTTGTATGGGCAAGAATTTTTGCACTTGCTTACTATTTAGAGCAAAAGTGCAAAATAGTTGGAAGAAGGAGTATAAGAAAGAATTCTATAAAAACTGTCTAAAATACTGTTGACATACCATATGTTTTAAAGATTATGGAGTGGGTATATATTACTATTAAAATCTTTAGGAGGAATTTATTTATGGCAAAAAAAATTGCTGTTGTACTAGATAATTATTTTGAAGACGTTGAATACACAAGTCCAGTTGAGGCTTTAAAAAACGAAGGACATGACATTACTGTAATAGGAAAAGAAACAGGTACAGTAAAAGGTAAGTCTGAAGATACTGAAGTAACAGTAGATAGAGCGATTAGCGATGTAAAACCTGAAGATTTTGACGCATTACTTATCCCAGGGGGATTCTCACCAGATATGTTACGTGGAGATGAAGAAGGTCGTTTTGGGGAATTTACAAAACATTTCGTTCAAAATGAAATGCCTGTATTTGCGATTTGTCATGGACCACAGCTATTAATCGATACAGACTTATTAAAAGGTAAAAAATTAACAAGTTTCTTATCAGTTCGTAAAGATTTGGAAAACGCTGGTGCAACAGTAGTAGATGAATCAGTTGTAGTTTCTGATAACATCGTCACTTCACGTACACCTGATGATTTAGAAGACTTTAACCGTGAATCTGTAAATTTATTAAAATAAGCATTTTTTAAAGAGGAGACTATCAGTCTTCTCTTTAGTTTTATATAAAATAGTCATCATTAACGCAAATGAAGATATTCGTAGTAAGATGATTGATTTTATAAAGATTTATGTTTATAAGTCAAGTTAAGAGGAATATTTTAGTATGCTTGTAAATAATATTTAGAATGGAGTGTTATTTTATGAAAGCAGTCACTTATCAAGGACATAAGAACATGAAGATGGAAAATGTTGAAGATGCTAAGATTATTGAAACAACTGATGCAATTATAAAGATAACAGCATCTGGGATTTGTGGTTCAGACTTACATTTATATCATCAAGGTGATTTATTCATGGAACCTGGTTTTGTAATTGGACATGAACCGATGGGTATTGTTGAAGAGATAGGAAAAGATGTAAAAAAACTAAAGAAAGGAGATCGTGTGGTAATACCTTTTAATATTGGGTGTGGAGAATGTTTCTACTGCAATAACGACATGGAATCTCAGTGTGACAATTCTAATGAAACACCAGCGAACTGGAAATTAGATAATGGTGGACTATTCGGTTTTGGTAATCTTCATGGTAATCACTGGGGAGGACAGGCAGAATACTTAAGAGTACCTCATGCTGACTTTTCTTCATTTAAGGTTCCTGATAACAATCTAAAAGATGAGCAAGTTTTATTCTTATCAGACGTTGTACCTACTGCTTACTGGAGTGTAGAACACTCAGGCGTTAAACCTGGTGATACAGTTATTGTATTAGGTTGTGGCCCTATCGGTTTAATGGCGCAGAAGTTTGCGAAACTAAAAGGTGCAGAGAGAGTAATTGCGATTGACAATGTACAGCATCGTCTTAATCACGCAAAAAAGTACAATGGTGCTGAAGTGTATAACTTTGATGAAGAACAGGAAATAGGTAAACTTCTTAAAGAAAAAACACGAGGTGGCGCAGATGTTGTTATTGATTGTGTAGGGATGGATGGACAGCAATCGAGTCCAGAACAGGAGCTATCTGAGCATTCTCAACAACGTGGAACAATAAGTCCAATACTTACTGCTACTGAATCAGTAAGAAAGTTTGGGACAATACAGCTTACCGGTATATATGGATCACCTGCTGATAATTTCCCTATAGATTTAATATTTAACCGTGATATTACAGTAACAAGTGGACAGGCTCCTGTTATTCATCTAATGCCTAAACTTTACGAGATGATTAAAGATGAAGTATTTGATCCTACAGAAATTATTACACATACTTTCCCACTTGAAAAAGCAGACGAAGCTTACAAAGTATTTGATCAGAAGAAGGATAACAACATTAAAGTTGTATTTAAACCAGAATAGACTATAAAAACTTTTGTTCACGACTATTAAATTATTGGGTATTATTATAGGTGATATGTATGACTAACGGATATTTCAATGATGATTTTGATTCAATTTTCAGAAGAATATTCCAATATATGCAAGAATCTGTCAATAGTGGTACTAAAAAATATTATATCAATGGGAAAGAAGTTTCTCCGGACAATTAGCACAATTACGAAAACAGTAAGGTGGAAATTCTGCCGAGCAAAACGCGCGTGCATTTCAACAATCTAATTCTCAAAGACAAAATGATGAAGGTAATTATTTAGATCAAATTGGCCGTAATTTAACACAAGAAGCACGCGATGATTTATTAGACCCAATAATTGGTCGTGATAAAGAAATCCAAGAAACTGCTGAAGTCTTAAGTAGACGTACTAAAAACAATCCTATTTTAGTAGGTGAAGCTGGTGTAGGTAAAACAGAACTTGCAAAGCAGTTAGCAATTGATTTATTCGGTAATAAAGATGCATTAATTCGCTTAGATATGAGTGAATATAGTGATCAAACTGCTGTATCTAAAATGATTGGAACAACTGCTGGTTATGTAGGTTATGATAATAATTCAAACACATTAACAGAGAAAGTTAGACGTAACCCATACTCAGTTATCTTATTTGATGAAATTGAAAAGGCGAATCCACAAATCTTAACTTTATTATTACAAGTTATGGATGATGGTAATTTAACAGATGGTCAAGGTAATGTCATTAACTTTAAAAACAGAATTATTATTTGTATTTCTAATGCTGGCTTTGGTGAAGGAAATGAAGAGTTTGATGATATTATGGATGAAATGAAAAAATTCTTCCGCCCTGAATTCCTTAACCGTTTCAATAGTATCGTTAAATTCGAGCATTTAGGTAAAGATGCATTACAAGACATCGTGAACTTATTATTAGAAGATGTTCAAAAAACATTAGATAAAAAAGGAATCACAATGGATGTTACACAAGGTGTCAAAGATTGGTTAATTGATAAAGGCTACGACGAACAAATGGGTGCACGTCCGTTACGTCGTGTTGTTGAACAAGAAGTACGCGACAAAATCACAGATTACTACTTAGATCATACAGACGTAAAACATGTAGATATCGTACTTGAAAATGATGAAGTAATAATTAAAGGTAAGTAAACTGGTCCACTTAATAAAGGAATTTATATTAAAAAAGAGTCTGGAACATAAATCTAGAACAGCAATAAGATAATTTTAAATACGAAATTATCTTATTGCTGTTTTTATAATACCTCACTTTCCAAAGGTAATGGCTCAGCCTTAATCATCGACTGCCACTACTAACTATCAGAAGTCTTGTCATAAAAAATCGCCTACTTTCTTTGATTTAACAATAACCTCCCCCATAGGAGTTGTCCAATCAAGTGTGGACAATTCATTTAATAAAAGCGTTAGGCTGTGAGTAGATGACACCTGTATTGTGCTGGGGTCATCTTATTTACTCCCCATTGATATCGCTGATTATTATACTTTGCTTATAAAAAGGTCGCTATTTTTCCAAAGCGACCACATCATTTATGGAGTTTATCATGGAATTCTTCAAAAATTATTAAAATAGAGTATTGGATTTATTTCTTGATGCTCACTTTTTGCAGATGATAAAAACATTACGCCAAGCAATTTTTATAGTGATAGTAGATAATATCAACCATCCTAATTGGATAAGTGGGTCAAGCATCATCAGGCGCCAGGTTCTTTCAGTCATTTAGATAACTTTACAGATGAAGAAAGAGAAATGAGACAACTCAGAAAAGAAAACGAACAACTTAAGATGGGAAATGACATTCTAAAGCAAGAAGTGCTGATCATGGGACGAAAATAGATGTCATTCTTGAGAATGCCAATAAATATTCAGTATCAGCAATGTGTAAAGTCCTACAAATCCCAAGAAGTACCTAATATTATGAATTGAATAAATAGAATGTTGATGATTCAGAGGATGTCATCAGCCATAAAGGCGTGGAGGATATTTAATACGAATCGTCAGTGTTTTGGAACACGTAGAATTAAACATGAGTTAGATAAACTTGGATTCCAAGTCTCTCGAAGACGCATCGGTCGAATTATGAAAGCAGAAAGATTGGTATCGTTATATACTTCATTGAAATATAGATCGTATCCCTCACAATCCAATGAACGGAATATCATGAATAGACTCAGTAGAAATTTTATTAGACAGGCATCGATGGAGGTACTCGTCAGTGATTTAACTTATGTAAAAGTGTCTGGCAAGTGGCATTATATATGTGTATTTGTTGACCTGTTTAATCGTGAAATTATTGGACATGATGCCGGTCCAAATAAAGATAGCCATCTTGTGTCAGCAGCACTGAGTACCATTAAGCATGATTTAAGACAGGTTCAAATGTTCCATACAGACCGTGGCAAAGAGTTTGATAATGTGCTTAATACATTTGGTATTTAAAGATTACAGAGCATGAAAGGCTGTCCCTATGACAATGCGATTGTTAAGGCACAAAAACTGAATTCATTAGACAGTATCATTTTATATCTCTACAACAGCTGAAAAGTGAACTGTTTGACTATGTGAATTGTTACAACAATATTAGACCACATGGTGCACTTGGTTACATGATACCAAAGGAGTATAAGAAAGAAGTCTATAAAAACTGTCTGGAATACTCGTGACATACCACATATTATGTTTACACAGAGATGGTTATGTGAATAAACAGTATAGGAGGTTTTTCATATGAATAATAAAGTTATTGAAAATAAAGCGATAAAAATTTTAGATTCTTCTAATCTAGGTGTTTTGTCTACCGCGCACAACAACATACCTAACAGTAGGTATATGATTTTTTATAATGATGGATTAACTCTGTATTCTAAAACTGACATTGATTCTAATAAAATAGAAGAGTTTAAGAATAATCCTAGAGCTCATGTTCTAATTGGATATAGTGATACCAATGACCATAGTTTTCTTGAAATAGATGGAGAAGTGTCAATTTCCGAAGATCCAAAGATTATTGATTGGATTTGGAACAATCAAGACAAAAGTTTCTTTAATTCGAAGCAAGATGATAACCTTTGTATTATACAAGTGAAACCTAAGATTATTAAAGTTATGAATAGTAATGACCTTGATTCACCAGAAACAATAGTTTTTGATTAGGTCCACCGTCTGTAAAAGCGTTAATTTTTTGTGTTATATTATAAAACATTAATTCCATTATTAGTAAAAATGCGGTGAATACGTTATTATTCATTTTTTTCTAATGAAATAAAATTATATAATGAACAGCTTATTAGATACGCAGGATATGGTGACATTGGCGATCCAATATCTAAAGAAATTACTGATTTAGCATGTAAAATCGGGTGGGAAAAAGAGAGAAAAGAATTTGATGTTTTACCACTAATATATAGCGCCCATCATCAACCTATAACTTATTATGAATACCCTCAAGGCATCATAAAAGAAGTTAATATTAAACACCACCATTATCCAAATTTAGAAAAACTAAAGCTTAAATGGTACACTGTTCCGATAATCTCTAATATGGATTTAGAAATTGGTGGGATAAAATACCATACTGCCCCCTTCAATGGATGGTATATGGAGACCGAGATTGGGGTCAGAAACTTTACTGACGAATACCGATATAACAAGCTTAAAGAAATTGCGCAAGCTTTTAACCTCGATACTTCTAAAAATTCAACATATTGGAGAGACCGTGCTTTAGTCGAATTCAATTATGCTGTATATCACTCTTTTAAAGATGCCGGTGTTTCGATAGTTGACCATATCACTGCATCAAAGCAATTTAAACAATTTGAAAAGAAAGAAGAAATCGCAGGAAGAGAAGTCACAGGTAAGTGGAGCTGGCTGGCCCCTCCACTATCTCCATCACTTACTCATAATTATCATAAAGGATTTAACAATACTGTTAATTCACCAAGTCTAATGTATAAAAATGTGAATAAAAAGTGCCCATTTTATCAATAATCATTCTTGTTATTTTTACAATGATTAACTCCCATAGATACGATAAGCCGTATCTATGGGAGCGGTAAGGTGAGAGATTATTGCTCTCTCACAACGTTATAATTGAATATATATAATTTGTCTAATTACTTGAAAAAATCTCGATATGTTCTAAATATAATACTGCTGGGTATATTTTATTCAAGTCAAACTATAGGATATTCACAATGAAAATTCTTGATATATCAGCACTGTATTTCTTGAGATTTTTTTGGCTTAATTAGTTCAAATAACAGAAGATATTAGTAATGTGTAAAAGATGACAAAGTCAATATGTAATTGATTTTGTCATCTATTTTATTAATCTATAATGAAAATTTTATAGAGTGCTTTCTAACACACCATCGACCATTTTATATACAGCATCACAATACTCTGTTAATCTTTCATCATGAGTAACAATGATACATGTCTTCTCCCTACTGATTGTTTCTTCTTTTAATATTTCCATTACTTTCATCGCATTTTCTGTATCTAGTGATGCCGTAGGTTCATCTGCAAGAATAATACTAGGGTTAGTGTATAGCGCTTTAGCAATCGCAACACGCTGTTTTTGACCCCCAGATATTTCACTAGGTAACTGATTTTTCACTTCTGCTAGTGATAGATTATTAAGCAATTTTTCTAACTCATCATCTGTCATGATATCTTTATTATACTTCTTTAGTAATTTAAACTGTTGCTGAACAGAAAGAAATGGCACCAAATTACTAGCTTGAAGGATAAAGCCAATCTCATCCATTCTGAGCTTAGCTAAGCTTTTAGAATTCATACCTGTGATTTTCTGACCATTAACAATTACCTCACCTTCAGTTGGTGTTTGTAAGGCACCAGCCATGGTTAAGAAAGTACTTTTACCAGAGCCTGATGGTCCAATCAGTGCAATACAAGCTCCCTTGTCAAATTCAACCGAAGTTTTCTTAACTGCTTCTATACTTTGATTACCATCCTTGAACACCTTTTTCACATCTATAAATTTAAGCATACTATCCGCCTCTCTTAACCGATCGCTTTTAATGGATCTACTTTTCTAACGCTGATAACTGAAAATAAACTTCCCAACATAGCAACAACAATCAAGACCACCATATAAATAATCATTGTTAAATAATCGAATTCTATAGGCACTGCTGGTGGAAGGAAGATACCAGTTAATAAGGTAAGCGCCAATCCAACAAGCGTACCAATCATAGTCACAATTAGTGTTTGACCTAATACTGAACGTGCTAAATAACCATTAGTAAATCCTTGGGCTTTCAAGACACCAAATAGACTTGTCTTTTGTAATGTAAGCACATATAAGAATATTCCAATCACCGACGACGATATGATAAATAAAAATATAATCATAAAGTTTAGCGTTAATTGTTGAGGTAAATATCCAGGTAGATTCTCTATATATTCATCTATCGCTAATACTTCCATATCATCACTTAATTCTACGTTTTTCCAATTACTGTCCCTAACAACAAGTGCATTTATTAAGTCCTCACTTAACATTGGATTTAACTTTTCTATGGTCTCATTATTGGAAAATAAAAGTGAGGAAGAACGATATTGTGCACTTTCTGTAAATCCTGTAATTTTCAGCGTCTCTTCACTATTTGATAATTCAAGCGTATCTCCAATAGAAAAACCCGATTCCTTTAAAGAATAGTCGCCAACAACTTCATTTTCATTTGTGAAAATCTCTCCTTCCACTAAATCAGGAATTAGAAAGGAGCCTTCATCTAGGCCAAATACAATAGCATTATCTTCAACTGCACTATTAGAAATAATAACAGCAAGCTCTTTTAAATTTGCTTGTTCTTCAAATTTGTCTTTAATATCTTCTATTTTAATCATAGATTGTTGAACATTTTGATTTGCATCTGCATTTATAACAATCGCATCAGCCTCCCATTGTTCCACAGCTTCCTTATTTAAATTCATTAATCCATTTGCTAAACCCGAAAGCAATAGTAGCAAGTAACTTATCATTATTACAATGCCTATAATTAAACTAAACTTTAACTTATTTCTTATAATCTCATTCCATGCTAGATACATTAAAACACTCATTTCATTGTGATATTTAATTAGCTTTAATTATTTAAACTCCCTCGTATTGCCAGTATAACTTTATAGTTTTATTATCATATATTTAAAATTGTAGATTCTTGGAGATACTTCACATCATACTGATTAGAAAGTTTAATAATAAATCGCTTCAATTCTATATCTTTTATTTTATCATCTAAGAATAATGTTCTTATTTTTTTATACTCATACTTTTCTGTTAATGTGCATATTCTCTTGAAGTATCCCCACATATGATCAAATGTATTCACAATAGATCCTTTAGTAGGCTCCTCTTTCTTCGCTTCAAAAATCATTGATTCCAATAAATCCATAGAAGCTCCTTTATTCATTTCTTCTCTTATACGATTATAATATTTTTGTGAGTGCCACATAACATTGTACTTCTCTGACGCCCATTTTTTCTCAATTACATGTCGACCTTTCATTTTAATATCTCTCCTTTATCTAAGTTTATATTACAACGTGGTGGCACCTTATCATTACTCCACTTTAAAAAAAGTAAAGACTCATAATGAGTGTAGGCCATTTCTCCGCATACTTTTGTATCTTGATAAACATAAAAAGCAGGTAAACTTCTTTCAGAAAAGAGATGTTTGTTACTGTAGATGATTCTTTCTAAGTCTATAAGTTTTTCTTTAAAATTTGTAGAACGTACGCCTCCTCTTCTTTTATGTTCTTGATCATAAGACTTTAAAAGCTCAAAGGCATCCAATAAATAAGGGTGACCATTATTGTAAATAAATTTGACGATTGGATGTGATAAATATCGAGTATTAGCACTAATAATATTCATTTCAGCGAGACAAACTCTAATAATTTGATAAAGTTCTAACACTTGTTTTGATAAACGTCTGTTATCCAGGAAACGTGCACTGATATCATGATTTTGATGTACTCTAAAAATTTGCATTATTTTCACCTTCTTAATTGTAATAAGCATTTTACTTTCTTTGATTTAACAATAACCTCCCTCAGAGGAGTTGTCTAATCAAGTGCAGACAATTCACCAACTAAAAATGTCACTTGTAAGTAACACTCAGTAATTAGCTCTTCGTCTGAGATTTATAGTAAATAAAGAATGAAAACTAGTAAGAATAAGGAGCAAGAATATGGATATAAAGAATTTGAAATCAATGGTTAGACCTTATAATAATAATCCTGAACACCCGTACTACCGTCCATTTGTGGTTAAAAATATTGAAGAAAAATATGTAGTTTTTTAGTGGGTATTAACCCAGCTACTCCTATTTATAATAAAGAAAAGAACTTTGCGACGTCATTATATCCGTTGCTTACAAGCCTTGCCAACGCTTTTGGTATTAAGAACTCTAGTATGTACTTTGAAGATGGGACACCAAATATGGAGAGATTTGATTTTATATCCTAATTATTCTGATATACGTAAATTATCATGCATTCCGCATAGAAAAACTTGTCTTATATTTTGATGACGAAATCGTATTATAAAGAATCAAAAAAGACTGCCTCACTTGCATACAGTAAGTGAGGCAGTCAGGTAAAATGTTTCGTTAACCTTATTTGACATAGAGTCTTAGATTATCAATGAATGGACAGATTTATATCACGTATAGTACCGAGGGACCGTCTTATTCCATGTTTTATAAAAGCATTGCTCATTATTACTATAACCCGTCATTTCATTGTACAGGTAATAGTTATCAGCATCACAACTCATAACACTTTTTGTTACGACGTTTGTATCGATATCGCTATCTTTCACTTGTACAGTCCAGTCACATTCTACTTTAGCGGATAGAGGGTCACCTTCTTTTATTGTATATACATTATGGTTAGTAGATCCATAAGTGATATTTGTTTCGGTCAAAGTTCGTAGCCCCTCATCAGAAAAGTCATCTAACACCCACTCATCTGTTGTAAGTTTCTTGATGACATTCCGAGTCCTATAACCATCCCTGATAATTTCCTTTTCAAGGGGTGTTGCAGTTTCGGACTGCTCATATTTCAATCTTACCTCATTGAAATCAGTGATAACAGGAAGTAATAGTTCTGAATGAGAGAAATCGACTGTTAGATCCACGATTTCCTTGTCTGGCCATATTTGAGGCCAATATGTTGGTGAAATTGATACTTCGATGCTATGCTCTGCTTCAATTTGATAGCCAATAACATCTAATGGAATTTCTACATCGATGTATTCACCAACAGTGAGATCCTCTGGGAATTCATGACTTTTATAATGGTTGAGATTGAGTTGACCTTTTGTTACGAGTGTCTTTTCACCTGTAGGGTGTACATCCGTCACTCTTACGTGAAGATTTGCTTTTTCCTTATCGGATTTTACTCTTATTTTTGCAATGGGCTGGCCAACGATATTTATTGCAGTATTCTGTTGTGGCAACATGAATGATGTAGCCAATGCATTGTCAATTAATTGATCATCTGGAAGATCACCTTCCTGACCAAATGGACAGAATACTCCAGAATAAAGACCATGTTGTTGACGATTCAATAATGGAACTTCACCGTTGATATTTTCCAAAATATCAATTTCACTTGTTTCTTCATTATATAAGTCTAGCCACTTACCTTCTCGGTAATCATAGGTGGTCTTAGGTTTTACACCATCCTGTACATATACGAGAAAGGCATCTTTATGTGCGTCTTGGTCCCCTTCATCAGTCATCCAGCGATCGAGCCATTCAATGACCTCTTGAAGATAACCCATTTGAGGTCCTGGTATGGCCATGTCTGGAAATTCATGTGCCCAAGGGCCAACGATTCCTCTTTTAGGGACATCAAGATTATCCATTAATCGAAATAGGGCATTTGTATATCCATCTGCCCAACCACTCATGGTTAGGACTGGTATTTTGATGGCACTGTAATCTTCACCTATTGAGCCGTGTTTCCAATAATCATCTCGTGTTTGATGTGACACCCATTCTTCGATGAACGGTGGTGTATTTTCCATACGATTGAGCCACATATCATACCATTTTTCTCCCACATACTTCGGGAATGGTGGTCTCGCGTTGTAAGCAAACATAGTTGATGCCCACCAAAGCATGTCAGAGGCCATCATTGTACCACCTTTATAATGTACATCATCTTCATAGCGATCATCCGTAGAACATAGAGTAATGATTGTTTTCAGTGCAGGTGGTTGCAATGCAGCAAGTTGAAGCCCATTGAAACCTCCCCAAGACTTACCAATCATCGCAACCGAGCCGTTGGACCATTCTTGGTTTTCAATCCAAGAGATTACGTCCAGTGCATCATCTTGCTCCTGTTTTGGATATTCATCTTCGATTATCCCTTCAGAATCTCCTGTACCTCTGATATCTACACGGATGGAAGTGTAGCCCATGCCAGCAAAATATTTGTGACGGATTTCATCACGAAGGGCAGTGAATTCATCTTTCCGGTATGGAAGATATTCAAGTACAGCGCCTTTTGTCTTTCCAGATGTTTTAGGTTGCCATAGTTTGGCTGATAATTTTATACCGTCTGACATCTCTATCCAACAATGGTTAATAATTTCTACTTCGTACGGAAAGTCTGTTCTTTCTTGAATTTTAGTATAATCAACGTCGAATACACCCAATTATTTATCCTCCTCGTATATATGATCGTCGTTCTTCAACCATTTCATCAATGAAATGATAAGCAGTATATAGATGATGACGACTGGTACCGCAACGACAACGGCTGATGTCTGTACTACGTTCAATCCTCCAATTAACAGTAATGAAATGGACAACAAGGCCATGATGAGACCCCAAAGAATTGTATGCCATGTCGGAGGCTCAATACCTTCGTCTACTTTTATTGATGCAGTTGAAGCAAGTATATAAGACGCTGAATCAAGCGATGTTGCAAGGAAAATGAATCCTAGAATGACAAAAAATAATATCGCAATATAACTCATCGGTAATGTTTCAAGAACATTGATGATTGTTTCAGCATCCCCAAATTCTGCCATACTACCAAGGACATCGAGTTCTCCTGTCTGTTGAAGATTCATCGTATATCCTCCGAAAATTCCGAAATATAGCCAACTACCGATAGAACCCCAACCAAGGATGTGGAGTATCATGCTCTTCAAAGTACGCCCTTTTGATATACGAGCAATGAAAAGTCCCATAAATAGTGCAGTAGCAGCGAACCATGCCCAATAGAATACTGTCCAAGATTGTGGGAATCCACCGCCGCCAATCGGGTCAGTATAGAAACTCATTCTCAGAAAATTCTGCGCCATGATGCCAAAGCTGTCTGTAAAATAAGTTAATATGAAACTGGTTGGACCCACTATTATGACGAATATGGCTAATATAAGTGCAAGATATACGTTGATGTTACTGAGCTTGCGTATACCTTTATCGAGACCTAGGGAAGCACTTGTAATATAAATGACCGACCAGATTAGCATTATAATGATACTAAGTGCAATTGACTGTTCCACACCTAGAAGGTGGCCAATTCCAGCGGACACCATCGGTACACCTAGTCCCAGTGATGTACCAAGACCACCGACAAGACTCCATATGACAAGTATATCGATGATCTTTCCGATGATACCATCTGAATGTTTACCAAGCGCTCCTCTTACAGATTGACTGACTTTAAGTGACTTGTTCTTTTTATTAAAAAAGGAATACGCAATGACTATGGTCGGAAATGCGTAAATACACCATGCAGAGATCCCCCAATGGAACATTCCATACGCGACAGACCATTCTGCTGCAGTGTCACTGCCAGATTCAAAACCGAATGGTGGTCCTTGGAAGTAGTACATAGGTTCAATAATCGACCAGAACATGATACTGGTACCCATACCTGCACAGAATAGCATCGCTCCATAACTAAAATTTCCAAATCTAGGTTTTCCCTCTCCGAGTTTTACTCTTCCATACTTTCCAAAAGCTAGCCATAAAAGCAACACGAAAAGACCAAACGTCATAAACTGGAATATCCAATCCATTCTTGAGTTGATACCAGACAAAATATTGTCTAAAAGCGGTTCAGCAGATGATTGGAAAATGATTAAAAGTAATGTAAGTATTAACAGCACGACAATAGATGGCCAAAAAATTAAGTGATCTAATCTTGCTTTTTCTTTCATCAAATCCCTCCGTAAATTATCTATGTTAATTTTCAGAAATGATAATTTCATCATTTTCTAGCACGAGTATGTTATGTAAAAAACTTAACATAAACATTAATTTAAGGAAAGGTAATGTGATATTTAAATGCCTTTACGTTTTTCAATCCTTCAAGAGTCTAGATATTATATAGGAACATAAGGAAATCTGTGAAGGTATTATTGATAGGCTGATTGAAGGAGAAAACAAAGCTAGAGACCTAGAATTATAATATAAACCTCTCCTCTTACTCATTCATCAGTCAACCTTTGATAAGTCATGATGCGGCCTCTAAAGCAACGGTACTTGTTTTAGGTAAAACATTGGCAGCTAAAGGATTGGAGCGTGGTATTACGGTAAATATGTTGGCGTTTGGTGCTTTCACAGCATTGTCTGGAAGTATGGAAAACGAAGAAGGAAGCGTCAGGGAGAACGAATTGGAGCTGAACTGCTTTCACCTGCTGTTTTGTGGTTATCTCACAAAGATAATCAATATAATGGTAAAATTTTCGAAGTGGCAGCAGGAAGAGTCGCTGAGAACTTCTTTGGTTCTAACTAAGGCTACTGGGATAAAGATCTTACAGTAGAAAAATTATTTGAAAATGAAGAAGCTATTCTAAATCAAGATGGATATAAGAGTTTAGAAAATACTGTTGATTTATCGAAATGAATGACTGAATATAACACGGGCTGGTAGTATATATACGAAGATACCAAGGTTTGAAAATTACATTTAAAGTCGTTAGACTACATTAATTTAGAAGGATTATTCTGAAAACTCAAAGTGACATTCAATCAAATTGTTAAACGTCCGCATCGAAAAATGATAAGCCGAGAGTTACCATAAGTGATATGTGTTTCACTATCTACAAGTCATAAAAATTCACAACACAAAAGACACTGGTGACCAGAGTTAATTTTTATCCAACAAAAGCTGACCACGGGTAAATAAACTGAGAAAGGTGATAATATGAACTTCGAATTATTTAAATGTCTTGCAAGAGGTTATCAGAAAATCATGAAACAGGCCGCGAAAGTGCTGGACTGGTCACCCCCTCTCCTCCTCCGTGGTGAGGGAATACTTGATATATTGCCAGATACACTATCTGCCAGAAATTATAAAAAAGTCTTGATTGTGACCGACAAAGGCATACGGGATCTTGGCCTGATGGACAATCTTCTGTATGGTCTCGAGGTAAAGAATATCGAATACATTATTTACGACGGGACGGTGGCAAATCCGACAGATCAGAACGTCAGGGAAGCCGCTGCCGAGTACAATAAAAATAGATGTACCGCGATTATCGGTTTTGGTGGGGGTTCTGCACTCGACTGTGCCAAAGGTGCTGCGGTCGTTGTAGGTACAGGCAATGCTGACCTGCATAAATATCACGGTCTTCTGAAAGTACGTAAAAAGCTGCCACCGGTGATTGCTGTGCCGACGACATCTGGTACCGGAAGTGAGGGCACGATAGCAACAGTTATAACTGATAGTAAGCGCCATATGAAATATGCGATATCCGATACGGTGCTGTTGCCGGAAATTGCAGTACTTGATGCGGAACTTACATCCAATTTACCGAAGACGATTACTGCGCACACGGGTATGGATGCGCTCAGTCATGCAGTTGAAGCCTACATCAATCTGAGCAATACAAAAGATACAAGGAAAATGGCAGAAGTTGCGGTTAAACTAATCTATGACAATTTGCCGTCAGCCTTCCACGAAAATGGTGATAGAATTGCACGTGAAAATATGCAGTATGCTGCTTACATTGCGGGACGCGCATTTACGAGAGCTTATGTCGGCAATATCCACGCATTGTCACATCAGATCGGTGCAAAATATCCAGTAACACATGGTGAATCGAATGCAATTATCATGCCTTACGTATTAAAGGAATACGGAGATACCGTACATGAGAATCTGGCCAAACTGGCTGATTGTGCAGGTGTGACTGCCCCGGGTGATACTGACAAGGTAAAAACAGAGAAGTTCATCGACAGTATTCTAGAGATGAATAAAAATCTCGGCATCGGTAATCATATCGCTGATATCAAAGAGTCTGATATCGATGAAATGGCCGGCTACGCATTTGATGAAGCGAATCCGAATTATCCCGTACCAGTGATTTTCAGTAAAGAGAAATTTAAAGAGATGTATATGAAAGTGAAGTCTGGAGAAATGTAATAAAAGCGTACTAGAGCCTTAGCTCTAGTACGCTTTTATTTAACTTGAGTACTTTCTTTTGCTTGTAACTCGTATTTGTTTAATTGCTAATGTGTCCCTATACATTAAACATATGATTCTGTTAGCTCTAAAAACTCTTCAATATCTTTATGCACTGAATCCAGTGCTTGTTGCCAGAAGTCTGGTTTTCTTAGGTCAACATTTAAGTGTTTTTCAGCAAGGTCTTCTGTAGTCATGCTTGCAGTATCACGAAGCAGTGCAATATAGTCATCTTCACGTAACGTTTCGTCTTCTAAGAAACGGTTGTATATACCTAAGCTAAAGAAGTATCCAAATGTGTACGGGAAGTTATAGAATGGGACACCTGTAATATGAAAATGTAACTTTGTTGCCCAGAACATTGGATGGTATGAAGAAAGTTCATCTTGAAAGGCTTCTTTTTGTGCTTCTTTCATCAGTTCTTTCAGTCTGTTACTATCTACAGTTCCTTTTTGGCGTTCATCATAGAAATTGCGTTCAAAGATATAGCGTGCATGGATATTCATCATAAAAGTCGCACTTCTAGCAATTTTTTCATCTAGTAAGTTGATTTTTTCTGCATTTGACGTTGAATTTTCAATAGTTGCGTTTGAAACGACAAGTTCTGCAAATGTAGAAGCTGTTTCTGCAACGTTCATTGCGTAACGTTGGTTGAATAATGGTAAATCACGTAAGACATAGCTATGGAATGCGTGTCCGAGTTCATGTGCGAGTGTTGACACATTGCTAGTGCTACCGGCAAACGTCATAAAAATACGCGACTGTTTAGATTCAGGAAGGTTTGAACAGTATCCACCAGGGCGTTTTCCTGGACGATCTTCCGCTTCAATCCACTGCTCTTCAAAAGCTCGACGTGCCATCTCTGACATTTTTGGACTAAATGATTCAAAGTTATCGATAATAAATTCTGCCGCTTCATTGTAGGTATACTGCTTGTTTTTATAATCACCCACATCAACACTTGCTGAAACATCAAGCCATCCTAATTGATCAACACCGATGAGTTGCGCCTTTCGTTCAAAGTACTTTTTGAAAGGTGCTTTATTTTTTGTAATAGTATCCCACATCATATCAAGTGTTTCTTCTTCCATACGGTTGTAATCTAGTGGTACTTTCATATAATCTTTATAATCGTGAAGTTCATAGTCGTTTAAACGGAATCCTGATAAATGATTGAGTGTTGTAGAGAATAAATCAGCTTTCTCTTCCCATGTGTTTTCCCACGTTTTTAAAAGTTTTTCACGAACTTTTGGATTCTCTTCTGACTTCATCTTGTTTTCAAATTGACCGGCTGAATAATAAACAGTTTCGTTATCTTCAGTTACTGGAATTTGAATAGAAGCGACGAGTTGATTGTACATATTCCCCCAGCCCTGTAAGCCGTCTAATGATAAGTGATTGATGATTGTTTCTTCTTCTGTGGATAGTAAATCTTTTTCTTTTTGTCGTTTTTCTTCTAACGGGAAATGCATCGGTTTAAAGAAATCATCCTCTAACAGCTTTGTAAATTGGTCTTCAGTCAGGGCACTGATCTTTTTATTTAATATAATGTTCTGTGATGAGAGATCTTTAACTAAGTTACGAACTGCATTTAAATTCTGCATTGCTTTTTGATCGGTAACATCAGCAGATACTAAACCATTCGAAAAGCTCCCCATCTCACCAAGTGCGTTTGAAATTTTTTCGTAGTGTTGTAAGATCTCCTTCAGTGACGTAAAGTCGTTAGAATGTTCGTCTAGCTCCCAATTATCGAGTTCTCGAGAAAAAGCTGTAATACTTTCCCCTATTTCTGATAACCGCTTTTGAAAATCTTTTGATGCACTTCCGCCAGGAAATACACTCTCCATATCCCAATTGTTTTTGTAGTTCATCAATTTCCTTCCTTTCTAAAGTAAAATTGGTTACTTTAATCATACAGGAAATCGATGTAGAGAAACATCAATCACTTCAATAATGAAAAAGACTACCTAACTTGCTTGAGCAAGGAAGGTAGCCATCTATTTATTTTTATGAATTATTCTTCATCTTCTGTGTAACCTTCTTCTTGTATCAGCTTTGCTGATTTCTTCCTGTGAGTTTTAAATATTAGTACTGTTTATTGTTGTTGAATAAAATCTTCTGTTGTATAAATATCAACATTTAAAAAGTCTAGTGCGCTGATGAATGCATAGTGTGCATCCTCTGCTTTAATAACATGACCCTGATAAGTTAACTCACGTGAAGCACATGCATCTTCAACGACTGATACTTTATAACCTAAGTCCGCTACAGTTCTAGCAGTCGCATCAATACACATGTGTGTCATCATACCAACAATCACAACATGATCTATATTTTGAGCTTGCAACTTATCGTGTAGTTCTGTATTAACGAAACTGTTAGGAAATTGTTTTACAATAAGCGTTTCATTATCTTGAGGCTGTATAACTTCTCTAATTTCTGCACCTTCGGTATCAGGAGCGAAGAAACCCATTGATTCATCAGGTGCAATATGTTGAACATGGTAAATATTTTCACTACGATTTTCTCTAAACCATGTTAATATTTTTTGGCATTCTCTGCTGCATTTTCAGGATTACTTAATGGATATTTACCACCCGGGAAATAATCATTTTGAATGTCGACAATAATTAAAGCTGTGTTCATGTTTATCCATCCTTTACTGAATTTAATGTTCAATATTTAGATTAATTGGAAAGATAATATGGTACTAACTAATGTTCAAGTGTGAATTATTGTAGTTGGTATAGTGTAATTCATTTTGATATAAAAAGACTTCCACAACAGCCTTGTTATGGAAGTCTTTAATTATATTAGGCCAACATACCGCCATCGATCTATTATTCGGGTCAGAGTTCAATCATTTTTCAAACACTGCATCAACCACTTTTTCTGAGGCTCTTCCATCATCCCAGCTACAGAATCGTTCATAAAATTCGTTGTAGCGATCCTCGTATTTTTCATTTACTGCATCAATGTTTTGGATTGCATCCATCACCTCATCATTGTCCATGAGCAATGGACCCGGAAGCTCGGTCTCCATATCGATGTAGAAACCACGTAGCTGTCCTTGATATTTTTCAATATCGTAAGTAAAGAATAAGATTGGACGTCTAAGATTCGCATAATCAAAGAATACAGATGAATAGTCAGTGATGAGAATATCAGACATCAAGTATAGTTCGCTCACGTCACTGTAACTTGAAACATCGTATGCAAAGTCTTCTAAACCTGTTAAATCCATGTTGGAGGCAACAAGATAATGCATTCTGAGTAGAATGATGTACTCATCTCCAAATTGTTCTTTCATTCTATGAAGGTCGAGTTTCAGGTTGAATTTGTACTTACCAACTTTGAAATATTCATCATCACGCCACGTTGGTGCGTACAGAATAATTTTCTTATCCGTTGGTATACGGTTTATTCGTTTCAATCTATTGATCGTATCTTCATCATTATGGTTCGTTAAAATATCATTTCTTGGATAGCCAGTTTTCAGCATGGTGTTATTGAACCAAAACGCTCTTCTGAAGATATCAGCAGAATACTGATTAGGCGCAATTAAATAGTCCCATTTATTAGTTTCACGGTTAAAGTTTTTCTTATATCGTACGGCATTAGTACCTGGCATGTGGACATTATCCATATCACCAGCCAGTCTTTTAAGCGGCGTACCATGCCAAGTTTGCAGATATGATTGTTCTGGTCTTTTAATATATTTGTTTGGCATTCTTACATTACTCACGATATATTTGGCTCTAGCAATATAGTAATAATATTTGAGAGTGTTTCGTTTAACAGTCTTAGGATTACCAGGTATCTTGTTCGAGTTATTCATCACCCATACATAAATATAGTTACTCTTGTTTTTAAGCATGTATTCATAAATATATTTGGGACTATCGGAGTAAGATTTCCCTTGGAAACTTTCGAAAACAACGAGCTTATCCTTGGGCTTCATATAATTGAATATACGTTTATAAATTAATTCTTTCCTGCCCTTTCTTGAAGAGATTCCATTTTTAATATCTCTAAGAAAATGGTTCAAATTACTAAGTTTTCGGAAGCGACGTTTGTTGTTAGATTTTATAACTTTCACATCATTTTTGAGTATGAAATCCTTGTTTTTCAGTCGATCCGGATCAATTTTATTTATACTCTCTACTAGACCAGAAAAGTAGTAATCGATTGTGGTATCATCTCTGAATTCAGTCACCAAACGTTTTCTATAGAAGTTAAGGAGTTTGTCATCTAGATATTTTCGTCCTTCTTCACTCATATTATCTGATCTCAGCTGATTATAGACGCCAAAGAGATCAGGTGTGAGTTGTTCGAGAGAAGACTGTCTAAGTGTCGGGTTGTTAATTGGGTCATTCCCTCTTCTTCTGAAATAGATTGCTTCCTCGGCGTAAGGGACTATATCAATTTCTTCCATCAATGGAACCATAAAAGTGAGGTCTGAATAAGTTTTAAATTGTTCAGAAAATCTTAGATTCATATTATCGATAAAATTCTTTGAAATCAGATAGTTGATTGCAGATTCTGATCTAAGCAGGTTGTATCTTCTAGTTGAATACATTTTTATTTTATTTGTACCGGGTAGTATAATGACGGAACTTGTGCTGAAATCCGTCGTTTTCATTCTTCCACGAATCATCGGGAATTCTCCGATGCTGTCATGTAGTAGTTGCAACATGTTCTCGGCAATATAATCGTCGCTATCTAGGAAATACAGGTAGGCACCTTTTGCTTGTTCAATTCCGATATTTCGCGTGGCACCGACATAAATATCTGCAGGCGTATTAATAAATCGATACCTGTCATCATTTAAGTACTCATCATTAACGATACTTTTTAATGTCTCTATATCTGAGTGTAAGACGAGCGCCTCGAAATTTGTGTATTCCTGGTTTCTTAGTGACTCTAAAGCTGTATTAATATATTTTTCATTATTTTCTGCTGGAGTGATAACAGAAATTAGGTTATTCATTGTGATTGTTCCTTTCTAATACTTCAAGTAACGTGTCTGTTAGAGAAAACCATAGTTTCTGGTAGATTTCCTTGCTAAATTTTGTTTGAATTGTATTTTTTGCTTCATTACCCATATCTCTTGTTTTTTCAGGGTTCTTTAACATGTGTATCATTTTTTCTGATAAAGCATCTATATCACTTTTGTCTATGAGGAATCCATTTACACCATCTTCAATCATATCAGATGGTCCATATCTTATATTATAACTCACAACTGGCGAGCTATTTGCCATGCTTTCCATGACTGCAAGAGAGAAACCTTCGGCATTGGAGGTTAGGACTGACAAACCACCGCTTTGGTATATTTTTTCAGGATGCTCAGTATAACCTTTAATCAATACATTATCACTGAGATCGAGTGATTTTATCAAGTCTGCATATTCATCTTTTTGATCCCCAGATCCCCAGATTTCTAATTTAGCTTCTGGAACTTCTGTGACCACTTTTTTAAATGCTTGGATGGTATGGTCTATATTTTTAATGCTTGCAAATCTTGATACAATTACGACTTTAGACAAATCTCTTTTAATTTGAGTACTGTCTTGTTTCTCATTAATAAAAATGGATTTTAACCCTTTTGGCTTAGGTGCTTTCGCTTCATAATAATTTGGAATGACATGAACTTTATTCTCAAGTCCAAAACGGTTAACGATATCATGCTTCTGTTTGTCTGTCAGCACAATCAATGCATCGACATTCTTTATATTTTCTATTGCATAGCCATTTCGTTTATTTAACTCAGAATCAGGATTATCTGGATTTTTAAGGTGATTACTGTGCATGCGGAGTGATCTTACTGTGTTTGGATGCTTTAGTTTAACAAGTAATTCATCCGTGCTACGTGTATCTGAGATTGCCATTATTCTTTCATTTGATTCGTTCAATACACTTTTTAGCCAGTGAATTTTATGAGGTATGGTATCTCCAGTTGTCTCACTGATTATATTATTATTTGAGCCTAAATGGATGACCCGGCTGATCTTTCCAGTTGAAGGATCTTTCCAAAAATTCAAGAATGCTTTTCCTGTTTTATCGAAAAACAATTGTTGTCTTACCTTGTTTTCTTCAAAGCTGAAATACTGCACCCTAGTCATATGACCATAGTAGTTGTAATTTTCTCGTTTCACTCTATAGCGATTTTCATTAAAGTAGTCAATGAAATCTAGAGTATCGTCCTTACGTAGAGCGATATATTTTTCATATAGACCATTATTATAAAGTCTATAGGCATTATGATTTTTTCTCTGAGATATGGCATAGTGTTTTTCGTAATCAGATAATTTCACTTTAACTTTACGCATATTGATTTTATCTTTATTTCCGTATAGTGCCTTATCTTCAAACATATTACGTATGACGACATTATTACTTACTTTGCCCATCTCTTTGAGTTTTTTACAGATGATAGGAAAGCGCGGTTCATAGTTGAAAGTTAGTATCTGGGTATCATAACCAGCATCTGCAAAGGTACTCGCTTGTCTTAAAGATGCATGCGTGAGGCCACCTCTATTAATATCTATGGAGTTTAGCAGAATTATAATCCTAGGTTTCATAAAATCATCCTTATCTGATTCTCGTTCATTAATATACTATATTACTCTGATTATATTATAATCGTAAAATTTAAATGTGTATTTGGGTAAAAATGAGCGCTTCAAACTTACTTATTATTAAAATATGCTTGATAAATGTTAACACATTATACAATGTTTAATACCCTAAAAAGGAAAAGAGCAAGCAATTTCTTAATCAATTAATGATTAGAAACTACTTGCTCTTAAAAATTTTAGAAATATAGCTTAATTTAAGATGATATTACGAATTTTTGTTAGATTTTTTACGTCTAGAAAACAGAAGAATTGAGCCTAGTAATGAAAGTACAAGTGCAAATGTTGGAAGCAATGCATTTTGTGATTCACCAGTGTCTGGTAATTTTTCTTGACTAGTCTTAAATGTCATATCCTTATCGATATTAGGCTGACTGGATACTTTTTCTGTTTTAAACTTCTGTACTTCTAGGTTTGAAGCATCAACTTGTTGATTTACATATTCGAATGTAGAGATATTTTTTGAGTTTGAAGAACTTGACTGTTTTGTTTCTACTGTCTGTTCTATTGAATCTATGTGTTCAATTGATTCTGCAGGCTCAGTCGGCTCCTTTGGATCTGTCGGATCTGTTGGCTCCGTTGGTTCGGTCGGATCCGTCGGATCGGTTGGTTCTGAAGGGTCAGTTGGCTCTACAACTTTAGTACCTACTCGAATAATTTTGTTTACAGGGCTAGAAGTTGAACCAGTTTCGGGATAGTTTTCATCAATATAAGACAATGATTCCTCTGGATCTTCACTTATACTATCATCAGTAACAATCTCTTCAGGACTATCATTTATTTCTTCTGTATTTTGAGGTTCTTCGATATTTACTTCTTGCTCACTGACAGTCTGGTCTATAGACGGTGTTTCCCCAGTGGGTACTTCTTCTGTTTCTGTAATTGAATCTGCTTCATTAACTTCTACATTATTTGTTTCTTGTGTAGTCACTGCTTCTTCTACAGAATCTTGACTTTCAATTTCTTCTGTAGGTATAACTGCTTGTTCGGTTTGAGTAGTGGAATTAGATACGGCATCTTCTGTTGTTTCTTGTTCTTGTGGGGTAACATCTTCAGAAGTAAGGGGTGTAGCATTGTTTTCTTCTATAGAGGTAAGTGCTTCATCAGTTTGATTAGTTGAGGTGAGTTCAGTAGTTTCTAAATTCGTATCTTCCGTAGTTTCAAGTGTGTTATTATCAGCAGTCACTTCATCAGCTTGTACAACAAGTGAACCACTTAGAAAGATTAAAGTACCTATGATTAGGGACCCTACACCAGTTTTAAACTTACGGATTGAGTAACGATTCAGTTTCTTATTTTGTTGGTTGTTTTCCATGTTTCATCTCCAGATTCAATGTATAGGAAATTATTGGTTATATATCCTAATGTATCTATTAAGTATTTTTTGAAGAAACTGTCAATTACAATATTTTCTGATTATAAGAAAAGAAGAATTAGAAGGCTTATATGACAAGGGATTTGACTGAATTTATCAACTTTAAGCATTTAAAAACGTAAAGTTGAAGGAGGCTATTTAATCATTTGTTTGAACTGAGGATAGACGAAACATTCTAGTAGAGGACTAAAATATTACTTAGAATTTAGATAAGTAATTGCATTATAAAAATAGTTGTATAACTAAAATAGAGACTACCTCTAAAAAGGTAGCCTCTGTCTTAGTTACGGAAGAAGATCGAACTTACAAACTAGTCTTCCCACCATTTATTTTTCTCTTTGGCATATGTGATAGAAAGCGTTCGTCTCTCTTTTTCTTTCACATTTCTTGATCGTTCTTCAAGCTTAACACGGTCGTTACTTAAAGTTTTAATGAACGATATCATTAGCATTATAAATATGATGATTAAAGGTACACCAGCTACTATAGAAGCTGTTTGTAATAGATTTAATGCATCGTCACCACTAATGAGTAATAGTGAAAATGGTAATAGTGATAAAGCAAATGCCCAGAATAAACGGTTCCAACGATATGGCTCATCTTCTATAGATGTTTGAGTTGCACCAGCGAGAATATATGAACCTGAATCGAATGTTGTTGCTAGATATATAATTGCTGTGATGACAAAGACAGCAATTACTAATTTACTTAAAGGCAATTGGCCTAAGACAGCCATTATCGCACCTGGCCCACCTTCATTACTCAGTACTTCTGTTACAGAAAATGTGCCTGATAATTCTAACCATAAACCGTAGTTACCTAGTATTCCAAAGAATAATACACTTCCTAAGGTACCATAGACGATAGTACCTAAGATCACTTCTTTTAAATTTCTACCTTTGGAAATACGTGCAATGAATAATCCTACGAATGGCGCATATACTAACCACCATGACCAATAAAATACTGTCCATGACTGAGGGAAGTTTTCTTCAGGTATATCTGCACCAACGCCACCAAATGGTTCGAGCCAGGTTGCCATTCTAAAGAAATCAGTAATCATTAATCCGAGGCTAGATAGCGTTGTTTCCATTATGAAAACAGTTGGCCCTAAAATGAATACAAACAATAATAAGCCAAATGTTAACCAGATATTAATATCACTTAAAATCTTAATTCCGTATTTAAGTCCTGAATACGAACTAACTGCAAAAATTAATGTAGCGACTACTAATACACCAATGCGAATTGCCATGGTATCTCCGTCGATATTAAAAATCGAACCGATACCGGCTGCAATCATTGGCGTCCCTAAACCGAGTGTTGTACCAGCTCCGCCGAGTAAACCAAAAATAAATAATACGTCTATTATTTTACCGACCCAATTATCTGCATGCTTACCGAGTATAGGTCGACAAGCGTGACTTATTTTAATTATAGGTACTTTTTTAACATATAAAGAGTAAGCGATTGGCAAGGCTGGTAGTACATATATTGCCCATGCAATAGGACCCCAGTGGAACATACCATATGTAGCAGCATAGTTGACAGCTTCTTCACTTCTTGGTTCTAAGTGAAACGGTGGTGCATCGTAGTAGTATGCCCATTCAATCACACCCCAATATAAAATACTTGAACCAATACCAGCACAGAATAGCATTGCTGCCCAGCTAAGCGTATTAAACTCTGGCTTTTCTGATGCTTCTCCTAAAGTCACATGACCATACTTACCAAATGCGATGTAAAGTACAAAAAGTAAAACTGCAAGACCAATGCCTAGGTACACAGTTCCTAATTGACCAGTCACAATCTCATTTAAAGACAGAATAACCTGTTCACTGACTTCTGGGAAATAGATTAAAGGGATTACTACAGCAAATAAAACAATAACAGCCAATATAAAAGTTCCCCAATCCATTGTTTTAAAATGTTTCATAAAAAACCTCCATTATTTAATCGATTACCTAATTGTAAGTCGTTTTAAGACTAACAAAGTAACTAGCTTTTTCAAATTGACCGAAGAAGATTAGTTTCAATTATAGACATTATAGATTTTATTTTCTTATCAAAATTTCGTGTATTTGAGTGTGAAAGTGGTTAAAATTTTTTAAAATTGTAGTCTTAAGGAGTTCATAAGAGAAGTCTTTACGAGTGTATTTTATGAGTATGATATGTTTTAAAATATGATATTCTACAATTCTGATAAAAGAGTGCCATTATTTAATGACGAGATACTTACTATTTACAAGGCATTATAAAACTCTATTACATTATCTTCTGGATCAAGGATATGGAAGCATCTTATACCCCATATGTCACGATTAGTCGGTTCTGTGATTACATTTGTTTTAGACTTAAGGTCTTCATAAGTTTGGTCAACATCATCTACTTCAACTACGATAACTTGTTTATGGTTTTTATATTCAGTTTCATCGTTGAAGTTCAGGGCTTTTATCATATGTTCTTTTATAAATATGGATAAATAAACTTCTCCCAATTTAAAGTCAGCATAGTTAGAGTTTTCATTACCAAAAACACATTCTAATCTCAAAGTTTCATTATAGAAATTAAACATGCTTCGATAGTGATCAGTTAATAACCTAACATTTGTTATTTTCATGTTAAACCACTTTCCTTCTAGAATTTCTTCTTTTTTAATACCACTCTTTATAACTTGTTAATCTCTATATTTTTAGTTCTGAACCTTTATTTACTTAATAGCAAACAGAATTATTTATACCCCCCTACAGTATATGGTATAATTCACTTAATGAAGTAATTACAAAGAGGTGAAATTTTTGGAACATAATGAAAAACATTACGAACATGGTGACAAAAATCATCACCAACATGACGAACATACACAACACAACCATGATAATCATACTGGTCACACTCATCATCATGGAAATTTTAAGGTGAAATTTTTTGTTTCACTGATTTTTGCGATTCCAATTATTTTATTTTCCCAAATGATGGGAATTGACTTGCCGTTTCAATTTACCTTTCCAGGATCTGATTGGATTGTCTTAGTACTAGCGACAGTTTTATTCTTCTATGGTGGACAACCATTTTTAGCGGGTGCGAAGAGTGAAGTAACTAGTAAGAAACCAGGTATGATGACGCTCGTTGCTCTCGGTATTTCTGTTGCATATTTTTATAGTTTATATGCTTTCTATATGAATCATTTTACTGATGCAACATCTCATACAATGGACTTTTTCTGGGAACTAGCAACACTGATTTTAATAATGTTACTTGGACATTGGATTGAAATGAATGCAGTTGGAAGTGCTGGAGATGCACTTAAAAAAATGGCTGAGCTCTTGCCTAATACTGCAATTAAGGTAGTAGAAAATGATGAACGACAAGAAATAAACATATCAGATATTATGATTGATGATGTTGTTGAAGTTAAGGCAGGAGAAAGTATTCCAACAGATGGTTTGATTGTTAAAGGGCAGACCTCGGTTGATGAGTCTCTAGTAACTGGTGAGTCTAAAAAAGTTCAAAAAGAATTAAATGACAGTGTAATCGGAGGTTCGGTAAACGGCTCTGGTACCATTCAAGTTAAGGTAACAGCGACTGGCGAAGATGGATATTTATCACAAGTTATGGGACTTGTAGATCAAGCCCAAAATGATAAATCTAGTGCGGAACTTCTATCTGACAAGGTAGCAGGCTATTTGTTCTATTTTGCGGTTAGTGCTGGTTTGATTGCTTTTATTATCTGGCTTCTAATCAATAATGATGTCGATTTTGCACTTGAGAGACTTGTTACTGTACTGGTCATCGCTTGTCCACATGCCCTTGGATTAGCAATCCCATTAGTCACGGCGCGCTCTACATCTCTTGGTGCACAAAATGGTTTAATTCTAAAAAATAGAGAGGCTGTGGAAACAGCGGGAGATATTCATTATGTCATGATGGATAAAACCGGTACTTTAACTGAAGGTGTATTCTCAGTAAATTACTATGAAAGTTACGTAGATGAATTAAATGATGAAGATGTATTAAGTAAGTTTGCATCATTAGAAAGTCAGTCTAATCATCCACTAGCAAAAGGGATTGTGGATTTTGCTAAAGAAAAAGACACCTCATATTCTACTCCTCAGGATGTAAATAATATCCCAGGGGTTGGTTTAGAAGGTATGATTGAAGATCAACATTATAAAATAACGAGTGCCTCTTACCTTGATAACAATCAGATTGACTATAATAAATCACAGTTTACAGAGCTGGCACAACAAGGCAACTCAATTAGTTACTTAGTCCAAGATCAACATTTAATCGGCATTATTGCTCAGGGTGATAAAATTAAAGAAAGCTCTAAACAAATGGTTTCTGATTTAAAATCAAGAAATATTACACCGGTTATGCTTACAGGTGATAATAAAGAAGTAGCTGTAGCAGTTGCTAGAGAATTAGATATTAACGACGTTCATTCAGAGTTAATGCCTGAAGATAAAGAACGTATTATCCAAGACTATCAAGCGCGAGGTAGTAAAGTCATGATGGTGGGAGATGGTATAAATGATGCACCAAGCTTAATTAGAGCAGATATCGGCATGGCAATTGGTGCGGGTACTGATGTTGCAGTGGAATCAGGCGATGTGATACTCGTTAAAAGTAACCCATCTGATATTATTCATTTCCTATCTCTTTCTAAAAATACGATGAGAAAGATGGTACAGAACTTATGGTGGGGAGCGGGATATAATATCGTAGCGGTACCACTCGCTGCAGGTATCTTAGCATTTATGGGTCTCATTCTGTCTCCTGCTGTAGGTGCAATTTTGATGTCTCTGAGTACAATTATTGTGGCTATAAATGCATTTACTTTAAAATTAGAATAGATGAAATAAGCCCCACTTAAGTTAAGAAATCCAACTTAAGTGGGGCTTATTATCGGGAGGCTAAAGTTATTGTTCGCTAAAGAATGTGTAGAGTGCAGATAGTTCATCATTACTAACTTGATCTTCACTGAAGGCAGGCATCTGTCCTTGACCATTCCTTACAATTTCTTCGAAATCATCTTGACTTAAGCTCGTTCCTGCAAGTGCTGGACCCATATTACCTGAGAAATCTTCACCATGACAAGATGCACAGTTATCTCTCGCAATGCCTTCAGCGTCAACGTCACCACTCGCTGCACTGCTATCTTCTTCTGTTGAAGCATCTTCTGTACTTTCTTCATCTGCACCGCCACATGCTCCGAGTACAAGCACCATAGACAGACCACCAGCCATCAACAATCTTTTGAAATTCATAAACTGACCCCCTAATATTTTTAAAGATACTATATATTTAATATACCCAACTTTTATAAAAATAGGTCAATTTATGTTTTTAATATAGAATGTTTGACTTTCATTTTAGGTGTAAACACAATGGTTACATGAGGTGGTTGAAATGAAAATTAGCAGTCGTTTCACAGTTGGTGTTCATATACTGACTTTAATTAAGATTGAACGAGAATATACATTGTCTTCAACTCAGATTGCAGAGAGTGTAAACACTAACCCTGTAGTTATTAGAAGATTAATGGGTAAACTAAAAGAAGCGGGTTTAATAGAAGTTTCACGTGGAAATACAGGTGCTAAACTTTTAAAATCATTAGATGAAATCACATTGTTTGATGTGTACAAAGCTATAGAAGTAGTAGAAAGTGGACATCTTTTTCAAATTCATGAAGATACCAACCCTAAATGTACAGTAGGTGCTAATATTCAAATGGTCTTGGAAGTAATTTTAGAAAGTGCTCAAGGAGCAATGGAAGCAGTACTAAAGGATGTAACTTTAGACAATATTGTTAATAAGATTCTAGTGAATAACAGATAAACTTATCCGTCTTTCTATATTGTAACTGTAATTGTTACAGTTACAATTATTGAACGTTATTTAATTCATTCAACCCACTCTACTATCTAAATTTAAAAACTTAGGAGGAAAATTTATGAAAATTGGAATCATCGGTGCAAGTGGAAAAGTAGGTAGTCTAGTATTAGAAGAAGCACTTGAAAGAGGACATGATGTAACTGCAATCGTTAGAAATGCTTCAAAAATAATAAATGACAATGTGGAAGTTGTAGAGAAAGAAATATTTGATATTACTTCAGAAGATTTACAGAACCTAGATGTTGTTGTTAACGCATTTGGTGCCCCACTTGGTGAAGAAGAAGCACACGTTACAGCAGGTCGAGCATTGATTGAAGCACTAAAAGGAACAGATACTAGAGCGATTATCGTTGGAGGTGCAGGTAGTTTATACGTAGACGATGCACAAACAACTAAAGTGATAGATACTCCAGATTTCCCGGAAATTTTTGTTCCAACTGCGAGCGGACAAGGTAGAAACTTAGAAGACTTACAGAATTCAGAAGGTATCACTTGGACATTCTTAAGTCCATCAGTTGATTTTAATGCAGAAGGTCCTAAAACAGGTAAATATGAAACAGGTAAAGATAACCTAATGGTTAACTCTAAAGGAAATAGTTACATTAGTTATGCGGACTATGCTTCTGCACTTGTGGATGAAATTGAAGAACCTAAACATATAAATGAGCGTTTTACATTAGTTGGAGAAGAAGAATAAGAAAAAAGTTAAAAGGCATAACAGAATTAAATCTGTTATGCCTTTTTGTATATAACATCACTAATCAGCCTGCATACCACCATCAACATTGTACATTGAGCCTGTAACAAATGATGCTGCATCAGATCCAAGAAAGTATGCAACTTTTGCTACCTCTTCAGGTGTACCAAAACGGCCAAATGGAATGCCTTGTTTAAGTGCTTCACCTGATTTTTCAGGTTCTCCTGGTGATAAGTTATTTTGAATATCTGCTAGCATATCTGTATCAATAGCAGCAGGTGCAATCGCATTGACTCTTATGTTATGCTCTGCTGCCTCTAATGCTGCAGTTTTAGTTAAACCTGCTACGGCATGTTTGGATGCGATATAGCCTGGCATGCCTGCAGAACCAATGTATGCCGTATTAGAAGCGGTATTAACAATGCTGCCATATCCTTGGTTCTCCATTTGTGGAATCACATGTTTTAAGCCGAGAAAAACACCAGTAGTGTTAATTGACATAATCGTATCAAACTCGCTCTTATCTAATTCTTTAATCGGCTTAAGTGGACCATTAATTCCTGCATTATTATAGAAAATATCGATACGATCAAACTTTTCAATTGTTCGTGCGACATATTTTTTTACGCTGTCTTCATCTGTGACATCACCAACTATAAGTTCGATATTGTCACCACCGAGGTTATTCTTAGCCGCATTCAATGCTTCTTTTTTTAAATCTACTAGGACGACTGTATTACCGTTGTCTAAGTGTTCTTTCGCAATAGCTTGACCAATTCCGCCGGCGCCACCTGTAATGAGCACAATCTTATCTGTCATTATTGCAATTCTCCTTTTTCATTTAGTAATTCAAGTATAGAAATAATTAGAAAGAATAATCAAAATATTAGCTTATTATTTTGGGTATAATAAATTGAAGTGTTCTAAGATACTCATTTTAAGGAGGACGATTATGAAGTATATCGCTCTGTTAAGAGGTGTCATGCCGACAGGTAAGAATAAGGTAATGATGGCAGATTTAAATGAAGTTGTTTCTAAAGCGGGTTACGATAACGTAACAACCTACATTCAAAGTGGCAATATCATTTTTGATTCTGATAAATCAGAAGAAGAAATTAGCAGTGATATTCATGAGACGATTAAGAATGATCTCGGGCCGGAATTACCTGTTATTGTGAAAACTGTTGATCAGCTTCAAATGATTGCAGATCACAATCCCTATAAAGAAGAAAAATATAGAAATAGCGTTTTTTATATCGCTACAAGTATGTCTCAAATAGATACTGAGAAACAAGGAGAAATACAGGCTCTGTCTAAGGAGGGAGAATATATCACTTTTACTGAAGAGGCGATATATTATTATTTGTCTAACGGTATGAATAATGCCAAGATTAATAACAATTTCTTAGAAAAGAAATTGGGAATTACACTAACTACACGGAATCAAAACACGATTGAGAAAATTATTGGAAGGGTAAAGACTAACTAATCAATGATGTAAAGTTGTAGATTAGAAATCTTACAGGAGTGATACTGTATGTTGGCATATGTATGGGCAGAGGATCAAAACAGACTTATTGGCAGTGGTGACAAGTTACCATGGAGATTACCTAATGACGTAAAGTTCTTTAAAGATATCACCATGCGTGGTGATGTTGTAACGGGGCGTAAAACGTATGAAACAATACCAAATAGACCTTTAAAAGATCGGAGAAATATTGTCCTCACCTCGGATGAAAACTATGTGGCTGAAGGTGCGATTATCGTTCATTCTAAGGAAGAGATATTAGAAATTGATAAACAGGAAGCACGTGATTTGTATATCATTGGTGGCGCTAAATTGTTCGAACTATTTGAAGATGAGGTGGATGAACTCTTCAGAACAGTGATACACGATACTTTTGAAGGTGATGTATATTTTCCAGAGTCATTTGATTACTCTAAATTCGAATTGGTTTGGAAAGAAGAAGGCATAGTAGATGAAAGAAACAAACATGAACATACCTTTGAGCAATGGCGTAGGAAAAAATGAAAAGTAATCCGTATGTTCTTTAAATAGTTAACATACGGATTTTATTTATTGATATATTAATTATCTTCACGTGCATTTCGCCAATAGCGATAAGACACCCAAGTTGATATCAGTACTAATACCCAAGCCCCTACTAATATGATGCCATTGAATAATGATTGGTTGGCAGCGAAGGCACCGAGGGCAACCAAGGAGATTTGTCCTGGTATAGATGCAACAAAAGTTGCTGCTACAAATGCATACTGATTAACCCCAAGTGCACCTGCCCCATAGTTAACAGGCCAGTATGGTAGGCCTGGCATCAATCTTGCCGTACACATCGCTAAGAAGCCTGCGTTACTCAAGTATTTTTTAACAGTTGTCCCATACCGACCCAAGAGTTTAAACGTGAGATCTTGTCCTGTAAGTCGGGCTAACCAGTAGCCAAGCCATGATCCAATCATCACACCTGTGAAGGAGAATAAACTACCTGCAATGACACCGTATAATGAGCCTGCAACAAGCGCTGGTATTGTTACGGGAATTGGTGTGATCGCAATGAGTGCTGTTATCCCTATAAAGACTAACCAACCAGCCCATCCATATCCTTGAATCATATCTCTTAATACGGCAGGTTCAGGCACATTGACATTAAAACTCAACCAAATTAATAGGCCGATTACACCTACTGTTGCTAATAAAGAGATGGTAGATCTTAAAGAAAACCCATCTGATTGTTCTTCTGGATTCATGAAATTTTCCTCCTTTCACAGGTATAAAGTAGTAATTATTATTAAGAATCTATTTTTATCTAACATTATATACTTCTGAAGTGACATTATAGTCACAGTTATTGTAAAGCATGTCGACATAAGTTACGATACATCTTGTTAAAAATTAAGAAACGAGATGAAAAAATAAATACTTTAAACAAGAGGATTGATGCTTTAGATTATTTACGTGGATTTGCCTTGTTAGGTATTATCCTAGTCAATGTTGGCGCAATCATCAGTGTACAGAGCCCGCAGACTGAACTTGATATTCTATATAGAAAACTTTTAGATTTTTTTGTAGAAAGTAAGTTCTTTACCATCTTTTCGACATTTTTTGGTATAGGCTTTTATATTTTTATAAATAATGCAAAAAAGAAGTCTCAAAATATTTACATGTTGTACTTAAGAAGAATCGTTGTCCTTGCAGTATTTGGTCTATTACACATGCAACTTCAGCCGGGTGAAGCGTTGCTTAGCTATGCGATTTTCGGATTAATATTACTCCTGTTCTCATTTTTGAAAAAGGAATTGAATGTAATCCTTGGCCTGATACTGTTAGTTGCTTGCCTGTACTTTGACGTGAAAATTCTGGCTGCACTTGCTTACTTTATACTAGGTTATGCATTTGCACAATATGGTTTAATCTATACATTTACAAAAGCGAAAAGAAAATGGCCGATTGTTGGTATCCTTTCTGGTTTAGCTAGTGTGGCAGCAGTCCTAATTATGCAATCATACTACGTTTTACCTCATATTGACTTAGTTGAACAAACAAGTCGAACATTTGAAGAGTACCCAGATCAAGTGAACTCATATAATCATATCGTATTTATGCTATCACCAGTGCTGACAATCTTTTATGCAACATTAGTGATCAGCTTATTAAACACTAATCTCGGAATGAAATTACTTTCGCCCCTAAAATATTACGGACGAATGGCATTAACAAACTACATCGGTCAAACAGTTCTAATTTGGCTAGCAGGTACAATATTTTTTGATGGACCAACTCGCCTTATTTACACACTATTCCTTTGCATAGGCATATATGTCATCCAGTTAATCTTTACCTACTACTGGTCGAAAGTCTTTAAGTATGGGCCTTTAGAGTACATTTGGAGATGCCTAACTTACTTGAAAATTATGCCGATAAAATAAGAAAGAGCAGTCAAAGACTGCTCTTTCTTTATTTGTCATCGGGTGTGACGGACTGATACAGGACTGCTGTATCAGTCAGCATCCGTCCCTAATTTATTATTATTGTGCTGTAAAGCCACCGTCGACAGTTAGGGTGTTCGCTGTCATAAATGATGAATCGTCTGATGCTAAGAATAAAGCAGCTTTAGCCATCTCTTCTGATGTACCTAATCGTCCGATAGGTGTGACATCTGATAGTGATTGCTTCATTTCTTCATGAATAATTGGTGTATCAATGAAGCCTGGGCATAAGGCGTTTACTCTAATATTTTCAGAGGCATACTCAACACCGAGAGAACGCGTTAAATTAATTACGCCACCTTTTGCAGCATTGTAAGCAGCACTACCGGCTGCACCAATCCAACCATACATAGAAGCTGTATTGATAATATTTCCGCTACCTTGTTTTCTGAATAAGTCGATTGCAAATTTCGAGAATAAGAATACTGCATCTAGGTCAACATTAACTGTCTTTCTATACTCATCATAAGATACTTCGTGTGTTGGTTTAGTTGCACCTATTCCAGCGTTGTTAAATAATATATCTACTCGACCAAATTTTTCAATTGTCGTATCAAATACCTTCTTAGCATCTGCTTCACTCGTTACGTCCGCTTGTACGAAAACTGTATCTCAACCGATTTCTTTTGCAACTGTTTGTCCTTTATTTTCATCAAGATCTACGAGCACGAGTTTAGCGCCTTCGTGGTTAAATAACTCTACAGTCTTAATATGTGATTTTATTCATATTATACAAAATATTTTCTAGAATACTAAGATTGCCCACTTTATATTCTGGGTACATGAAAGTATACACCGAAGGGAGTTTTTATTCATGGAAATTAAGAATGTACAATTAGAAGCAATCCCTGATTTCGAGCATCAGCTTGGACTAGAAGACGTAAAATATTTAACACTATGTACTGAAGAAGGTATCTTTGCCCACTTAAAAGGGGTAGCGACAGAAAATGAAGATGAAATTGAAGTATCTTTTGGTTTTATAAATGAATTCAACGAAAGTATTGCTAAACAATTATATGAGAAGTTTATAGAACAAAATATTTCCGAGGAAATAGTGTTTGATCCAGCTAGTGAAGCTGAAGAAGCATTTGTTGAATCATTATAAAAATAAGCCGTACGTTGTAAGTCAACGTACGGTTTTTGCGTTATTATACACTTTTTTCCTGAATATTGTTATCAGGTATCAACAATACTTCCACATCATTTTCGAGTTCAGTTTTCTGATGTGGTGTTTTTACCCATACGCCCTGACGATGCCATGTAAACAAGCTAAGCATTTGAACTAATAAATCTGTATAGATATACCACTGCATTGCTAAAGTTACTTTTATAAAATTATGCTTACCAATTCGTTTAAATACACTATAGACAGGTAAAATTACAAAACTATACAGTATGAGTAATATATTAAAGCCATAAATGTAGAAAAAGTAATGATTCAGAATTTCAAAAGTCATTGTCAGATTCTGAGTAAACGATAGGTATTGTAGACCTTCCATAAATAAAGAGGTCACATCTAAAAACATTAATAAAATGAACATTAGAATAATATGAAATGCTTTACCCATACTCATTAAGAATACAATTTTATCCAAGTATTTTATGTTCAAAGTAGTAATGAATTTAATCGTTAATGGAATTACATTTTTAAAAGCAACATACCAATGACCTTTAATCCAGCGGTGTCTTTGTATCATGCTAATTTTAGCAGATTCTGGTTTTTCATCGTAAATACTTGTGTAGTCATTCCAGAGAATTCTACCACCCTCCTTAACAATTTGAATCTCCATTTCTAAATCCTCAGTTAGAGACTCAAACTTAAAACCACCATTGTTAATCAACCAATCAGTACGAATGAAAAACCCTGTACCACCAATTGAATTTGGTAATCCGAGACGATACTTTGCAGCTTGCGAAAATCGATTGTTCGTCCAGAAGATAATGCTGTATGCTAGACTGACCCATTCATTGTAATTCTTTGTATCTAAATAGGTTTGAATCGCTTCTGGTTTGTCTTTGGCAATATACTGTGAATTGACTTCTTTTAGAATGTGAGGATCAACAAAATTATCAGCGTCTAAAACCATAACTAAATTATATTTATCTTTGACATCATTAAAACCAAGCTCCTCTAGAGCATATTGTATGCCGGCAGGCTTACCCACACCAACTCGCTTAAATCTCTGTTGAATTGTATCTACAACCATTACCCCGTGATTTCTCGCGATTTCAGTCGTTCTATCTGTAGAGTTATCACTCACTACACAAATATCGAAAAGAGAAGAATCGTAGTTTATCGCCTTTAAATTATTTAAGGTTTGTGAAATTACTGTTTCTTCATTGTGAGCGGCAACAAGAATAAGAAAACGAGTTTCATCATCAATAATCTCATAATCTTTCTTTAAATTTTTATAACCAAATAGAGATATCACTGAGCTATATAAATAAGTGACCATAAAGTAAAATGATAAAATCGTTGCGCAAAAAAATAAAATTGACGTAGTTATATATAAATAATTTTCCATTGTTTCCCTTTCTTTGATATATAAGTTTTTGTCAGCCTATATAATTATACTCAATTGGACAAGGGAAAATTCAGCCTTTAGACTGATTTTTGAGGTTCTAGAAGAAGTAAAACTATTTAGAATTAGAAGTTAATTGCGTTAATTTACCACATAGGATAGTTAGGAGTCTATAACTAACGATTATAAGCAACAAAAAACACCCCGCTCTCACGAGGTGCTCTGAATTAAGCTAGATACATAGCTCTAAATTTATCACTTGGCATCTTGCATTTATCATCTTTAAAAACTCGGTGACGATTTTTCGCAATCCATCTATAAAGCTTATCTCTTAAATTTTTCGGAACGATATGGGCAATGCTCACAATTTTGAATAATGGATGAAGTGCTGTCGTAAGTTGAATAACGGCATCGGAATAGTAGTACAATTGGTTATTATCTATAAATATTAGGCTGTCGACATTAGGATTTAAGTCCACATTCTCTATAGTCCACTGGCTATTGAAATCCGTAATATACAAGTCTTTATCGTTATTGATAAAAACAACGAACTGGATTAACCGACTGCACATGTTGCAGTCACCATCATAGATTAAGATTTTCATATAACCACCTTAAAGGTTCAAAATTCTCTTTACTTCATTCTAACAAATTAGTTCTAGACAGCAGACTAACTTGTTTTTACCTTACTTATAAAAGTCTTCTTGTAGGCGTTTCATTATCATGAATTTCGCCACATCTCCACCATCGGCGGCAGCATTGATTAATTGTCTTGCAAAGTTAGCTTTAGTCTCCCCACTGACAAATAGCCCAGAAACGGAAGTTTCACCAAATTGATCTGTTATGATTTGCCCTTTTTTCATCACGGTCTACATCTAGATTCTTAAGGAATTCATAATCTGTATCCCATTTCATGGAAGCAATCATGCCACCAATTTCTTCGCTTGTATTGTCTTCAAAGATTAAGCTTTCGACTTGATTATCTTGACCAGTCATCTCTGTAATCACAGCGTCTTTATAGGCATAACCTTTTGAGTCAAACAGCGCTTTAAGTTCTTCGGTCAACACATCATTTCCATTGGTACAGATTAATAGATCATCACTCCAATTAGATAGAAGCATGACAATATGGTCAATTGACATTTCATCCACCATTATAGCGATACGGCGATGTTTCATTTCATAGCCATCACACCATGGGCAGTAGAATACTGATTTACCATAAAACTGTTCGAAGTTTTTAATGTCCGGGTAAAATTCTCTTATTCCAGTTGCCAGAAGCACTTGTTTACTTTCGTAGCTTGTTTTTTCTGTCGTCACTTTAAAAACTCCATCTTCTTTGACGATATTCACTACTCGATCTTCAACTGTTTCAATATCTTCGTATTTTACTAAATCTGCTTTGGCACTTTGTCTAAACTCATCTGGTGATACACCATCTTGTGTTAAGTAGCCATGTGATTCTGTCGTTACCTTGTTTCTAGGTTAGTTATTGTCTATGACTAAGGCTGCTGTCAAACCTCGTCCAAAATTTAATGCTGCACTTAAACCTGCGGGGCCACCGCCAACTATAATTACATCGTACATATTATTCCACCTTTATATATATTATAGAGTCTTTATATCCATTATAACTCGATTAAAAAAACGAACTGAAGAATCAAATCGTTTTTTTAAACTAAAGAAGCGATGCTTTTACTTTTTAATGATTGAATCATATCATTTTCAACACTCATCATTAAACGATGAATCTTACATTCATCACCATGATTAAAGCTGTCCTCTAAAAGAGAGGGGTGTCCATCAATTGCATGGATAATATCGTAGACTGAAATATCCTGCCAATCCTCTGGTAGAGAATAGCCACCTTTAGCCCCACTACTCGCTATGATATATCTTTGTTTAACTAATCGAGCGAGTATTTTTGAAAGGTATGTTGTCGATACTTTCAGTTTCTTAGATAGGTCTGCAACTGGGAATTTTTCATTCTTATCTTGTTGGCTAGCTAAAAAAGCCATAACATGTAATGCATAATCTGTTCCTCTAGAAAACTTCAAAGCCTTACACTCCTTTCTGGATATTATGAGTCTATAATAACGGTATAAGTTTAATGATGCAAGGAAAAGATTTAATATTGTTCATATTGAGTTCATATACGACCAGTACTATGTAGGTATTACTAAAAAAGAAAAAGGAGCATTTTTTTGAAAAGTCCAGTTAAAATTCTCTTGGTTGCAGCAGGCTTATTCGGCTTAATTGGTTCAGTCATGGGTGCACATATGGCGGGTTCTGGTTCATATGCACTTCGACCAATTCACGCCCATATTCTCGTTGTAGGTTGGTTAAGTCTATTTTCTTGGTCAGTCTTTTACCAGGTATTTAATGTGAAATACAATGGTCTTGCAAAATTCCACGTTTGGACTGCAATTATTGGAACGACAGGTCTAGTATTAGGTATGTTTGTTAACAATGTTGCTTCTCTCGGCTTACCAGAAGTCCTTTCATTGATTCTCTATATTGGTGGCGGCGTTACATTGTTACTCAGCTTTATTACATTTTTTGTACAGACACTCTTATATCAGTCTAAATAATAAAATACCGCCATCAGGCGGTATTTTTTATATAGCTCTATAACGTCTAAACGAAATATAACGGTTAATGACATACTGGACTAGTGTTGCAAACATTGTCGCGAATATTTTTACTAATATCGCATTCCATCCTAGGGTCTGATGGAAGAGAAAGACGAGTAGAGAGACAATAACAAAGCCTATGATCCCAGCACTTAAGAAAGAGATATAGCGTTTGAAAAATTTGCTGGAAGCCTTGAAATTAAAATAGTAGTTGATTAGGAAATTTGTCGTGACCCCGACAAACGTACTAATCAGATTTACAAGCTGAACATGAATATCTGTAAAAGTATACAGGATGTAAAACAGCCCTAAATCCAGCACACCTCCAACACATGCAATTAAAATATATTTAAAAAATTCTACTCTCTTCATCAACGACACCTACCTATATTTCGTTGAAGTATAGCATAATGAAGGCCAATTTTCTAAGGGATTGAAGTTATAAGTGGAATACTTGTCGTTATGATAGGATTACAATGTATATTAAAATGGTATCTATTAAAGGAATTGAAGGGATGAAGTATGGTGCGAGTTGTTGTAACGGGCATGGGTGCCGTAACCCCGATTGGTAATAACGTAAAGGATATGTGGCAAAGTATTAAAGATAATAGGCATGGTATTGGACGTGCGACAAAAGTGAATCCAGAAGATTACAAAACGACACTTGCTGCAGAAGTTAAAAACTTTGATCCAGAGCATGTGATCAGCAGAAAAGACGCGAAAAGAATGGATTTATTTGCGCAATATGCTGTGGTAGCGGCTAATGAAGCGTTTGATATGAGTGGTTTTACAGTTACTGAAGAGAATGCTTACGATGTAGGTGTCATCGTTGGTACCGGATCAGGGGGTTATCTCGCTATGGAGGATAATGTGAGAAAACTACACGATAGAGGTCCGAACAAAGTAGAGGCACTCTTTCATATCAAAACACCAGTCAATATGGCAGCTGCAAGTATTGCCATGCATCTCGGAATAAAAGGAGACTCAATGGCAGTATCATCAGCATGTGCGAGTGGTACTCACTCTATCGGTGAGGCATTTCATAAAATCAAATCTGAACAACTGACCGCTTGTCTTGCAGGCGGTGCGGAAGCTACGTTAAATGATTCTTCTTATAGTGGTTTCTCAGTCTTAAAAGCGATGTCGACAGAGTCGGATCCAGACCGAGCATCTCGCCCATTTGACAAAGAACGTGACGGTTTTGTTCCTGGTGAAGGTGCGGGGATTTTAATGTTGGAATCTCTAGAATTAGCCGAGGCGCGTGGCGCTAAAATCTATGCTGAGATTGTTGGTTATGGTGCGACAACGGATGCATACCATGTAACAGCACCTCGACCAGACGGGCATGCTACTGGTACAGCAATGAAAAAAGCAATCAAGATGGCAAATATCTCAGCTGCTGATATTTTATATATTAACGCCCATGGTACGAGCACACCAGCCAATGATTTAAGTGAAACGAAAGCTATAAAGTTTGCGCTTGGAGAAGCAGCTTATAATGTAGCTATATCTAGTACAAAGAGCTACGTGGGGCATATGTACGGTGCTTCTGGTGGTGCTGAAGCGGTAGTGACAGTTCAATCATTGATGCATGATTTTATACACCCTACACTAAACTTAAGGAGCCATGACCCAGAATGTGATTTGGATTATGTACCATTAACTGGTCGTACTCAAACGATTCAATATGCACTCTCAAATTCCATGGGTTTTGGTGGACATAATGGTTCTCTATTGTTCAAAAATTGGAATGATTAGAAAGAGATATTTTCTAGGAGGAATTGCGAATGAAGATAGCAGTACTTTGCGATAGCTCAGCTTATTTACCTCAGTCGCTTCGAGAGCGAGAAGATGTGTTCCAAGTTGAATTTACCTTAGCGCTCCCAAATGGTGAGGTAATTACAGAATCAACTGATGAAGTCCATTTAAATGCATTCTTTAAAACATGGATGCAGGATACAAAAAATCAACCTAAGACCTCTCAACCATCGGTTCAAGACTATCATAGAGCATTTAGACAAATTATCGGAAAAGGTTATACCACTGTCATTGGAATATTTTTAAGTTCTAAAGTAAGCGGGACTTTTCAAACTGCCGAGGCAATTAGTGAAGAATATAGAAATCAGTTAACGATTCATAACATTGACTCTCTAGGGCTGTCAGTTAATATGGAACAGTTAATTATTCAACTCACAAAAATGATTGATGAGGATAAGCCATATGACACGATTAAAGAAGCGCTCACATGGTTAATGACCTCGAGTTGTTTTTTTGCTGGACTTGAGAAAAGTGATCACTTTATAAAAGGCGGACGAGGAAAGTCTTTAAAACCTGTTGCAGAGAAATCCCTAAAAACCTTCCCAGTATTAGAATATGTACAGGATGATACACCTTTGTTAAGAGAAACATATCGGACTACAAAACAACGAAATAAGGGATTGGCTGAACTTGCTTTAGCTTACAGTAAAGAGTTTCCTAATCACCAAATACAAATCAGTATTGGACATACACTTTCAGAGCACAAGGCACTCAAATTAAAAGCAGCAATTCAGTCAGTATTACCTGAACAAGTCATTCAAACTAGACTGATTGGTACAGCCTTTTGTTCTCACCTCGGTCAAGGTGCCCTATCACTCGGTTTCATGCCAGTTTTTAAAGAGGTGGACTAGATGATAAGGATTGCAGTTGATACAGTAGGCGGAGATTTTGGAGTCAATACAACAGTCTATGGTGCTTGCCTAGCTATGGAAGAACAAAAAGACCTCAGCTGTCTATTTTTTGGTTCACCTCGTGAAATCAAGGCAGCTCTCCCTGAATTTTCGGACATGAACCGTATAAAAATTATCGAGTCGAATAATGAGATTACAGATGATGATCATGCATTAAAAGCAGTCAGAAGAAAGCAGAACTCTGCTTTAGTTCGTGGTATAAAGGCCGTCAGTGAAGGACAGGCAGATAGCTTTATATCTGCAGGATCTAGCGGTGCAATCTATCTTGCCAGTATGTTTTATATTGGAACTATTGAAGGTATAGAACGTCCGGCAGCAGTCTCTATATTACCAACGGTCTCTAAAGAATCACCATACTATCTTTTGATTGATGCTGGTGCGAACATTGCGAGTAAACCGAAGTATTTAAGTGATTATGGTCAATTTGGTAGTGCGATTGCTAAACAATTACTTGACGTGACAGAACCAAGAGTGGGACTTTTAAATATTGGTACCGAACCATCTAAGGGTGATGATTTTAGGAAGGCCGCCTATGCTAATCTAGAAAATGAGCAGACTATCAATTTCATAGGAAATGTAGAACCGACAGATATTTTAAAAGGTACGAATGATATCGTACTGACAGACGGCTTTACTGGTAACATTCTGCTGAAATCCGTAGAAGGCACTAGCCAAATATTATTGAATGATTTATTGGCAGTTATAACTACAGAAGAATCGTTGGATAAGAAGACATTAGCCGTGGTCGAACGTGCTATTCAACAGAGGGTTAATAGATTCACTAATGAAGATATCGGTGGTGGTTTTATCTTGGGAATTAAGGCGCCAATTGTAATCACACACGGCTCAGCTGATGAGAAAATGTTTAAAAACAGTGTATTAACTGCAGCACGTTTAGCAGTGAACAATGCGTTTAAAGATTATTGATGGTACTATGGAACTAACCAAACAATGTGGGGAGGCTGTATTCTTGGATAATGAAGAGAAAAAGGACCCTCAGAATGAACATGAGAGCGGCTTGAACATGCAGTGGTTTGCGATAGGAATTGCTTTTGGGCCTGTGATTGGGATGTTTATAGGTATATTTATTGATAATCTTGCCTTAGGAGTTGCCTTGGGTATTCCCGCTGGTATCTTATTAGGCGTTATTTTGGGAGCGATTGACCCCAAAGGTGAAAAAAATAAGAATAATAGTAAATGAATAATGATATGCTCCCCCTTAAGTAGACACTTAAAAAAGTGAAAACTTAAGGGGGAGCTTTTTTTGAAATCAAATATAGTGCACACAACTAGTGAATTATTATATTACATTAATTTTTTCTTACTTGTCTTGTTTGTAATCCATCTAATGAGTAAGGCTAAGGTAATAAATAGACCTATATAACCAAACAGTGGATAGACAGTGTTTACTAAGTCAGCAAAGCCTACAAAGCTAAATAGATAGCCTAATATTAGTAAAATGAATAGTAAGAGTCTATATGGTTTACTATTTGGAGCAGTAAAGCGATTTAGTAGTGGATATAACATACCCACACAGCTGTTAAAAATGACGGCAACCATTACGGTAGCCATTGTATACATTAATACGGGATGGATTTGTTCTGCCATGAGTAGAGTCGGTAATTCAACCGTATTTGCTTCTTGGATGTTACTTAAAATACCTGCCACCATTATTAATAGTAATACTGAGAAGATAACTCCGCCGTATAAAGCACCACGTCGAGCAATTTTATGTCTGTCTGCTTCTGCACCGACGATAGTTAAGAATGAAAAACTGTTACCGATAATTAAACCACCATATGTGATAGCGTCCCACCACCAAGATCTTGTAGGTGTGGTAGAAATATCAGTGTGTTGGTTTACCTCACTGAATGGTACGCTCGGATTTAAAATATTATAACCTGCAATAACTAATACTGTTATTACGAGTAAAGGCGTGACTGCGCCTAATATAGAAAGTATGCTGTCGAATTTAACTTGTAGTACGACAAATAAGAGTAACACAATAATAAGTGATCCGAGCCAGGTTGGTACACCAAAGCCATCATAAAAGGCTGCTCCACCACCTGCAATCATTATTATAGTTGTTCCGTAAAGTAAGAAAATGAGTAGGTAATCAATGATTCGACCTACTATAGGACCAAACATTGCATTTAAAGATATGTCATAAGATTCCGCTTCGAGTCGATAACCGACTTTTGCAACTTGTCTTGTTGCAAAGATAACAATGAGTCCGGAAATTATAGCTCCAACAAGGCTGAACTTTCCATAATTCACAAAAAACTGTAGGATTTCTTGTCCAGTTGTAAAACCTGCACCTACGATAAAACTGAGATAAGCAAAAGCAATTCTGATAGAGTCTTTATTAGCAGTGCTGATAATATTCCTCCTCTAGAGTTTTGAGTCAACAATAAATTGTGTTAACATACTTTAGTTATAAATAAATGCTAATAAGCCAAATATTTTTATTTTGGTGGATATCAAGCCATTTTATTATGCTATAATTTGATACTAAACGTGGTTATGTACCCATGAACATGGAGGTGTGGATATGGATGACAGAACTATACTGGACTATTTAATAGAGAATAAGAGTAAAATGACAAAGAAACATCAGGCTATTTGTGATTATTTATTAGAAAATCATTCAGAAATTAGTATGATGTCAGTAAAAGAACTTGCACAAGAAGTGGGTGTTGGAACAACTACAGTCTTACGTTTTACTCAAGATTTAGGATATAGTTCGTTTTTTGATTTAAAGAAGCAGTTCTTTGAAATTCACAAAACCTATGCATCCAAGTGGAGTCGTATTCAATCGTCATTTGATGTGGATCAAGACGAAAACTCTGATAAGTTGATTGAAGATATTTGGAGTGAAAATATTAGTGTATTAAAGCGTACTTTAACACCACAACTTTTAGACAGCGTACATGTGGCTGTAGATCTATTAGTTGAAAGTAAGCATATTCATCTTGCTTGATCAAGACCTTATAAAGCAATGGCGATGTATATGGAAGCTTTACTAACAGAATTTGAACCTAGAGTACATCAATTGTCTATGGATATAGATAATATTTTAGACCGATTAATATTACTTAATCATGAGGATGTTATTGTAGTTATTGCCTTCTCTCCATATTCCAATCGCATGATAGATGTTGCGGAGATTGCCCATAAGAACGGTATTCCAGTGATTCTTATTACAGATGAATTATCAAATCCGATCAGTCAGTATGCCAAAATTATAATGAAGGTAGATACGAGTATCAAACACTTCACTGTAATTTCTTTAGTGACATTAATTGAAGCAATCGTTGTTGAATACGGTAGTAGGCTCGCACCCCAATCAGGTGATAATGTAGAGACATTAGCTGATTTATTAAAAGAAAAGTCTTACTTGACCGGTGTAGATTTAAATTTAAACTCTAAAAAATTTAAGGGGTAAAACTTTATGAAAGCACACATCGCCCTCAAAGAAATTGAGGACTGGGTAAAAGACAAACTCATACATGAGACAACTGGCCATGATTGGTATCACATTGAAAGAGTGACGAATCTGAGTAAAGAATTACTGAAGTCTGAAGATGCAGATACCTTTACTGTAATCGCTGCGTCCCTTCTTCACGATATTCCTGATGAAAAATTAGAGGATGACGTTGAGACCTCAATGAAAAATATAAAAGATTTTTTACTAAGTCTTGATATTGAGGAAACAGTTATCGATAAAATTCTAACAATCATTAGCACAATATCATTTAAAGGTGGTCATGGTGATAAGCTGACATCTATGGAGGCATGCATTGTTCAGGATGCCGATAGACTGGATGCTATTGGGGCAATCGGCATTGCGAGAACCTTCCAGTACGGCGGTGCGAAGAGGCAAGCTATGTATGACCCAGAGGTAGAAGTCAGAAACGATATGAGTGCAAAAGAGTATAGAAAAGGAAACTCTACATCTATCAATCACTTCTATGAAAAACTGTTACTATTAAAGAATAAACTGAACACTGAACGAGCTAAAGAAATTGCACAAGAGAGAGAAGACTTCATGAAATTGTTTCTGGATCATTTCTTTAAAGAATGGAATGGTGAGTTTTAAAGAGGGGTGTAAACTATGGAAACAGTATATCTAGCTGGTGGTTGTTTATGGGGTGTACAAGCCTTTGTAAAAACACTTCCGGGTGTTATACATACAGAAGCAGGACGCGCGAATGGTTCTACAAACACATTAGAAGGTGATTATGATGGTTATGTAGAATGCGTGAAAACGGAATTTGACCCTGATGTCACCTCCGTATCAGATTTAATGAATTTTCTTTTTGAAATTATTGATCCGTTTAGTATTAATAAGCAAGGCGTCGATGAAGGTCCTAAGTACAGAACTGGTTTTTATAGTGAAGACATTGAACACTTAAAGGAAGCTAAAACTTTTATAGAGGTTCGCCATGACCGAGAAGAAATTGCGGTAGAAGTTGCTCCGTTATTAAATTATGTAAAAAGCAGTGAAGAACATCAGGATAGATTAGATCATTACCCTAACGATTACTGTCATATTCCACAGATACTATTAGAAAAGTATAAATGATGTGAAAATAGACGTAACGGCACTTCGTTACGTCTATTTTATTACACATTTATTATATTTGTTCTAGAGCTTGATTTAAGTCGGCTTTGATATCTTCTACGTTCTCAAGACCTACTGATAATCTTAAGAGGTTTTCAGGAGAAATGGTTAATTCTTTTTCAACAGACGCACGGTGCTCAATGTAAGAATGCGTACTGCCTAAACTTGTTGCTTGAACAATCATTTCTACACTATTCGCAACCTTCAGAGCGTCATCTGCCCCACCTTCAACTTCAAACGATAAGAGCCCGCCGAAGCCGGACATCTGTCCCTTAGCGATATCATGACTTGGATGATTATTTAGTCCAGGATAATGAACAGCTTTAACCTTGTTGTGAGATTCTAAAAATAGGGCCACATCCAAGGCATTTTTAGCATGTGCATGGACTCTTAAAGATAAAGTTTCTATACCACGAAGTGCCAACCAGCATTCAAATGGAGATGGTACCCCACCTTTATTGGCTTGATGGAGTCTCATATTCTCTAACATTTCACTGCTTTCTTTCGCAATAACTGCACCTAGGAGCACATCACTATGACCACCAATGTATTTTGTAACAGAATGCAGTGAAAAATCTGCACCTAAGTCAAGTGGTTGTTGGAAAACAGGTGAAGCGGTCGTATTATCCACTACGGTAATCGCACCAACACCCTGAGCTAAGGATACGACTTTTTTAATATCAGTGATATTTATTTGTGGATTAGACGGTGATTCAATCCATACTATACCTGTTGGTTTCTCATTGATTGCGGTTTTAAGTGCTTCGCCATCAGTCATATCGATAGTAACTATGTCGAAACGCTGTCCAATATCCGTCTTTTCTATTAATAATTTAACACCGAAATACATCTCGTTAGGTAAGACGATTCTTTTAGGATACTTTTTCGGTAAAGATTCAATGACTGCGGTTATTGCTGCCATACCCGAAGAGAATGCGATTGCATCATAACCGTTTTCTAAGGCGGTCAGACATTCTTCAAGGAATCTTCTATTTGGATTTTTACTGCGGCTATACATTGTCTCATTAATATATCCACCATCACCTTGTCTTTCGTAGGTCGAAGATAGGTGTATAGGTGCTGTTACAGCACCAGTATTTGGGTCAACACTACGACCAACATGTATTGCTTTTGTTTCAAAGTGCATGCTATCCCCTCATTTCTTTAGATGAAATCATTCTACACTTTATTATCTGAATAATCACTAAAAGCAGACAAAAAAGAGACTCCAGATCATCTGGAGTCTCTTTGGTTATATAATGGTAATCTTACCACCAGTTGTTTGCATTACGGAATTGGATAGCGTTATCGATTGAACCATAACGTCTTTCAGCGTAGTCAAGCATACCTGCAGTTTGATCTGCTACTGAACCAGTTCCCCAAGATTCTTTAGTTTGACCAAGACCTTGGTAGCCGTTTGGACTTACTGCGTTCGGGTTACCACTTGATTCTGGAAGAACAATGTTATTCCACATAGCTTCAGTACCACCTGCAGCTAAGAATTGTGATTTAGTTGAACCATTTGAAGATGAAGTAGATTGAGTTGGAGCAGGAGCTGCTGGCTCAGATACTTGTTGTTGTGTTTCTTGAACTTCAACTTCTTCTACAGCAGGTGCTGCTTGTTGGTTTTGTGTGTTGTAGTTAGTGTTGTTTGTTTGTTCAACTTCTTGAACTTCTTCTACTTTAGGTGCTTCTACAGTTTCGTTAGTGTAGTTAGTCGCTGTAGCGTTACCGTTAGCACTGTATGCCCAAGAGTAGTTCGTTCCATCTGAAGTAAAGTCATAGTTCACATTGTTTAATGTGAAGTTGTAGTCATATGCACCTTCATGGATTGGAGCTGCATTTAATTCAGCTGGGTTATTTTGAACTGTTTGTGCAAGGTCTTCTTTATTGATTGATGATGCATCTACGTCTTGATCTGCTACTACGCCTGTTACGCCTAAACCTAAAGCTAATGATGTTGCTAATATTGTTTTCTTCATTTGTTTTCTTCCTCCAAAAAAATAATTTTAAAATTTCAATGCCTATTCTTTAACTGTCGTTCTGTCGACATGCACTGTATTTTTTACTGTCTCTCTAGGACAGTTACTAATGTATCACATAAATTGATTACGTATGTTACAACGCAATAATAATGCAATTACAGTTAGAGACAGCTTTGTAACATTGAAATATTCCTGTATTATTTCAGACTATTGACATTAGGATGTCAAAAATTTGGGAAAGAATTTCTGCCTACTATCCTTCAAAACGACTCATCTTATTGATTTTTTCTTCATATGCAGGGAATTTATCTTTTAGCCACATGGTAAGTAAAATGATGAGATAAAGTCCAATTGAAATTACGGCTAACAATGTTATTACAGTTGAAAACTCTACGTTAAATGATTGATTAAAGATGGCATCTTTGAAACCAGAGACGATATAAGCCATCGGTAAAATGTTAAATAGTGATTGGTAGAAATTGTTGGCCGTTTCTATAGGGAAAGTACCACCAGCAGATGACAATTGTACAATTAAGAGAACAATACCAAGGAACTTACCAAAGTTCCCGAATATATTAACCAGCGTTGCAATCATAATAATGGAAACAAGTGACCACATGATCATTGCAAGGTAAAATCTCCAATGGCTATGAATATCGATTTGCATTCCCCAGACTACTGCCGCATATAAGAAACTTGAAATGACAACAGAATGTGTAATGAACAATAGACCACGGCTAATCCAACGTGAAAAGACGGAATGCTCTTTATCGAAAACCTTATTCATAGGATAGACTACGTTTAAAGTTATTGCACCTATAAATAGACTGACTGCAATAATGAGTGGTGCAAATCCTTGAGCATAGTTGTCTGTTTCCACTGTTGTTTCCGATGTGAATTCGATTGGGTGAGTGATCGCATCTGCACCTTCTGAAGTAAAGGTTAGACCTGACTCATCCATCTGATTTTGTAGCGTTTGGAATTGACTTTGTATTTCTTGTAAGCCACCTGATAGTTGCTCTGATCCTGCTTTTAATTCATCGACACCCGTAGTCATTTGGTTGATGCCATTATTTAATTCACCTGCGCCACTTTCTAGCTGACTTTGTGCATCAGTAATTGGTGCACTATAGTTTCCAAGTAATGGAGCTACTTGATTGAGTTGACTAGAGAATTGTTGTTCACCTGTATATAGGCTATTTGCCCCGTCTTGTAGTTGTGTTGACGATCCTTGAAGTTGGGCGATACCTTGATCGAGTGTAACTGCCCCATCGGTAAGATCATTGATGGCTTGTTCTGCTTCTGTGCTTTTTTCTGATACTTGAGCAATCTCATCTATTAAGGTAGACGTGTAAGTACCAGTAATTTCTTTTTGGATGTTGTTTTCTAATTCTGCCCCTGCTTGTTGTGCCATAATAGAACCAATAAAGTTATAACCAGGATTGGTATGAAGTGTTAAATTCACTTTCTGAGGTTCATCACTTAAAAGAGATGAAGCATTTGATGAAGCATCTGAAGGAATGACTAAATAACCATAAGCTTCCCCACTTTGTACAGCTTTTTTTGCTTCATTTAAGTTCGTGAATTTCCAATCGAATTGGTTGTTATTAGAGAGCTCCGTTTCGATATTACTTCCTATATTTATATCATCTGTCCCGTCATCCTCATTGACAATATGAAAGGCAAGGTCTCCTGTCCGGTCATACGGATTCCACATCGCCCCGAGAAAAGTGACTGAGTAAATAACAGGGAATAAAGAAATGAAAAATAGCGTTGCGATTAATAAAGGTTTTTTGAGTATAAATTTAAAATCCTGAAACATTAAATCATCCTTAATTATTTTATGTTAAACTTATCGTACACTGTGTACAATAAATCATTATATGAGTGTCAAAATATTATTCAATAGACGATATTCATTTATGTGTGAGATAACCGACACTTTACCTAGAAAGGTTGATTAAAATTGAAAAAAGATTTAAGAGTTCAAAAGACCTTACGTGCGATAGATCAAGCTATGGTAGAGCTTTTAAAAGAGAAAAGTTTTGAAAATATAACAATACAAGATATCAGTCAAACTGCAATGATTAACCGAGGAACATTTTATACGTATTATAAAGATAAATATGAAGTGATTGAAAGTTACCAGGCGAAGATGATTGATGATATAGACCATCTACTTTATAAAAATATAAGTGGTAACAATCTTAGAGAATTAAGTGATCAACAACTTCAAGACACAATTAAAGGATTTTTTACTTATTTGAAGGATAATAGAGAAAGGGTGCTTGTCATTGCTGCAGGGATAGGAACAAGTGCACTTTCAGAGTATTTTTCACGACATATGTTTGAATTCTATAAAGCCAAAAGTCAGGAGTTTGGTGTAGAATTTAATAGTGAAGTGGATGAGGACTACTTAATCACCTATATTATCCATGCACATATGGGACTATTATTAAAATGGTTAACAGAAGGTTGTGAAGTGCCTGTATTTAAGATGGCGGACTTTATTGAACAATTTACAGTAAAAGGTGCATTCAAAGCAATTGGAATTTAACATGATTTGTGAGATTTTATGCATATTCTGATTTACATCAGGGAATACGGTAAGTGATACCTTGAATTATTTGTTATATTAAAGATAAGTATTTAGGGAGGTGTACGTATGTATAAAAATATTTTACTACCATATGATTTTGGAAACTCTTTTGACAACGTGCCAAAGGAATTAGACAAGTTAACTAGTGACGATGAGAAGTCAATAATCACTATCTTTAATATCATTACAGAAAATGAAATGTCCAGTGATGTGAAGTTTAATGGCAAACGCTTTAATGAAATTGTTGAAGAAAAAACAGAACAACTTAAACCATTTACTGATGAATTGGACAAGTTGAATTTAAACTATGAGATCCGTTTTGAAGTTGGTCGTGTTATTCCTCAATTGCTAAAGGAAATTAATGCCCATGACTACGATATGATAGTGATGAGTAATAAACGATCTAAAAGAGATATCAAGCATGTTCTTGGCCATGTGACACACAAAATTGCAAAAAGAGTCAACACACCTGTGATGATCGTCAAATAAGTAAAAGAGAGGATAGTAAATATGTATAAAAAAATATTAGTACCTTTTGACTTTGGAAACTCTTTTGTTAATGTTCCTGAGCAACTTCAAAAATTATCTGGTTCGAGTAAAGAAGCTAAGATTACAGTGTTTAACGTAATTGCAGAAAATGAGATGGCTGATAATGTAAAGTTTCACGGGAAACATTTTGATGAAATTGCTAAGGAGAAAGAAGCAGACATTCAATATTTCAAGGATGAGCTGGATAAGTATGATTTAAATTACGAAATTAAATTTTCAACAGGTAGAGTACTCCAAGAACTAAAGAAAGAAATTGAGAATGGAGATTACGAAATCGTTGTAATGAGCAACAAGAGATCAAGAATGCAAATTAAACATGTACTTGGTCATGTGACGCATAAGGTAGCGAAACGCGCGAATATTCCGGTCATTATTGTTAAATAATAGAATGTGAAAATATGCCGGGAAACCGGTATATTTTATTTAATTCAAAAAGTAGAGAGCTGGTTAACTATGACAAATTCTAAAGATGTAATATTAATCGGAGCAGGCATTATGAGTGCGACCCTAGGAACGTTTTTAAAAAATCTAGAAGGTGAGTGGAATTTAAAAATGTTCGAGCGACAAAATGCACCTGCTTTAGAAAGTTCTAATGAGCTTAATAATGCAGGTACAGGGCATGCTGCCTTATGCGAATTAAATTATACAGTAGAACAAAAAGATGGCAGCATTGACGTTGAAAAGGCAAAAGAAATTAACGAGCAATTTGAAATTTCTAAGCAGTTTTGGTCTTATCTCGTAAAAAATAAGGCGCTGGATGAACCTGAGTCTTTCATTCGTCCGCTCCCACATATCAGCTTTGTACAGGGAAAAGAGAACGTTAATTTTCTAAAAAATAGATATGAAGCTTTAAAATCACTACCAATGTTTGAGGGATTGACCTATACGGAGAGCCATGAGGAAATCGGCCAATGGATTCCACTGATGATTAACGGCCGTGACAAGGCTGAAAGTATAGCGGCAAGTAAAGTGGATTATGGTACAGATGTGAATTTTGGTGAATTAACAAGGAAGCTTGTAACGAATCTACAAACGCAGCCAAATACAGCGGTTAGCTTCAATCATGAAGTTGATGGTTTTCGTCGTTTAGATAATGGGAAATGGGAAGTCAAAGTGACGAATTTAGAAACTGGAGCGACGGAGTTTCATTCTGCTGATTACATCTTCATTGGTGCAGGTGGGCATGCGATACCGCTTCTACAAAAGACGGGCATCCCTGAAAGCCGCAATATTGGAGGTTTCCCAATTAGTGGTGCATTTTTAGTGTGTAATAATCCTGATATTGTGAGTCAACATGGAGCCAAAGTGTACGGTAAGGAGCCAAAAGGTAAGCCGCCAATGACGGTACCTCACCTGGATAGACGTTATATTGATGGTAAAGAAAGCTTGTTATTTGGACCATTTGCAGCAATCGGTCCTAAGCTTTTAAAATATGGCTCTAACACGGATTTATTTAAATCAGTGAATCGCTTTAACTTGCTGACTATGATGTCGGCAGGATTGAAGAATATTCCACTTGTACAGTACTCAATCGAACAAGTACTCATGAAGAAAGAGAATAGAATGGAAGAATTGAGACGTTTCGTACCTGATGCGAAGGATGAGGACTGGGATCTGCATATCGCAGGTAAACGGGTCCAAGTCATTAAAGATACGAATGAATATGGGCGTGGTTATATACAATTTGGTACTGAAGTTGTAAACTCACAAGATCACAGCGTGATTGCCCTACTTGGAGAATCTCCAGGCGCTTCCGTATCGGTACATGTTGCCTTAGATATTATCGACAAAAATTTCCCGGCTTATAAAGAAAAATGGTTAGATAAATTAACAGAAATGATACCATCTTATGGTCAGTCTCTAATCAGTGATTCAACCCTGTTAAAAGAAATTAGGAATAATAACGATAAAATACTCAAACTAAATTAAGAACTGATGGAGGATTCCTCCATCAGTTTTTTTCTTCGCATATGATATTTAGTAAGTCTTCTAAAGCGGATTTTTCTGAACCTGACAAGTGAGCGAATGCTTCACTTATATCTTTTGTATATACTGGGTGAATTTCGTTGAATACTGATTTACCCTCGTCGGTCAAAATCGCCTTACAAAAGCGCTTATTATCAGCCTGTATTTCTCTACGAACTAAACCTTTTTTCTCTAATTTATTTACAATATACGTAATGCTACCACTGGGTATCATCAATTTTTCACTTAAGGTTTGTATGTAATGTGGCCCATGCTCAAATAGGCATTCTATTACGAGTAAATTTTCAAATGTGAGTCCTTGATTCTTAATATGAGTTCTTGCTTTATCATTTAGTATTTTTGAAGCGGTCATCAATGACTTATATAAATGTAAATCTCTCTCTTGAACTGACATAAGACATCCTCCTCTTTTTAAATAGATAAAGCCCTCATCTCGTAAGAGATGAAGGCGGCTTAAAATTCTATGAGTGGCCGTTTAAAAGGTTTTTAACTTTTTCAACATTTAATTTAGCAGGTGTTACATCTATACCGTCTTCATTTTGAATCGTTATTGAAGTGATATTAGAAGAAACCTGACCACGAATTTCTTTAAGATACTCTTGTCTTAATTCAGCACGTTCTTCAATTTCTGCCTCTGTTAAACCTACTGTACGGTTCTTTTGAGCAAGCTCATTAATGCGTGTCAAACTAGAAATCATGCGTATTTCTCCTTCCTTCTTTTAATATCCTATTACTAGGCTATATAAATCCTAACATTAGGATGTTATATTGTCAATACTGAACATAATTAGATAGTATTTTCTGACTATTCAATATATAATTTATATATTCAACTAAAAGGGGGTTACATATAATGCAAAATTTCAAATGGTTTTTGGTAATACTTGTTGTCATATTACTTGGAGCTTGTACCAATGATAGTGAGGTCGATGTTGAGGGAGAAGAAAGTTCTACTTCAGAAAAGACAGGGGATGTGGTTGTAGGATTTGACCAAGACTTGTCGACGATTGATCCTCATGGTACGAATGATGTCATTGGAATCCAAGTAAGGCGTCACCTCTTTCAGACCTTAGTTGCAAGAAATCCTGATATGAGTCATAAAGCAGGTCTTGCTAGTGAATGGTCACAGGTGGATGAAACGACATGGAATTTTAAATTAGTAGAAGACGTGACATTTCACAATGGATCAGCGTTTACTGCAGAAGATGTTAAAGCATCTTTAGAGCGTGTTGTTGACCCGAGTGTCGGTGCACCGACACAATTCTTGTTTGAAATGATTGAAGAGATTGAAATTGTTAACGATCATGAACTTAATATTATTACGAGATATCCATTTGCTCCACTGCCTGATAACTTAGCACATACTGCTGGTAGTATTATGAGTAAAGAAAGTATCGATGCCGATTATGAACAAGCTTTAGAACAGGCAGGCTCAGATGTAAACTTGGATGAATATTATGAGCTAAGAGATGAAGGTGGAGATGACTTTACGGCCCTATCTGATGAGATATCAGCCTTTACAAGCGAGCATATTTCAGCAAATCCAGATGGTACGAACTATGTGAAATTTAAAGCAAGGGCACCTGGACAAAACATAGAACTCGAACGCTTTGATGACTTTGCCGGTGATAGTTTAATTGATAACCTCACCTTCGTTATTATCCCAGAATCTGGTTCGATGATGGCTGAGTTAGAGTCAGGTGGCATTAATATCACAACACCTGTTGATATGGCCATGTTTGATCGTATTAACAATAGTGCGAACACTGAATTAGTTGAATCTGATTCACTTAGAACAAATTACCTAGGGTTTAACACAGAAAGTGAGCCATTTAATGATGTAAAAGTGAGGCAAGCAATATCCAGTGCCATCGACAGAGAAGCAATTAAAAGTGGTATATACGATGGTAAGGCAGAAATACCAAATAGTTTATTGTCGAAAAGTGCATTTGGGAATTCAGAAGCGTTACCTGAATTAAGCCAAGATATGGACTTAGCCAAACAGGCTCTAAGTGAATCAGCTTACCCTGAGGGTTTTAATGCTACAATTTGGGTTAATGATAGTCAGGACCTCGTGGATACAGCAGTGTATATTCAAGAGCAGCTTAGAGAATTAAACATCAATATTGAAGTTGAGCAATATGAGATGGCTACATTTTTAGAACGATTAGGTAATGGTCAGCACGATATGTTTTTACTAAGTTTTACAGCATCGACAGGTGACGCAGACTATCTTTTATCCTCATTGACCTTGGGTAGTAATGAAGGATTTGGAGGAAACCGTGCATTTTACAAGAATGATGAAGTGGATGCTGGTTTAGAAGCAGCAAGAAGTGCGACAGATGATGAAACGCGTGTGACAGAGTATGAAAATCTTCATAGTATTTTAATGGAAGAATTACCTTATGTACCGCTGGTACACCCTAATATGACGCTCGCTTATAACACAGATCAATTGGAAGGTGTAGAACTTGATGCAGCAGGATATATTCGTTTAGAAAATGCAACATTTAAATAAGGAAAAGGGTGAGATTTTAAAATCTCACCCTCTTTTATTGCTTTATATAACGCTTTAAATGTTTAGCCGTTACAGATTCTTCGACATTAAGAAGGTCTTTAGGTCGGCCGCTAAATAAGATTTTTCCGCCTTCTATACCGGCACCTGGCCCCATATCGACAATCCAGTCGGCATGGGTCATCATCGTGAGGTTGTGCTCTATGATCAGCACTGTATTTCCTCTATCGATGAGTTGATTAAAGCAATTTAAGAGTGTTGGAATATCTTCTTCATGTAAACCTGTTGTAGGCTCATCAAAGATATAAGTTTCCTCAGTATTATCTGCATCAAGATATTTAGAAAGTTTTACTCTTTGAATTTCTCCACCGGATAAAGTATCTAAGGATTGTCCGAGTGTCATATACTGTAGTCCGGTAGCTTGTAAACGAGTCAAACGATTTATAACGCTAGCGTTATTTTTAAAAATGTTGAGTGCTTCTTCTACAGTCAATGCCAGAATATCTGCTATAGAATAGCCTTTCACCTTAGCTTCAAGCACTTCTTTTTTATAACGGGTACCGTTACAAACCTCACATACTTGAGAGAAATCTGGCATAAAGGCAAGTTCAGTTTTGATTATGCCTTTCCCTTTACAATTTGGACATGCACCTTTGGAATTATAAGAAAACATGCTCTTAGAAAGTCCGGTTTCCTTGGCGAATATTGTACGTACTTCATCAAATATATCCATGTAGGTTAATAAGTTTGAACGATTTGATGCATGCACTGCTTGCTGGTCGATAATGATAGCATCTGAATGTTTGAACCCTTCTCTAAGTAAGGTACTTTTACCCGAACCAGCGACACCTGTAAAAATAGTCAGAGCATTTTTAGGTAGCGATACACTGACGTTATTTAGATTGTTCTTGCTAATGTTTTTCAATTTGATAAATTTCTTACCAATCTTGTGATTATCTTTTAAATTATGATCGTGTGTTAATGCTCTAGCAGTTGGGGTATTTGCACTTAAAATATCTTGATATTTCCCTGTAAATATTATTTCGCCACCGTGTTGACCAGCGCCTGGACCCATATCGATGATTTGATCTGCGATTTTGATTACGTCAGGATCATGTTCTACAACGAGAACAGTATTGCCCTTATCTCTAATATCTAACATGATGTCATTAATCTTTTGTATATCTTCAGGGTGAAGCCCTACACTCGGCTCATCGATTATATAAACGAGATCAGTTAATGGACTATTCAAATGGCGAATCAATTTAATGCGCTGTGATTCACCGCCGGATAAAGTCGGCGTTTCCCGGTCTAAAGTTAAATAGTTGAGTCCTACATGTTTCAATACTTCAAGTTGTTTGATTAGAGGTTCAATGATGACTTGTTCCTTCTCATTTTTTAGTTTTCTTAAAAAAGGAACAGTATCTTCAATCGGTAAGGCTGTAAAGTCTGCGATATCAAGTCCATTTATTTTTGAACTTAATACTTTCTCATTTAGTCTTTTACCGTGACAATCTGGGCATTCACGACTCGTCACAACTCTTTCAACATCTTCTAAAAAACGATTTTTCTCAAAATTATCATTGAGTAAGAAAGAACGTCTAAAGCGATGAATCAACCCTTCAAATTCTGCTGTTCTTGGCCAATTATCTGGGGGATTTTTAAGCTTTTTCGGCTTGGTATATAAAAATGTATTCATTTCATCTTCTGTATAGTCTCTCAGTTTTTTGTCGTTATCAAATAGACCACTATACAAGTAGCGCTTCCCTCTCCAGCTATCTGGACGGAAAGAAGGAAATTTAATTGCATCTTCATTTAGCGATTTATCGTAATCTAGAAGCTCGTTTAAATCAATATCCTCTACATAACCTAGACCTTGGCATCGTTGGCACATACCTGAGGGATTATTAAAGGAATACACATTGGAGTATCCAACAAAAGGTTGACCAACTCTTGACCAAAGTAATCTAACTGATGAGTATATATCTGAAATGGTGCCCACTGTTGACCTTGAATTCCCTCCTAACCTTTTTTGGTTGATTACCATAGCGACTGGAAGATTATCAATTCGATCTACATCTGGTTTTTCATATTTAGTCAATTGGTTTTGAATATATGCTGAGTAAGTTTCGTTCAACAGACGTTCTGATTCTGCCGCAAGTGTGCTAAAAACAAGTGATGATTTTCCAGAACCTGACCGACCTGTGAAAACAGTTAATTTATGTTTAGGAATATCGACGCTAACATTTTTTAGATTATTTTGTTGTGCGCCAATTATACGTATTGAAGACAAAGCAATCACCTCATCTACTGTTTACCCGAAATTGTATATTTGATACAAAAAGTGACATAAATTTGACGAAATGTTAAAGAAAATGTGTATTATGTCTTCATTTGGGGAAACTTGTAAATTGAAGGTAAGAATACTAAGGAGTTGAGCATATGGGTAAGAATACTAAGGAGTTGAGCATATGGGTAAGAAAGGTTTTACTATACTTGGTGTCTCTGTCGGCGCCCTCATTGTTCTGGCAATCGGTGGATACTTTATTTACCAAAATGTTGTGAATACACCTAAGAACACCTACCTTATGTCGGAGTTGGATAGCACTGAGAATATGACAGAAATGTTCGAGGAAAGATTTGAAGACGAACTAGAATGGTATGAGAATTCTATGGATAATCCAACAGAGTCTAGCATGACGCTTACAGCTGAGACCAATGATCCTAACTTAGAAGAAAGTGGTATCTCAGAAATGATTAATAATGCTGAGATTAACATAACTGGGAGTCAAGATATTAACGAAGAGCTCGCAACATTTGGTTTAGATGCAAATGTTGGTGCGTTTACTATTGAAGATGTTGCTGGTTATGTTAGTGGAGAAAAAATGGGTCTTACGCTACCATTTATTGAAGAATACTTAGTTTTACATGAAGAAGATACAGGGACTTTTCTAAATCAATTGGATCCTGAAACGTTCCCTAATGAAGAAAATATTGATTTCTCTACTTTCTTCCAAAGCAATGCATTAACAGAAGAGGAACGTGAGTATTTTGTTGACGAATATTCAAGTTTCCTCCAAGAAAATTTACCAGACGAAGCCTTTGAAGAAGAAAGTGAAGAGATAACAGTTGGTGAAACAACAGTTAATGCAGATAAGCTGACGATGACCTTATCAGAAGAAGAAATGCACACATTCTTAAGAGAACTTTTAACTAAGATGTCTGAAGATGAGAGATTAATAGAATTAATCGAAGCACAGATGACTCAAGCAAATATGAGTATGCCTGCAGGTGAAGAGATTGAAACAGATCCAAGTCAGCAACTAAAAGATGCTGCTGAAAATGTTGAAGATATCGGATTCCCAAATGGTATGACATCAGTAATTTGGACTGATGATGAAGATAATATTGTACAACGTGATTTAGATGTATCTGTAACGATAGATGAGCAAACGGAAGATCTTGAATTGGATTCAACACATGAAGTGCGTGAAGATGGAAATCTAATCAATGTTTCACTGGGCACTGCTGAAGAGAAAGTTAACTTTATTTTTGATTTAAACGAAGTAGATTCAGGTTATGAGGATGTAATGACGGTAAATGTTGAGGATGAAGACATTCTAGTCCTAAACTCAACGAAAAGTGAAGAAGAAGATAATGAGATTTGGAATCTTGAGGCAACAGTAAATAACTTCAGCCCGGAGCAAAGTGAGCCATTTAATATCTATATGGAGTCATCAACAAACTATGAAGATGATCAGGCATCGGGTGATATTCAACTATATGCAGACGATGGTACAAATATTACTAGAGACACTGCAGTTCTTAATATTGCACATGAAAGTCAGTCTGTTAATGAAGTCGAGATTCCTTCATCAGACAATGAAACAGATATTGGTAAGATGAACCAAGAAGAGCTTGAAACCTACTTTACTGAAGAAGTGGGACCTAAATTAGAATCATGGCTTAGTGAAAACTTCGGTACAGGTGCCGGTGTTCAATAATATAAATAATAGGAAGGGTGCGGTAGCAATGAAAAAAATGAGACATATCCTCGTATTCATTGCTAACGACCTTCATAGATTTAAGAGGAAGTGGCTATCACTTTCTCTTATTTTACTTGCTCCAATTCTATTTACGGCTCTACTAATCTGGATATTAGGTAATGTTTTATCAGTAGAAGACGAACAAGAAATTAATATTGGTTTAGTGAATATGGATGAAAATGAAACGACTGACATGCTCGTCAATACTTTAGCAGATACAGCTGATTTTACAGACGGTATAGAGATGGAGCGACTAGATATAGATGAGGCGAATGCTTTAATTGATAATAACGAGCTGTCTGCATTTATTGTGTTTCCAGAAAATTTTGCAGAAAATATGATGGAGGGGCAAACAAGTCAGCTAGAAGTGACTGGGAATCCAGATCGTAAACTTGAAAGTTATATGATTAGAAGTGTAGTGGACACCCTCATTCGACATCTTAGAAATTCCCAATCCAATGTACTTACAGTGAATCACTATGCAAAATCATTTGATATGTCAGATGAACAAAGAGAGGATTTGATCTTTCAAGAATTTGTGAGCCAGTTTGTGCAGGTTATTTCTTCAGACACCTTAGTTGATGAAGAAGAAGTATCACAGAACTTTAGTTTAGGTATATCTTACTTCTTATTAAATGGCATGTTTATTTTATTAACTATTTGGCTGTATTTACTGTACCTGATGTTAATGAAAGATAAAAACCCAGGACTCAGTGAAAGAATGAAACTACTAGGTGTAGGACATCTGGCACAAGGAATCTCAAGAATAACTGCTCTGATGCTAATTATGATTCTACCTTCTGTACTTATTTTGATGACGGCTCTTTATTTAATCGGAAATGCATTAGTCATAGAAAATTTAATGAGAATTGGCATTCTAATTGTCATACATCTATTAATAACGGTTATCTTGCTCCTTATTGTCGATTGGTTGTCTAAGAGCTATAAACTAACGATGATATTACAATTAATGATGCTTTCACTCATTATTGTTTTTTCAGGAGCGATTATACCCAGAATTTACTTCCCTTTATATTTCGACTGGATCTTTGACGTAACGTATTCATATCAGGCACTGAATTGGCTTCAGGAAATTGTATTAAACGAACGATTTACGATGGAAATTAATATCATGTTATTCAGCTTGTGTACACTATTGGTGATGATGCTTATCATTGGTTTATTAAAGGAGCGTAGAGTCTCATGATGGATATGATTAAATCGAGATGGATCCTCTTGAAACGGCACCGCTTGAAGCTCATTTTTTGGTTGTTTATACCGTTATTTGTAACGGTAGGTGCAGTCTACGTGACTTCTAATGTATCAGAAGGTTTTAGAGTGCCAGTAGCTGTAGTTGATGAAGCTGACGTTGAAGAAACTGATAGGATAATCAAAGGGTTAGAAGAGAGTAATTATATTAGAATAGACCAGTTTGAAAACAGTGAAAAAGATGATGCTTTAAGAGTTTTAGAACAGTATCAATATGACAGTGTCTTGGTGTTTGGTGAAGATTTTGAGGATAAAATTTTGTCAGGTGAGCGGCGTAATATGGTTGAAACATACTATACAGATCGTTCTTTTGCATACAGTACGGTTAAGGAGTTACTTGCCTCGTTAATACAAGAATCCTTAAATAGTCAAAGAATCACTGAGCAAATACAAGACCTAGAAATGGAATTGTTTAATGAAACCACAATAGAATCAGAAACTATACTTGAAACAAAAAATCAAATTGATATGGACTCTAACCTAGTCAGCCAAAACTTCACTTTTAAGGGTAAGGAGACCATGGAACAAAATGATAGCACAATCGATCCTTGGTTAATCTGGGCATATGTATCTCTTTTAACAACGGTATTCATTTTTGAATTTGTTACACGTGAAACAAGGAGCGAGACAAAACAACGTTTTTTATATCTAAACTATTCGTTTAAGGCATTTATGATTACCTCATTTTTAGCTATGCTGATAGTAATGTACATGATTGATCTAGTCACATTACTTATTATTAAGGCAATGTTTGATCAGAGTGTTAGTATAGTTAGCCTACTCATCTACAGAGCTATAGTGAATATTATTGTATTTATTGTTGCATTCTACTCTAGAAGTAAATTATCACTATATAGAAATGGGCTAGGTTTGATTGGTGTCTTATTAGGACTTCATATCATTATGCCATTCTTAAATGGAATATCGAACTTTCACCCTGTTATCGCACTAGTTGAGAATAATAACAACTTCGTGATGCTGTTTGTAACCATCTTAGTATTAACTGTTTGTTTAGGGAGGAATCGCAATGCTAGAAGTTAAGTCTTTGTCTAAAAGCTATGGTAAGAAAAAGGTGCTCGAGAACTTTAATCTTTCTGCATCTAAGGGAGAAGTCATTGGGCTCGTCGGCGAAAATGGAGCAGGCAAGTCCACCTTGTTAAAAATACTTGCGACACTGCTAAAAGAAGATAGCGGGCAAGTGCTTTTGAATGACCGAGATTATAAAAAGCACTACCGGTCACTCAGGCAGTACATTGCATATGTTCCACAAGAACTCGCACTATGGGAAGACCTAACGGTTATGGAGAATATGAAGTTCTTTGAAAACCTATCCAAGACAAGGCGGTCAAAAGAGGAATTAAAATCTATACTTGAAGCAGTTCAGCTTAAGCAAGATGATAAAAGAGTCAATCAGTTATCTGGTGGAATGAAAAGAAAATTAAACCTAGCTGTTAGCCTAATTAATGAACCGAAACTATTACTATTGGATGAGCCAACAGCAGGTATTGATTTGAAATCTCGTATAGAGATTGGAGGTTTCTTAAAGAAATTAGCACAAGAGCAAGAGGTGCTTATAATATATACCTCTCATGACATGAATGAAATTGAACAAATATGTGATAGGGTCGTTATAATTGGTCAGGATGATTTTTACAGAAACCTGTTACATCAATACATCTAGATGCGTTATTTTATAACGCATAGTGTTACAAATAGGTTATTTACTAATCAAGGTCTGTAGGATGCTTATTACACCATCCTGTGAAATATCTTCTATGAGTTTTTCTAATTCAATTTGGTCTAAGGTTGACCCTCTTTCTACCCAAAGTTGGAATACACCAATGATGGCTGACATGTGATACTCAATAATAAATTGAATTTTTTCTGGTTCGTTAATATCCGAACCGTTTAGGTATTCCATTAGTATTTCACGTGTGCGTATTTTTAATTCATGAACAAAGGAGGGATCACCTTCAGGTCCAAGTAAAACGATTATCTTCTCTTGGTTCTCCATGAAATAATCATTGGAATGGCTGAGCGTATCAAAGATTAAGTCTTCCTTCTTCTCTATTCTTTGAATCGGGTAAATAATCATGTCCTTACTCGGCATAATAGACTCTTTAATCTCTTTAAGTACTTCATAAGTATCTTTGAAGTATGCGTAAAATGTTCCACGATTATAGCCTGCACGATTTGTTATTTCTTTGACAGTGATTTTTTCGATGGGTTTATCTTTATAAAGTTCCCAGAATGCTTCAATTAAATTTTCTCTTGTAAGTGATTTTTGTAACAATATAGACACACCTTTTCTTTTCCGACACTGCGGATCATACTGTTGATTGATATAGACATGTTTTTTAGTTTAATATATAGAATTGTACAACACGTTGTTGGATACATACAAATACAATAAAAATAATGAGGGGCGAAAAATAATTGAAGCTATCTGATTTTTCTATAAGACGACCTAAATTTACAATCGTCGTTATGATAATACTTATGCTCTTAGGTGCAGTCTCATTAACAAGACTCCCTTTGCAGCTAATGCCACCGATTGAACCTCCTATTGCCGCGGTAGCAACAACTTACCAAGGTGCTGGGCCTGAGGAAGTGATGGAAGACGTTACAGTACCGTTAGAATCTGAATTGTCGTCTATAAATGGTTTAAGTAATATTTCTTCTCAGTCACAGGAAAACTCTTCAGTTGTTATTATGGAATTTGACTATGATATGCAGATTGAAGATGTAGAAAGTGATATTAGAAGGGCGATTGATGCAGTTGAATTACCTGAACAAGCAGAATCACCGTCCTTTTTAGAATTTGATATCTCTATGTTGCCTAGTATTCAACTGGCAGTCACTTCTGAAGGAGAAAGTGTTGTTGATTACCAAGATCAAGTGGAAGACTTAATTACAGAGCTTGAAAATATCGAAGGGGTCGCATCAATCACTGAGAATGGTGCAGTGACTCAAGAGATTCAAGTGAACTTAGATATCGACGCACTTGAAGAAGTCAACATGAGCCAGAGTGATGTGGCAGGATTAATCGAAGCAAATAACATATCGATACCAAATGCTACGATTGTCGATGAAGAAGAACGTACATCTATAACGACGCGTACGGTTAGTAATATTGACAGTGTTGAAGCCTTACGCGAATTAGTTATTACGGACATACCTGATGGCGGGACACTCACTCTAGATGATATCGCAGATGTATCTGTTGAAGCACAGGACTCAAACTCCATCACAAGATTGAATCAAGGTGACGCCTTATCTATAGACGTGATGCTCGCTTCAGATGCGAATGCGTCGCAAGTTAATAAAGAGTTTAATAAAGTTCTTGAAGAAAAACTTTCTGAAGATGAATTTAGTAACCTAACAGTTGAATCACTTTATGATGAAGGTGAGTATATTGATCTTGCAATAAATAGTGTCTATACGTCACTTATTTCCGGTGCAATACTTGCTATGGTTGTACTCTTCGCTTTTCTTAGAAATTTAAAAGCACCGCTGATTATTGGTTTAGCAATACCATTCTCAGTCATAACAACTTTTGCGCTATTATTCTTTACAGATATAAGTATAAACTTAATGACACTAGGTGGTTTGGCACTCGGTATTGGTATGCTAGTGGATAATGCTGTAGTTGTTATTGAAAATATATATAGGCATCTATCTATGGGCAAAAACTCCAAACAAGCTGCAAGTGATGGTACAAAAGAAGTTGCATCTGCTATTATTGCATCAACTTTAACAACAGCGGCTGTGTTCTTGCCGGTTGTGTTTGTTAGTGGTTTAGTTGGACAACTATTTACACCACTTGCGATTACAGTAGTGTTTAGTTTATTTGCATCGTTGTTTGTCGCCTTAACTGTTGTTCCCATGATTGCAAGCCGTATTTTAAGCGCACCTAAACAGAACATGGAAAAAGTCAGACAGGAAAGACCATATATGAAGTGGTTGACGCGTGCGACGCGTTGGACCTTAAAACATCGTCTCTTAGTTCTTTTCATCACGACTATACTAATGGCACTAGGTTTACTAGCTATCTTTAACCAAGGTATGACTTTGATGCCTGAAAGTGATGAAGGTGCCATTACGATTGAAATTGAAAAAGAACAAGGTACTATTTATGAAGACACTCTAGAAACAGTGCAAGAAATTGAGAATTACTTAGAAGATTATTCTGAAATTGATATGTACCTTAGTAACGTTGGCTCTTCTCAACCAATGATGTCGATGACTGAAGAGACAAACAAGGCTAGTGTTACGGCAACGCTTGTTAGTCAAAATGAGCGTAATGTGACGACAAATGAATTCATAGAAGATATTGAAAGCGATGTGGAATCCCTAGATGAATCAGCTGATATCAATGTGATTCCTATGTCTCAATCAGGTATGTCATCAGAACCGAATACCTTGATGTTGAATGTATCTGATGATGATTCAGAAAGATTGAAGAAATCAGAAACAGCAATAATTAGTGCTTTAGAAGAAGATGATCAGATTGACAGTGTGACATCTAGTCGTGAAGATCTAGTTTCCGAGATGCAGATCAATGTTAACCGTGAAGCGGCTAGAGAGAATGGTTTACAGCCAGCTCAAATTGGTCAAGCACTTTATGAAGCTTCCAATGGTATAGAATCTTCTACAGTAGAAGGTGAAAATGATTTCTTAACGATAAATGTGAAGTACCCAGATAGTTATTTAGAAAGTGTAAATAACTTTAGAAATCTAGAAATTGCTAATGCTGAAGGTGAATATGTTCAGGTTAGTGAGGTTGCAGAGTTAGTTGAAACTGAAACTCTACCGTTAATTAATAGAGATAGTCAGGAAGAAACTAGCGAACTCACAGTAAACTACGATTCTTCTATGTCATTAAATGAAGCGGGTACCTATGTCCAAAATATAGTAGATGATGCAGACTTTAGTGATGATACACACTATTCAGTGGGTGGAGATTTAGAAATGCTTGGAGATGCCATTCCACAAATCCTTCTTGCAATTGTCCTAGGGATTGTCTTTATCTACTTAGTTATGGCAGCTCAGTTTGAGTCATTCAGACATCCATTCATTGTTATTATTGCAATGCCATTGACTATCATTGGTATTGCGCTCGGACTGATTGTAACGAATAGTCCACTCAGTATTGTATCCTTTGTCGGTATTATCATGTTGCTGGGTATTGTGGTCAATAACTCCATATTGCTGGTGGATTATACTAATCAGCAGAAAGAAAAAGGAATTCCAACAATTGATGCACTTGAACTCAGTGTGCAACATCGTTTCCGTCCAATACTAATCACAGCCCTAACGACAGCACTAGGTATGTTACCACTTGCTATAGGTATTGGCGAAGGCGGAGAAATGATTGCACCGATGGGTATAGTTGTAATCGGAGGTCTTGTAAGTAGTACCTTCTTCACACTATTTGTCATTCCTATTTTCTATAGTTATATCGACAAAGAAACGCGTAATATGAATAAGAAATATATGACACCAGATGGTGAAGTGATTACTCAAAAAGAAGTCGATGAGATGAAACGTCAAGAAGAACAAGGCGATATGAACATCGAAGAGACTGAAGAAGAAAAAGAAGACTATATCGATGAAATGCAAAAATTAATCGATAAGATGCGTGAAGACAACAATAATAAATAAGTTTCATAAATAGGCTATCCAAGGGGATAGCCTAATTTTTATGAATAAGTCTAAAAAATGGTGTTTATTGTTCAATTATGATTTGATGAAACAAAGCGCAAGATTTGTTCGTAATAAAGGGGGAGGACCATGACTTTAGATATTACCTGTGAGAAAAGAATTTACACGAATGACGTCACATCACACTTTCACGAACATGGACAGCTATTATTTCCTTTGTATGGCTCAATGGATTTAAAGACGATTGAGCAACAGGTGAAACTAACACTAGACTATGTTTACTATTTAGCTCCAAAAAGTAAACATACCTTTCACTCAACTGATCAGAATGAGTTTTTAGTCTTGGATATTCCAAATAATATGTTACCAGGTGAAACGAGAGATATGTATGTTGAGATGAATACGCAGTGGGCATCAGTAAAACAATTATTAATGAACGAAACAGCAAATAATGCGATTGCAAATTTAACCAATTATGTAGTGGATAAGTTAGATACAACTACACCAAAATCTATTGATTACATTCATAAAAATTATAAAGATAGGGTCAGTATTGAAAGGTTGGCTGCTGAGGAAAATTATCATCCTGCATACTATTCGAAGTGGTTTAAAAAACAAACGGGGAAAAGTGTAAAAGCGTATTTAGATGAATTGCGCTTATTAGAGGCTAAAAGACTCTTACAATTCTCATCTTGGACTATCACACGAATTGCGGGAGAAATTGGCTATGATAATGTGTCGTCGTTCACACGCTGGTTCGTAAAGGCACAAGGCATGTCACCTCATGCTTTTAAAGAGCTTAAGAAAAGATAAATCATATGTTTAAAACTGTAAGGAAAGTTTCTATGTAACGAGATATGATACTCGTAATAGAAATTCTATGAGGTGATTAATATGATTAAAATTTTGAGCCCACTGCTCATATTATTCGCAGCGATTCTTTGGGGTACGGCTGGGACTGCACAGGCCTTAGCACCTAGTGAGGTACATCCCATTTCGATCGGTGCAGTCAGACTATTTATAGGTGGAGGATTCTTGCTAATGTTAGTCTTAGCCACTCGAAGACTAAGACTTAATGAAATTCCATATAAAATAGTCATTGGTGCAGCTTTATGTATGGCACTATTTCAGCCATTCTTTTTTTCAGCTGTATCTTTAACAGGTGTTGCGATTGGGACAGTCGTAGCCATAGGTAGTTCTCCGGTTCTCGCAGGTTTAATTGAGATGATAATTTTAAGAAAGAAGCCAAGCAAAACATGGTGGATTTCCACCCTACTATCAGTCGTTGGAGTGATTCTTCTATTCTCGAATCAAGGTACGACCCAAGTAGATCCTAGAGGGATTTTACTCGCACTTGGTGCAGGATTGAGCTTTGCAAGCTATACAATAATAAATAAGAAAGTCGTTTCTAGTATTCCAGCCCTACCTGCTGTGGCAGTAGTATTTACGATTAGTGGATTGATGTTATCGCCATTTTTATTTATCTTCCATGCGACTTGGGTTTTCACATCTGATGGATTAATCACTGGTTTGTACTTAGGCGTCATTGTAACAGGTATCGCTTATTTCATGTTTGCTAGAGGGTTAGCTAATGTTGATTCATCAACTGCTGTAACCTTATCCCTAGCAGAACCTCTGACTGCAACAATGTTAGGTGTGTTTATGTTGGGTGAAGCGATGTCACCTTTATCTTGGTTTGGTCTTATCCTTGTTCTTCTAGGTATTGGAGTATTAATATTATCCACTGTAAAGAAATCTAAGCGTTTTGAAGCGGAATATTCAAATGTATAAACGAATGACACAAAAAAGGATCTCACTCGTGAGATCCTTTTTGAATATTAATATGAGCTGCTGTAGCCAATTACAGTTTGGACGACATAATCATCTTCTACGTTAAAGGCAATCACACTCTTTTCATCTTCGTCTTCTTGATCACCAAGTTTAAATACATAGGTGTCGTATGGTTTATTTTTATGCTCAATAAGTTCGTAGTCATCACCGTATGAATCGATGATATCATCGATTTCTAATTGCTCATCTTGTATAGGGAAAACAACCTTAGTTACACTATCCCCACGTACAGTAAACTTCTGATCATTTTCTTCTACAAACTCAGATTGTTCATCTTTAACTTTCTCATAATCTGCTTTAGAAGCTTCAATTTCATGACCATTAAAAGCAAGTGTACCATCTTCCTCTAATGTCTTAGTAAAGGCATCATTTAAAAGGAATTGCCCATCACCAAAGCCAGTATCACCTTGGTATTTATAATTGGTATTACTGTTTTCTTTTTCAGCGGCTTGTATTGTGTTATTGGTGTTAATCTCATTATCGATTTGTAAGCCTGTGACAACTGTAGCTGCAATTCCAGCAGAAGCAAGAACTTTAACTAGTTTATGAATGTTCATGTCTTCATCTCCTAAAAATAGATTCCGAACTTTGAGTCTGACATATTTATTCTATAACTGCAAATGACAAGGGGTAAAATTAAAAATAATGCTATGCATTATATTATAACATATAGCGTTATAATTGCGATATATTTAGTATGTAAAAGTATTTAGACACTGTATTTTGAAAATGTAAAAGACGATTGGTGTTAATATTGTTATAAGATAATTACTTTGAAATTAGGAGAAAACTAAATGGAACTTAATAAGCAGATTAAGAAATTTAGAGATCGAGATGGTTACTCTCAAGAAGACTTAGCTGAAAAACTTTTTGTTTCACGTCAAACAATCTCGAACTGGGAGAATAATCGAAGTTACCCAGATGTGCATAATTTAATGATGCTTAGTATCTTGTTTGATGTTTCAGTTGATGAATTAATTAAAGGAGATATTCAGTATTTACGAGATAAAACTGAGCAAAAGAAATGGACAATTTGGTCTAATATCATGTTAATTTCGGCAATCGTTTCTGCCTTCTTATTTGTTCCTGCAATGCTTTTGGACAATCGTGTGTTATTAATCACGTCTATTGTATTGTATATACTTGCGATTGGTGCTTCTATACCCATTGAGATTCTAAAACGTAAAGAAGGTATATATACCTACCGTCAGTTAATTGATTTTTACGATGGTAAGGACATTAAAAAGAAGAAACGTTTCAGTGATATTGTCATCACCTACCTTACCTTTCCTATTCTACTTATTATTGTGATATTGATTAGCTTTCTCATGTTTTCCTCCTAATTCTAAAAAAGGAATGATTCATGATGAATTTCTTTTCAAGTAATCTAATTGTAATTTTAATCATTTATCTTGTGCTACCATTGGCTGACCTCTTTTTTGACTTAAATGGCATATTGATCGCTTTACTTATTACTGTTTGGATGGCTACTGTTATTTTTCATGAACTTGGCCATTGTTTTATTGCTAAATGTAGAGGTATGAGAATTGCATTTATTTCTGGTTTACTCGGAATGTATATGAATGGCAGATACTTTTTTAAGGTTCCGATGTACTTTAGTTTTGGTGCAATGCTTGCCTATAAACCGTTAAGAAAAGGTCATATTACAAAGCATGATATAATCTGGCTGAATTCAGGGGGGTTCATATTCAATTTAATTTCAGTGTTAGTCCCGTTATTAATCGATCAACTCTTTAGTTTAGATAGCTATATTTTAAATTTTGCTATATGGATGAACATAATTATTGGTGTCGTTACTGGTCTAAATCCATTTGCAGCAGATGGTAAAAGCATTTGGAACTTATTACGTGGAAAAAATGATGAACTGAAATTCTACGACTCTATGAACTATATTTATGATTCTGAAGTTAGTAGTACACGTATTTTAGAAGAGCTTGATAGAGATCGAGATATTATTTCTACTTATGCGAGTAACATTGCGTGGGTTGAACGTCATGTGGATAGTAATGAAATTACACAAGTGTATCAAACTGAACTTCACGATTCTGAGACGCTGAATTATAAGCTTATCAAAGCGTTTCAATTGTTATATAAAGCAGCCGATGGACATCAAATTGATGATAAAGAAGTTGAGATATTTAATGAAGTGAATACGAGTTTATATGTTGTATTTGGACAAGTCTATCAGTACTTTAAAACTGGTGATGAAACAATATTAGATAATCTCTTAAGGAAAAGGATATGGTTACCGAGTCAAAGAGAAAACAAGCTTCTAATCAATGCAATTCAAAGAATAATATAGACAAAAGAGAGCTGTATGTTCTGATATTGAACGTACGGCACTCTCATTTATATTTAAACAAGATTTTCTATGATGGATTCAGCTGAACTAGCAGTTCTTACTCTACGCATCTCCGTTTTAATCGAATGGATGAAATTTTTATCAGCTAGTAAATGCTCTGTATATTCTTTTAGTTCTTTTCGATTGTTTGCAACAAGGGCTAATTTCTTTTCTTGGAAATACAGAGCATTTTCCATCTCTTGGCCAGGAGTCGGTTTATATAGGATTACAGGTGTCTCAGTCGCTAGGGCTTCTGTTAGGGTAATGCCTCCAGGTTTTGTAATCATGATATCTGCACATGACATCCAATGATTCATATTTGTTGTATAGCCAATGATGAGTATATTCTTATAGTTGTGAAATTCTAATTTAAGTTGTTCTCTTAAAATATCGTTTTTACCACAGATAATGATGACTTGATTATCATTTTTAGTAGCTATTTTCTTCACGTACTTCTTAAACCCTTTTAGAAGGCCGAGCGAACCTGTACACACGAGAATAGTGTTTTTGTCTGTTGATAAGTTGAATTTGTTTAGCCAAGCATTCCTGTCAGTTTTAATCTTGAATTCTTTACTGATAGGAATACCTGTGACTTTGATCATCTCAGGTAAAACACCTTTTTTAATTAAGTCGCCCTTCATTTTTTCTGTAGCAACATAATAGACATCAGTATTATTAATTACCCAATTTTTGTGCACACAGTAATCTGTAATCACTGTATGAATTGGGATATCTAGGCCGAATTCTTCTTTAATGAGACTTAAAACAGGTGTTGGGAAAGTATTTAAAATGAGGTCTGGATTATGCTTATCAATTATATTTTTTAAATAAGCTAAACCATATTTTTTGTAGAAACAAGTGTTTAGTTTTTCCTGACGGGCATAATAGAAAAACTTGTAGGTCGGTTTGAAGTGAGTAAAGCACTTTAAGTACCAGTCTTTAATAAGTCGGGTTAATAAAGGGTGAGCCTCTAAATAAAGATCGTGTGTTACAACGTCGATATCATAGTCATTGAGCGCCTTGTTTAAAGTATTGCTTACCATTAGATGACCGTTACCAAAAGAGCCAGTGATCACAAGTACTTTAAGTTTAGACATTATTATATTCCCCCACATAATGTAATGAACTAGAGTGCAGTAAGAATCATATTTTTCACTTAAATAATATCATGAGATAAAAGAATTATTGAAAAATAAATAAACTCTTAACAATAGTAAAAATCCCTTTTAAAATTCAAAGGGATTTATCTTGCATCACTAGTATTAAAGATAGGGTAGTTTATGCCTAAATACGATGAGATTAATAGAGCGATTAAAATAGTAATGACAAAGAATATATCATTAAAGGAAAAAGTTGTTTGTCGGTAGTAGGTTCTCTGATTATCACTGAACCCTTTGGACTCCATAGCAATACCTAGGCGATATGCTCGACGTATACTTTGGCTCATCAAGGTAACGATTGTCATTCTTAGTCCTTTAAAACCAGGAATCCGTTTCTTATCTATTAAAGGTGCACGAACTTTTCTAGCACGTCTTAACTGTACATATTCTGAGAAAATTAATGGAATCATATTGATAGCTGCCATAAAAGAATAGGCATATTTTGACTTTATTTTGAAATGAATCATCAAAGCATAAAATACATCCGTAATCTTTAAAGTGAAGATTACTAATGCGCCAAATAACGATAAAATAACGCCTCTCATGGTGATATGAATACCACGGATAAAACTCTCTTCTGTAACATGGATGATACCTAATTTAAATAAGGTTGTATCGCCCTGTCCGTATAGAATCATATAGGTGCTGGATAATAAACCGGACACTAAAATAACGCCTAATAGAATACATAAATAACGCCATTGGATACCACTTAAGGTAAACAATAGTATCGCCATTATACATACAAAATAAAGCAAGGTATTCGGGTTATGAGTAAAGACGACAATCACAAAAAGTGCAGCAGCTGCGATAATTTTGGTAACTGGGTTAACGTTATGAACGAAAGTATCGTTATTCTTAATGCTATCGAACATTGTGTGTGTCCTTTTCTAGGATCATGCCATCCAGAATTTCTAAACGACGGGATGGATAACGCGTTTGAATATTCACGTCATGGGTAATCATAATTATTGTTGTACCAGCTTTAACCAATTCATCAAAAAGTTCCAGCATAAAGAACGTGTTTTTTTGATCCAGTCCAAAAGTCGGCTCATCTAATAACAACAAATCAGGTATGCCACCTAATGCTGTTGCCACACTTAAGCGTCTCTTTTGCCCTGTGGATAATTCTAGTGGATTTAGATGGGCAGAATGTTCTAGCGAAAACATTTTTAAAATATCTTCTGTCTTCTGTTTTGCTAGATTCTCATCATATCGGTGTTCCATATTGATATATATTTCGTCATAAACTCTATGAGTTATAAATTGCAGTTCTGGATTTTGAAAAACTGGGTAGACATCTCCGATGATATCCTTTGTTTTCTTTACAAGCTTATTCTTATAGATAATTTGTCCTTGATGGGGAATCAACTTCATCAATGCACTAAGAAAACTTGATTTACCCGCACCATTTGGACCTTCTAATGTAAGCCATTGCCGAGACCTTATGTGTAAATGATCAATGTAAAGTATATCAATGCCGCGTCTGTCTATTTTCATATCTCTAATTTCTAATAAAGGCGCTCCGTCTTTATTACTTTGTACAAATTGTGGTGCTTGGTTCCACGACATTGGATGCCAGACGCCGTATTCATTAAGTAAGTCAACGTGGTGACTTAGTACAAATTTTGGATCTTTATCGAGAATAATTTCTCCATCATCATTCATTAGGATGACACGGTCGACCTTATCCCAAATATATTCAACTCGGTGTTCTACAATCACAACAGTTAGGTCGGACCAAATAGATAAAATCGTTTCCCAAAGATTTTTTGCAGAATCATCATCTAACATGCTTGTTGGTTCATCTAAAAATAAAGTGTCCGGTTCTTGTAGGAGTGCTGCAGCAACAGATAGCTTTTGTTTCATCCCACCAGATAGTTGATTAATTGATAAGTCTAAAGGTACGTCTAGTCCAATTCTTTTTAAAGCGTTAGTCATCATGTTGTTCATCAGACTAGGAGCAATCCTCTGGTTTTCTAGGATAAATGCAAGTTCTTCTTCAACGGTTGGCATGGTGAACTGGGCATCAGGGTCTTGGAATACGTAGCTTGAAGCATTTGGTATATCTAAATAATCTGCTTTTACAGGTGTATGAATGACTTTAGGAATCAATCCGCCCATCACATTTAGTAAGGTGCTTTTACCGGAGCCAGAAGGACCGACAAGTAACACCTTTTCCCCTTTCTTAACACTTATATTGATGTTTGAAAATAATAGCTGCTCTGTCTCAGGGAATTTGAGTTTAAGGTTTTCGATATTTATATCAGTCATATTAAAAACCATCAGACGAATCGCTTTGTTTTTTACCAACATATTTTAAGACACCGGTCCCTTTTACACCTTCATAGAGTTTATGACCTAACCATCCGGCGACGATTGCGCCACTGATAATTCTGAAGATAAGCATCAGCATTAGGTTCCAAGTTTCTAAATGACCAAGGTAGCCATAATACCAATCAAGCGGAATTGTTGATAAGGCTGCTGCTACACCTGCGAGTACAGCTACATATAACTTAGTACTGTTATATCTATAGAGTAAGAAAATGATCTCACATGCCAGTCCTTGGAGTAGTCCATACATGATTAAGACGATATCGAACTGTAACAGAACGATCGTTTCTCCAGAAGCTGCTGCAAATTCTGCAAGTAAAGCGACACCCGGTTTTCTAATAATTAAATAAGCTACAATTGCAGCAATGAACCACATACCATAGACCAATTCATTGATGTGTAAACCAAGGGGCTGCAAGACGGTATATACACCATCCCAGAGAGAATAAAGTACTGCAAAAACTAAGGCGATGACAACTGTGATCAATACGTCTGTCAAAGTTAAAACATTGCTGTTTTTCATAGAATAAACCTCCGTGATTTTTACAAATAAAAAAACACACCACTAACGGAATGGTGTGCATATAAAAATATGCCACTTCCCTACGCTAGTATGATCTAGATCAGGTGATAAGGGTGATTCTCAGCCTTTACAGGCACCCCTAGTGGTGGTGATTTCAATATTTGATTATCTCAATCATAGTACACTTACACATTTTTGTGAAGTTAATTTGTAACAGTCACGCCGTGATTCGTACTTTCGTATAGGGTGACTTTAATTAAATCATCTTGCGGCTTTAAAATTTTGTTAAATTCATCTCTGATCCATAGTGCGATATTTTCCGCAGTAGTATTCATATTTACTAGCGTCTCATTTAATATCTGCCCATCTAAAAGCGGCCGGATTTTATTGTGGTATAAGGCGTCAATAGCCATAAAGTCAGTCGCTAAACCGGACTCATCAATTGGTGAGTTCACATCAACCGTCAATCTATAGGTGTGGTTGAGTAAATCTTTATACTGTGTTTTGGAAAAAAAGATTCGATTATCACAAGTGAATGTGTAATGGAGATGAATGGTGACCTGTTCTTTCTTATAGGCAAAATTGCTTGGTGCTTGTATATGACTCAGTGTTGACATAGTTTTCATCCTTTACTCATTAAAGAGTGCCTTAGATATGTTTAGGGCTCTTAACATTGCTGTTTTTTTATAGTTATGGTCTTCGCTCTTAATCAGTATATCATTCACTGTTTTAACACCTTCTACAATGTAATCTCCCTTGTTTAGCATAATACACTCTGCTCTTGCACCTGCGACAACATCAGATATTTCTGAACGTGTTGGGATACCGTTCTTAATCAGAGATTCTAATACTTGAGTTGCCCAAATCATTGGAATGTGTGCAGCCTCACATATCCATAATAGTTCTTCTTGAATTTCACTCAAGCGTTCATAGCCGATTTCTACAGCGAGGTCTCCACGAGCGAGCATGACACCAAAAGGTCTGTGTGAAGCGGCTTCGGCTATGATATTAGGGAATTCTTTTATGGCTTCTACAGTTTCGATTTTAGCAATAATAGGCATGTCTTTATTGTCATCAGGGAGCTTATCCTGTAATACCGATTCGATAAAAGCCATATCCTCTTTTGATTTAACGAAGGAAAAAGCGATCAAATCGGCATGTTGGCTAGCAAAATCTAAGTCTACTAAATCTTTTTCTGTTAAGACGTTTAAATCGATATCTACATCTGGGAAATTAATGCCTTTCTCTGTCTTAATTTTAACGCCATTTTCTTTAGTTACTTTAGTCACTTTTAAAATTAGGCCTGAGTCAAGAACCTCTGTTACCTTAGCCTCAACTTGACCGTCGTCAATCTTAATCAGTTGCCCAACATCAATATTTTTAAGGACTTCGGGTACTGAAGTGTTAACTGCAATTTCAATGTTAGCTGGTAAAGTCATCGCATCTTCATTAGATAAGAGGAATGATTCACCGGTTTTCAATTTAGGGTTTCTCTTGGAAGTAAGTAGATTTTTAATGCGAACTTTAGGACCGCTAATATCCATCAGAATACGACATTCTGTGTTCCCTTCTTTAGCCGCCTGTTTTATGTTGTGAATCATTTTCTTCCAAACACTACTGTCATCGTGGGCACAATTAATACGGGCTGTATTCATGCCTGAATCTATAAGGTCTTTTACAAGTTGATAGTCTGTTGCTGCGTCACTTGGCATAGTCACCATGATTTGTGATTGCCTGATTTCAGGGCCTTTGCCAAGCAAAAGGTCAGTATTATGTTTAAGCATGCTATATCGATTTTCGCCATCTTGATATTCTGGATAAGAAACATCATCTTGTTCATGGCCTGTTATATAACCTAAGGTTTTAATTACTGAATCTAAGTTTGACAAAACATGGGGCTCGATGCGTCCAAGAGAAGAAACGCCCCAAGGGATTAAATTATTTTGGATTTCTCGATGATCGTACTGCCTGAACGCCATATAATATGCTAAATTTCGAAGACTGTCACTATAGCTACTTCTTGTGTTAGATTCGGACCACTGGTCTAGCAATTTTTGGCCATCATCTAGCACTTGTACTTTCAACGATTTTACATCTTCAAGTATCCTTTTTGCTTCCTCGTTCATGATCAACCTCCTTAAAGGTGAAAAAGCTGCCCGGCCATTCATTAACCGGACAGCCGATCTTTATATATATATTTCATCTGTTGCTTTGGCACCTTCTATATCACGTTCCTTGAGTTCGTGTGTTGAGAATGTAGTCCAAACAACTGTAATCGTCGAATAATTAATTCTGATACCTGGGTGGTGTTGTACATCTTCTGCATACTCTGCAAGCTTATTGACGAAGTCTATGCCTTCAGGGAATGTTTCGAACTTAAATTTTTTAATTAACTTCTCATCTTCAAGAGTCCAACCTTCCAACTGCTCTGCTTCTTCTTTTATATTCATGTTAATACCTCCCGTTTATAATTTATCTATTTATTATTTACCCATATTTAAATATAAAAATCCAAAATGATTTAATATGTTTACCATGTGGTAAAGGATATCTAACTACATAAAGTGGGTGATATAAATGGATATAGAAAAGATAACGACACGTATTAAAGAAATTTTAGAAGAATCAAAAGTAGGCGTATTATCAACTGCTAAGGACAATATTCCAGACTCTCGTTACATGTGGTTTTATAACGATGGTTTAACCCTTTATGCTAAAACAAATGATCAGTCAAGAAAATACGAGGAGCTGATTGATAATCCTAACGTCCATGTATTGTTAGGGTTTAATGATGAGAAAAAACACGCGTTTGTAGAAATAACAGGATCAGTGGAAATAGTAAAGGACCAAGAAGTAATAGAAAATATTTGGGAAGAAGCGGATGAAGAATTTTTTGGATCTGTAAATAATCCTAATCTGGTTGCCCTTAAAGTGAAACCTAATTATATAAAGATTATGAGAGATAAGAATTTTGATGAAGTAGAAATTGATATCGAAGATATATAGTTTAGATTTATTCTTACAGGGCATACAAACTATGAGAAGGATTTTTAAAATCTAATTAGGAGTGATTATGTTAATGAGTAAAATATCTGCTTCAGATATTTTAGAAAGTGCAAAAAAAGAACAGGTAGACTATGTCAAACTTCAGTTCACTGACATACTAGGCGCCCTGAAAAATGTGGAAATTCCTGTTGAACAATTAGAAGAAGCTCTTGAAGGTCAAACAATGTTTGATGGTTCTTCAGTAGAAGGTTTTGTTCGAGTTGAAGAGTCAGACATGTTTTTAAAACCCGATTTTGACACGTGGGCAGTATTCCCTTGGCTGGAAGAAGAGTTCAAGGTGGCAAGGCTCATTTGTGATGTACATGATTTTAATAATCAACCTTTTGAAGGTGATCCGAGAAGTAACTTAAAACGTATTGTAAGTGAGATGAAGGATATGGGTTATGACCAGTTTAACCTAGGTGCTGAGCCAGAATTTTACCTGTTTAAGCTTGATGAGAATGGTGAGCCGACGAATGCAGTAAACGACACCAGTGGTTATTTTGATGTGTCTATTTCAGATACAAGTGAAGCGTGCCGTAGAAAGATTGCTAGAACATTAAAAGAAATTGGTTTTGAGGTCGAAATGTTCCACCATGAAGTAGGTCCTAGTCAGCACGAAATCAGTTTCAAATATAGCGATGCTGTAACGGCAAGTGATAACATTCAAACGTTTAAATATATTGCAAAAACCGTTGCTCATCAGTATGGTCTACATGTAACCTTTATGCCAAAACCCCTTTATAATGAACCGGGTAGTGGCATGCATTATAATGTATCGCTGTTTAAAGATGATAATAATATATTCTTTGATAAAAATGATGAATTTGGCTTAAGTGAAGAGATGCGTTACTTCATGGCCGGTCTATTAGATCATGCTAGGGGTTATACTGCAATTTGTAATCCTTTAGTAAATTCCTATAAACGATTAACTTCAGGTTTTGAAGCACCAAGATACATTGCTTGGAGTGGCAGAAACCGTACACCGCTCTTAAGAATACCGGGTACTAGAGGTGCGGGAACGAGAGCAGAAGTAAGATCGCTTGATCCGTCTGCGAACCCTTATCTAGCGACGGCAGTCATCCTAAAAGCCGGTTTAAGTGGTATCCAAAAAGAGAAAGATTTAACAACGCCTGTTGATGAAAATATATATAATATGTCACACAAAGAAAGAAAATCAGAAGACATAGAAGATTTACCAACAACTTTATATACAGCAATTAAGGCGTTAAGGGCAGATGAAGTCATTCAAGAAGCTCTTGGTCAACATATATTTGATCATTTTGTAGAGAATAAATTATACGAATGGCAAAGATATAGTGCGCAAGTAACGTCATGGGAAATGACAGAATACTTGACTCAGTACTAAAATAACACCGTTATAATGACTATCGTTATAACGGTGTTTTATCGTTTTATAAATAATCTTTTACATTGTAACTCTCTTGATTTCCGAAATCGTCAGAAGTTACAACCTTGATGAGTGCAGCTGCAACATCTTCAGCTTTTGCTAGCGCATTATTTGACTTATATTCTTTAAAACGATCTAGGTTTGGAAATTCATTGATGTCTGAAGAACGAATAGTTTCTTGCATTCCAGTATCAATCACACCTGGGTAGAATATGGCACTCTTGATGTTATTTTCTTGATGTATGTTCTCCTTATTTAAAACTTCATGAACCATATTAATAGCTGCTTTTGAACTACAGTAAGCACCCCAACCCTCAATGCCGTTTACCGCAGCCCCACTTGTTACAGTTAGAATACGTTTGGTACCTTTGAAATCTTTAAGACGATTGATGAATCCCTTGATAAGTAGTGTTGGTGCAACAACATTTGTTTTATAGTTATCTAGCATTTCAGAACCATTTAAATTGCCTAGTGATTGTACAGGGTCTACAGTACCTGCTACATTGAGTAAATACACTTCATCGCCATTACTAGGTTCAATAGCTGAGAAAATATCTGATATTGAATTTTCTAAGGTGTCGATGTCATTAAAGTCAGTGAGAAAACTCTGGTGTATAACTGTATTATTTTCTATAGGACTACGTGTAATGCTAATGATTTTGTCGTCCTTTAGTAAGTTTGCAACTGCCTGACCAAGTCCCCTATTTGTTCCTGTTAAAAACACATATCTCATGATTTAAACTCCCTTATGTTTGATAATTCTTATACTACACTTCTTTTAGGCGTGATTCACACATTTTTATAATTGTTTCAAGGGCAGTAATGCGTGCATAGCGCTTGTTATTTGCAGAAATAATGCACCATGGTGCAATTATAGTCGATGTGTAATTAATCATATCTTCTGATGCTTCTAAATATAAGTCCCATTTATCCCTATTTCGCCAGTCCTCTTCAGTAATTTTCCAAGCCTTTTCAGGTGTGTTCTCACGGTCTCTAAATCGTTCTAGCTGTTCTTCTTTATCTAGAGATAGAAAGAACTTTATTATGATTGCACCGGCGTTGGATAAGGATTTCTCAAAATCATTTATTTCTTGATAAGCCTGTTGCCACTCTCTCATAGTTGCAAAACCTTCTACACGTTCAACTAAAACACGTCCATACCAACTTCGATCAAAGAAGCCGATATGACCAGTTCTCGGAATTCGGTTAGCGAAACGCCATAGATAATGATGAGAAAGCTCAATATCTGACGGTGCACCTATGGCGTTATTTGTATATCCTGTCGGGTCAAGTAATGCTCTTGTATGTTTGATATTACCGCCCTTCCCAGCTGCATCCATACCTTCGTAGACTAAAATTAAAGGTATTTTATGTTCATATAACTGAAACTGAATTTCTCGCATTTTTTCTTGGAGTAAGGGTAATCGTTTCTGATAATCTTTTTTCTTCATTTTTTCTTTGTCAAAATCAAATGTGAACAGCTTCGTTTCAAAATCCCTTGTGAATTTACCGTCGACAACTGGTTCTTCTGCTGTAGAAGCGCGTTCAATTCTTGACTCAAGACGGTCGATGAGAATTTTATACATATCATTGACAGCTTGGTCACTGTTGTGGAAATTCACAACTTCCCAAGGACAAAGTGTTTGTCTGTTGATGAAATACGACATTTCCTCATCATAATCATGGTGCTTAAGTAAACCTTGGAATTCTTCAGCTTTCCATTTTAAAACAGGGTTTCCCTTTAATTTTTTAATATGACGTTCACGCGCTTCTTTGTCTGTATTAATAAAAAGTTTAATGATTTCGTAGTCATTATTAATCAGCGTTTCTTCGAAATTTTCCATATCCTCTTCTAGTTCTGCCATATTAAAAGGTGTATGTGTGGCTTTGTAGTAATCTTTTAGCTCTATATATTGAGAATACCAACTTCTGAAGTGGATATTGATATCGCCTTCCGGCGGTAAATGATACCAATAACGTTGTAAAAATGGATAGCGTACATAAGCCTCTCTTGGTGGCCTAGCTGCAATGAAGTTCGTATACTTTGCATCAAGGGCCATATATAATGCATTAGCGAGTCTTGATTTACCTGAAGCGGGGGCCCCTTCAATTAAAATCATGACAGGTATTTCTAATTCGTGTGCAGCTCTCGTAACTTCACCTAGTTTATTTTCTAACTTTTCGTTAATGTCGTCCATCAACCCATCCCCTTAAGGTAAATATTTTGTCTATTATTTCCCTTGTTATACATAAAGAAAACAAAGTATAAAGTATTGAGAAATCAAAAGATTGCCTTTTCCCGACTTGTATACTATAGTTTAGTCAGAGTTTTTCAACTGAATAAATATTCTTTCGGGGCAGGGTGAAATTCCCAACCGGCGGTGAGAGCCCGCGACCTGTACGTTATTTTACGTATGGCTGATTCAGTGCAAGTCTGAAGCCGACAGTTAGAGTCTGGATGGGAGAGAGAATAATGCAGCAGCGTAAAATCTTTATAATTTTTGCGTTTATTTAACATTGCAATTTGTGCAATGTTATTCAGCATACATTATTTTAGCGCCGGTGGATGATTTCATTCCCGGTGCTATTTATATTCAGGAGGTAAACTTGAATCACTATATGGATATAGCTATATCAATGGCTAAACTAGCAATTGGACAGACAGGTATGAATCCGCCTGTTGGTGCGGTCATCGTAAAAAATGGTCGCATTATTGGTACTGGTTCCCATTTAAAAAGTGGTGAAATGCATGCAGAACTTGCAGCGTTACAGGCTTGTATTGAGGATCCAGAAGGTGCGGATATCTATGTTACTTTAGAACCATGTTCGCATCACGGTAAGACGCCGCCTTGCACTGATGCCATAATAGAATCAGGTATCAAACGTGTTTATTATGCCTATAAGGATAATAATGATAAGGTGTCAGGCATTCAAAAATTATCAGCACACGGAATTGAAGTGATTTATTCAAGGCATGAAGCGGCAAGTGAACTTTATCGTCCTTTTAATATAAGGCTTATGAACAAAAGACCCTATATTACTCTCAAGTGTGCACAGACACTGGATGGTAAGATAGCACGTCAAAACGGTGACAGTCATTGGGTGAGTAACTCGGAATCAAGAAGGGATGTCCATCAAATTAGACAGCTTCATGATGGCATTTTAATCGGTGCAGGTACTTTGATAGCTGATGATCCCTTATTGACAGTTCGTCTTTTTGATAATGATAAACAACCGATACCAATCGTTCTACTGGGTTCAAAAGTTTTAAATCAATCGTTGAATTTATTGAAGCACCCAGTTCAACCTATTGTATTTACGACTAATGAAGAAAATTTGAAGTTTAAGGATACTTTTAAAGTATATGTAGGCAACTACACTTTGACAGAAATATTAACAATATTAATTGAAGAGAATGTCTCTTCCGTGCTTGTTGAGGGTGGTACAACTGTTCACACTCAATTTATAAATGAAAACTTATTCGATGACCTCATCATTTACATTGCCCCGAAAATATTTGGTTATTCTAAATATCAATTACATAGTGGTGTCTTGGATACCCACGATGGACTGATATTGCAAAACGTTGAAAAACTCGAGTCAGACATAAAGCTTACCTACAGGAGGACTCGACAATGTTTACAGGATTAATCGAACACACTGCTCCGGTTTTAGAGATCAATCGACAATCGGAACTTACTTCTTTAAAGATACAAAATACTCATTTCAAAAATTTAATACAAGGTGAATCTATTGCTGTTAACGGTGTATGTTTAACAGTTACTAATTTTACAAATGATACTTTTGAAGTAGACATCGTCAATGAAACCATGAACGTTACAAACTTCAATCAGCTGCAACCAAACCAAAGTGTAAATCTAGAGCGAGCATTAAGACTTGACCAACGTTTAGGTGGTCATCTCGTTGGTGGTCATGTGGAGGGCACTGGTCAAATCATCACGTCTTCAATAGACGGAGATGCCCTTGTTCTTGAAATAACAGTGCCGGATATGCTTATGAAGTACATGGTACATAAAGGCTCTGTAACGATAGACGGCATTAGCCTGACAATATTTGAAGTCGATTATGAACGTTGTAGAATTACTTTGAATATCATTCCAGAGACTCAGAGACAGACGAATTTAAGTAACAGAATTGTCGATGACAACGTCAATATTGAATCGGATATGATTGTCAGACATGTCGCTCACTTAATGTCGTTTAAACAGGCAGGTGGGACCCATGTTTGATGCTATTGAAGCTGCACTTGCAGCACTAAAAAATGGCGAGCTTATTATCGTGACTGACGATGAAAATAGAGAAAATGAAGGAGACCTTATTGGTATTACGGAATTTATCGATGAAGAAGCAATCAATTTCATGGCAACACACGGTCGCGGTCTTATATGTGCACCAGTTTCAAAAGAAATTGCAAGACGAGCTGGTCTTAATCATATGGTCGAATATAATAGCGATGAGTTTCAAACAGCTTTTACGGTTTCAGTTGACCATGTGAACTCGACAACAGGAATCAGTGCTTTTGAAAGGTATGAAACAATTCAAGCTTTGATAAGTAATCATCTTTCAACAAGCGATTTTAATCGACCAGGACATGTATTCCCACTGATTGCTAAAGACGGAGGTGTCAGAGAAAGACAAGGGCATACTGAAGCGGCAGTTGACTTAGCAAAACTCACTGGTGCAAAACCAGCGGGGGTAATCTGTGAAATTATGAATGATGACGGCACTATGGCAAGATTAGATGACCTTATCCCCTATAAGAAAAGGCACAATTTAAAGATGATAAATATTAAAGATTTAAAAGCATATATAGAAAAAAATATGACAGTATCACATGAAAGTACAGTATCTCTACCAACAAGCTATGGTGATTTTAAGTTACATGCTTATACAGACCAAGACGGTTTAGAACATCTCGCTTTGGTTCATGGTGATATAAAAAAACGTATGAATGTGAGAATTCATTCTGAATGTCTAACGGGTGATGTGTTTAAGAGTGAGCGTTGTGATTGCGGAGAGCAACTAGACCTTGCCATGAAAGTCATGGCTAAGGAAGACGGCGTTATATTGTATATGCGTCAAGAAGGCCGTGGCATTGGGTTAATTAATAAGCTGAAAGCATATGAATATATTGAAGCGGGTTATGATACCGTCACTGCGAATGAACATTTGGGATTCGACGCTGATTTGAGACGTTATGATGCAGCTGGGAGTATTCTGAAGTATCTAGGTATAAATGAAGTAGATTTATATAGCAATAATCCGATGAAGGTCACTGGTCTAAGTAATGAGGGCATTATTGTGCATCAAACTTCACTTATTATTCCGCCCAACAGCCACAATGAATCATACTTGAGAACTAAAAAAGAAAAACTAGGACATTTATTATAGGAGGAAGTATTATGAATGAATTACAGGGAAATATGGATGGAAAAGGCTTAAAAATTGCGATAGTAACTGCAGAATTTAATGGTTTCATCACAGAGCAATTATTAAAGGGTGCCCATTCAACATTGTTAAAATACGGGGTGATTGATGATGACATTGACTCTGTACATGTACCAGGTGCATTTGAATTGCCATTGATCGCCAAAACATTAGCAGAATCAGGTCGTTACGATGGTGTTATAACGTTAGGATGTGTCATAAGAGGTGCCACAACACATTATGATTATGTATGTAACGAAACAGCAAAAGGGATTAGTAATGCTAGTCTATCTACAGGTATTCCCGTTATTTTTGGCGTTATAACGACGGAGAATGTTGAACAAGCTATAGATCGTGCGGGTGTTAAAGTAGGGAATAAAGGTTCAGAAGCAGCGGCCGCAGTCATAGATATGGCAAGAAAATTAAACTTGATTAATGCATAAATTAGGTAAAGAAAACCGGCTGACAAATATAAATTGTCAGCCGGTTTAATGATATCGGTCAGCGAATTAGTTGTCTGATATGATCAGGTAACATAATTACTTCTGCTTGCATATCAGCTGGTCGGAATGTCTTATCGATACAAGCATCCATATATTCTAGGTGTTTCTCATCGATATCTGCATCACTGATTTTCTCACCATCATCAGCTTGAATGCTGTACCAGTATAAGTATTCAACATCCATGAAGACCTCTCGGAAGATTGTTTCTACGTACATCTTTTCTCCTTCTAAGTTCATCAAAACATCATCCATGTTCTCTTGCATGTATTTAATCCACTCATCAACTATTTCGCTTTTTCCTTCTTTAACTTTAAACTTAGTGAGTTCAGCTCTCATGATAGCTCCTCCTCGTATATTTACACTATATATAATTATTTTATATTAAATTTTATCATGTTGCGAATAAATAAGTGTGATCTTAACATTTTATAAACAAACATCTGCTATAATAATATGCATTAATCTTTGAGGAGTTAGAAAATGTTGGAAAAATTTAAAAGAGAATGGTTGACTGCTCCAGGCACAAACATCCTAGCTGGTATAGTGGTTGCCCTAGCATTAATACCAGAAGCGATCGCATTCTCAATCATCGCAGGCGTAGATCCAATGGTTGGTTTATATGCATCATTTCTTATTGCCGTCATTATATCCCTTGTGGGTGGTCGCCCGGCAATGATTTCAGCTGCAACTGGTGCAGTTGCCTTAATTGTCGTACCGCTAGTACGGGATTATGGTGTAGAGTATTTATTTGCAGCAACGATTCTAATGGGTATCATTCAAATCTTACTAGGTATATTTAAGGTAGGAAAACTACTTAAGTTCATACCAAATTCGGTTATGATTGGTTTTGTAAATGCCTTAGCGATCATGATTTTTATGGCACAACTACAGCATATATTTGGTATATCACTTGATACATATATTTATTTCATTATTACTTTAATTATTTTATATGTTGTACCAAAATTCTTAAGGACTATACCCGCTCCATTGATTGCGATAGTGACCTTAACAGCGGCCTACATGATATTTGGAGCTGAGGTTAGAACTGTAGGTGACCTTGGTGCAATTGAAAAGTCATTGCCGAGCTTTTTAATTCCTGATGTACCATTTACATTGGAAACTTTAAAAATAATTTTCCCATATTCACTATCTATGGCAATAGTTGGTTTGGTGGAAAGTTTATTAACCGCACGTATCGTTGATAATGCAACTGATACTTACTCTAGTAAAAATAGAGAGTCTAGGGGTCAGGGTATAGCGAACCTCGTAACAGGTTTTTTTGGAGGAATGGGAGGCTGTGCAATGATAGGACAATCTGTTATTAATGTGAGATCAGGAGCGACGACGAGACTCTCTACTTTTACAGCTGGTTTTGTGCTCATGCTGATGATTATTGTACTGGGCGATTTGGTTGTCCGAATCCCTATGCCGATCCTGGCAGGGATTATGGTCGTTGTTACTATTAGTACCTTTGATTGGAAAACCTTCAAGTATATAAGAACTGCACCAAGGACGGATGTCTTTGTAATGTTATTATCTGTTGCTATAATCTTGTTAACAGATAATCTGGCGATTGGTGTTGTGGCAGGCGTATTCTTTAGTGCCATATTCTTTGCGACTAAGATTTCTAAAGTATCAGTCGAAATGGATGAATCAGAACATCATTTTACATTTCGTGTTGTGGGGCAAGTATTCTTTGCTTCAATTGACACAATGATTGAACAGATAGAATTTAGACCCTATGATAAGCATATCTACTTAGATTTTTCACAGGCACATTTGTGGGATGATTCTGCGGTGGATGCCATTGATACTATAGTTAGAAAGTTTGAAGATAAAGGGAACATGGTATTTGTCTCAAAACTTAACGCTGATAGTAGAAAAATTATGAAGGAATTAAGCGAATTAAACGAACAACATCTTACTTAAACTAGGAGGGGTACGGTGTATCAATCAGTTTTATTGGCAGCGGATGGTTCAGAAAATAGTTTTCGTGCAGCAGTAGAGTTGATGCATTTTATCGGTGAAAAAACAAAGGTAACAGTGCTGAATGTTACCGAAATTGAACATTCGAAGGATGAAGTATTACATGGGCTGAAGCCAGCGAATCTGGATTCCATCACAACGCTATTCGACGAAAGTAACGTTGATTATAACGTTGTTATAGAACGTGGTATACCTGAAGAAACTGTCATTAAATACGCTAATAGCAGAGATTACGATATTATAACGCTAGGCAGTAGAGGATTAAATAGTCTACAAGAGATAATGATGGGAAGCTTAAGTCGAAAAGTCGTTAAAAAATCAGAAATTCCAGTTTTAATTGTTAAATGAGGATGGGTGAGCGAGACTTATGAGAAAGAATATAAGTTAAGCTCACCCATTTTAAATTTGACGAGGTGAAAGCCTTTACATTCAATTGTCTGATTAGTTAGAATACAGATAGAAAGTATAAATGAAGGGGGTAATAAAGTGGTATTTGAATTTCCAAACAAAGCTGACGCTAAGTACAAAATCAAAAGCCAATACGAAAACTTTATCGGTGGAGAATGGACGCCACCATCAGACAATGAGTACTTTGATAATGAATCACCTGTTTTAGGTGAGGTCGTATCTAAAGTACCTCGGTCTAAGCAGGAAGATGTTGATAAGGCTGTTGCAGCAGCAACAGAAGCTCAAAAATCATGGGCATTAACATCACCAACTGAACGTAGTAATATACTCTTGAAGATTGCAGATCGTGTTGAAGAAAACTTAGAAGAACTTGCTGTTTTAGAGACTTTTGAAAATGGTAAGGCAGTACGTGAAACTTTAAATGCAGACTTACCTTTAGTCGTAGATCACTTTAGATATTTTGCAGGTGTAATTCGTGCGCAGGAAGGTGGTATTTCACAAATAGATAATGATACTGTTGCTTACCACTACCACGAGCCTTTAGGTGTTGTTGGACAGATTATTCCTTGGAACTTCCCACTGTTGATGGCAACGTGGAAAATTGCTCCAGCCTTAGCTGCAGGGAACTCAATTGTTCTAAAACCAGCTGAACAAACACCAACGACAATTCTACATTTTGTTGAATTAGTCCAAGACATTCTACCAAAAGGTGTCTTAAACATTGTGAACGGCTTTGGTTCTGAAGCAGGTCAAGCGCTAGCAACACATAATGGTATTAATAAGATTGCTTTCACTGGTGAAACGACAACGGGTCGTATCATCATGCAAAATGCCAGTCAGAACTTAATTCCGGTTACTTTAGAGCTTGGTGGTAAGTCACCGAATATCTTTGCAAAAGATGTGATGGATGCAGATGATGAATATCTTGATAAAGCTATTGAAGGTTTAGTGATGTTCGCCTTAAACCAAGGTGAAGTTTGTACGTGTCCATCAAGAGCACTCGTGCATGAAGATATCTTTGATGCGTTTATGGAACGTGTCGTTAAAAGAGTAGAAGAGATTAAAGTTGGTAATCCCTTAGATCCAAATACAATGATGGGTGCTCAAACTTCTAATGAACAAAAAGAAAAAATTGCTTCATATCTGGATATCGGCCGTAAAGAAGGTGCAGAGATATTAACAGGTGGTAATCTTCAAGAATTTGATGGAGATATTGCAAATGGTTATTACTTTGAACCGACAATCTTTAAAGGCAACAATAAGATGAGAATCTTCCAAGAAGAAATTTTTGGACCGGTATTAGCAGTAGCAACTTATAAAGATGACGATGAAGCAATTGAAATTGCCAATGATACACTGTACGGCCTAGGTGCAGGTGTCTGGACACGTAGTCAAAATAGAGCGTATAGACTTGGAAGAGCGATACAAGCTGGTCGAGTATGGGTGAATACGTATCATGACTATCCAGCCCATGCAGCCTTCGGTGGATATAAGATGAGTGGTATTGGCCGAGAAAACCATAAGATGATGCTAGAACATTATCAACAAACTAAGAACTTGCTAGTGAGTTATAGTGAGTCTCCGAAAGGATTCTTCTAAGTGGCAGTATTAGAACAAGTACTGGCGACAGATGAAGCCAAAACACTCATCAATGAGTTGAAAGAAGAACACGGCGAGTTAATCTTCCACCAATCTGGTGGTTGCTGTGATGGCTCTAGTCCAATGTGTTTAAAAAAAGGCATGATGATTATTGGTGATGTAGACGTACACCTAGGAGATATTGAAGGTGTGCCGTTCTATATGAACGAGAAACAATATGAATATTGGAAATATACTCAGATTACAGTAGATGTTGTAAAAGGTATAGGTGGTATGTTTAGTGTCGAAGGGCCAAGAGGCGTCAGATTTCACATTAGAAGTGAACCATTATAGTAGCGTAGCATTCTTATACAAAGAAACACAATAAAGGCATGCTCTCTAGAGAGCATGCCTTTATTATTGTAATCATGTCTTACTGTTCTTTTCTATTTCTTCTAAAGAAGGTAAAGAAACCACCTAAGCCTAATAGAATTGCAGCAAGTACACCTGTTTCTGGTGCAGTGATTCCAGTGTTTGGTAGGGTTTCTTGGCTGTCTTTCTTACTGCTTTGTTCTGTGCCTTGGCTAACTGCCGCAGTAGTAAGGTTTGGATCTGCAGTCATTCTAGCATTCGTTGATGTTTTTGTAACAGCCGTATTTTCACGTGAAACATCATTGCTAGCTGTCACTTCATCTGAATCTGATGCACTAACATCCTTTATAATATCTTCCTTGTCTAAATCTGGTTTTTTATCATTTGAATCTTCTCCATCAACCATGACATCTTCTGTACCGTTATCTTCTACATCTGTAGAACCATTTTCTACGTCGTTATTTAATAATGACGTGAGTTCAAAGAGTGAAATGGTACCTGATAATTCATGACCTACAGCTAGCATTGGTACACCTTCAGGGCTATCTTCTGCGGCTATAAAGTCCATTCCTTCAGGAGAGATGTCTGTAAGTGATGCATCATATACGTAGTCGACGAAATAGGTTGCATCCGGATTGCTCACGTTATATATGAAGAATCCACCAGTACGCTCCGATCCAATAAAGGCATATTGCTCTTCGCCGACTGTACCCACTACTACAGACTCTGTTTCAGGGCCCTTGTTATCACTACGGCCATCCATCGCTAGTTCATCTGGTGCTTCAATATCAACATTGAACCAGTCGGGAATGTAGTTAAGAGTTGTTTTCTCAAATTCATCACCGCTGTCATAGATCATCGCCATATCTGAAGCTCTCATAATAGAGAATGAACGTGCACCAAATGAGACAATTGCATTATGGATATCCCCTGTTTTGAATGGATGATCTAACGTTACTGTTAAACGACCGAGCTGATCGTCATCAAAGAGACCATTTGCTACCATGTCATCTAGTTCTTCTTGTGTAAAGCCGTTATAATACTGTGCATCCAATTGAATCAAGTCTTTAATATCAGAGACTCTAACTTCTTCACTATAACCATCATAGTCTTGAGAGTCACCTTCGTTAGCTGTAACTATATACGTTTCACCGTTAACCTCATATAAAGCAATACCATCAGGTTGATACATACCTAAAACTGGTACAGGTGTAATGTCAGCTCCGCCGTCCTCATCTGAAACATCCATACCCATGCCAGGTATAGAGTGATCTTTATAGCCCATAGATTGGATTCTTTCAAAAGATTTATTTGCGATATTGAACTTACCAATGGCACTTACTTCTTGGAAAGCGACATAAGCATATTCACTGTTATTATCAACAACGATATATTCAGGTTCGGCATTTAAATGATATTCATCAGGGTTTGGACCTAGTGGACGGAAATCTTCTGGAATATCTTCTTTTGTTACATTTACAGTCGTTACATCATCTTGTGTTAAGTGTTGTGGTGATTTTCTTGTATCAATGACTGAGATACCACCTGGTGGATTGATTGTATACTCATCATTTAATTCACCTTCATTCGCAACTAATAATGAGTCACCATCCGGAGTATATGTCAGCATATCTGGAAGTGCGCCAACAGTTAAACGATTTAAATATTTTCCTAGATAATCAAAGAACACAACTTGTCCATTATCTGTTTTTACTTCAGCCGGGGCAGCGACAGCAATATATTCACCGCTAGGGTTAACGGCAACACTTGTTAGGTCGCCCGCTTCAACTCCATAGTCTTCTAAGAATATTTGATTTATAAGCTTTAATTCTTCGGTAGAGCCATCAATGATATCTAATGACGTCTCATAACCGTTTACAGAGTAGATATAGTTATTTTTAGGATTATGCTGTACAATTTCCGTTCCCGCTCCATCAAAAGGTGCCCCAGTTTCGTATCGGCTCTTATGTGTAACTTCAAGTTCTTCATTTGCTGTTTCAGGGTATTCCTCTACCTCTTCAGCTGTATCTTCTTCAACAGGTGTTTCTTCCTCAACTACCTCCTCTTCGACAAGTGTTTTTTCGGTCTCTTCCTCAATAACGTTAGTGTCTTCCACTACAGGTGTGACTTCAGTTTGTGTTTCCTCTTCTAAGACATCTTCTGTAGCATCGTCTTCAACAGGCGCTTCTTCAATGCTTTCTTCAACTGGGGTCTCTTCTAAAAAATCCTCAGAAGGCACTTCTTCCGCTTGTTCTTCAACAGCTGCTTCATTCACTTCATCTGCTGGCGTTGGATCATTGATTTCTTCTTCAATGGGCATAGGCGCTTCAGTAGCTTGTTCAACAGGTTCTGTAGGCGTTACTTCCTCTTCAACAACAGGCAGCTCATTAGTTATTTTTTCGCCTTCTACTCCTTCACTCGTTTCTGCAACTACTTCAGCTGGATTTTCAGAATTGATTTCTTCCTCGATCGTTGCTGTTTCCTCAGCTGTTTCCACTTCATCTGCTGAAGCGGTTTGCCCGAGTCCGGTGAAAAGGAATGTGCCTAAAACTGCAACACCTACACCTGTAGTGAATTTTCTAATACCATATGTATGTTTCTGATTTGTGAAATCTGAATGTTTCATAAAGCCCTCCAAGTATGTTATAAGTTTCACTAATAAAATTAGCACAGTACTGTTAAGGGAATGTTTTCTTTTGTATAAAATATGTAAAAATAATATAGACAAATATCTATATAGATAGTAATCTATATTCGAGGTGAGTATATGAACTATAGCAACCTAGCAACACAATTAAGGATATTGGCAGATGAAAGTCGTTTAGAGATTATAGATTTACTTTCTTGTAATGAATTGTGTGGACACGATATCTTATCTTATTTTAATTTTAGTCAACCCACTTTAAGTCATCATATGAAAGTTCTGGTCGAAAATAGAGTGGTCACTAAAAGGAGAGAGGGTAATAAATTTATGTATCGATTAAATAACGATATTTTAAATGATCTTAAACAATCTCTAGATATGATTAGTCGACCTTCTAGTGAGTGTATTTGTCATTCCATAACGGAGGATTGTAACGCATGACGATACTAGCAATACTCATATTTTTAATTACTTTATTTTTTGTTATTACACAACCACGCGGCTTGGATATTGGTATTTCGGCAGCCGTTGGAGCGATTGTTGCGATCATTTTTGGCGTGGTTTCCTTTTCAGATATCGTTGAAGTAACGGGTATTGTTTGGAATGCCACCCTGACCTTTGTTGCTGTCATCATAATTTCTTTGATACTAGATGAAATAGGATTCTTTGAATGGGCGGCAAGTTTTATGGTGAAAGCCTCAAATGGTAGCAGTAAAAAAATGTTTGTTAATATGATGCTTTTAGGTGCAGTTGTAGCAGCATTCTTTGCGAATGATGGTGCTGCACTAATTTTAACCCCAATTGTACTTGCGATGGTCAGACAGCTGAGCTTTAAGGAACAAGCGATATTCCCATTTGTAATTGCTTCTGGATTTATTGCAGATACGACTTCCTTACCACTTGTGGTGAGTAACCTGGTTAATATTGTGTCAGCAGACTATTTTAATATCGGATTCTTAGAGTATTTCTTACATATGATTATTCCGAATATATTCTCGTTGATTGCAAGTATTATTGTACTGTGGTTATTTTTCAGAAAAGCAATTCCGAAACACTTTAGTTCAGAAGCTATTATTAAACCGAATAGTCTAATCAAAGATCGCTTTATGTTTAAGGTTTCTTGGTTGGTCTTGTCTGTCCTCTTAGTAGGATATATTGCAAGTGAGTTTCTACAGATTCCAGTCTCACTGATTGCCGGTTTAACAGCTATTGTATTTATTCTATTAGCGATAAAATCACCTGTGGTCAATGTTGGTCAAGTAGTTAAAGGGGCACCATGGAATATCGTCGTATTTTCTATAGGGATGTATGTTGTCGTATTTGGTTTAAGAAATGTTGGATTGACTGATGTTTTATCAGACTTACTTTTACAGATAACAGAATATGGATTACTGGCTACAGTAATGGGCATGGGAAGCATTGCAGCCGTTCTATCTTCGATGATGAACAACATGCCTACAGTGATGATTAATGCAATTGCTATCAAAGAATCTGGTGTGCAAGGTGTCATACAAGAGGCAATGATCTATGCGAATATTATAGGTTCAGACCTAGGTCCAAAGATTACACCAATTGGTTCATTAGCAACCTTGTTATGGCTTCATGTTTTAGCTTCAAAAAATATGAAAATTTCATGGGGTACATATTTTAAGATAGGCATCATGATTACCCCACCAGTCCTTATACTGACTCTGTTGGGGTTATACTTTACTTTACTATTCCTTTAGGAGGAAGAAGATGGCTAAAACAATTTATTTTATATGTACAGGAAACTCATGTAGAAGTCAGATGGCTGAGGCATGGGCGAAGGAAATCATGGGGGCTGAATGGAAGGTATATTCAGCGGGTATTGAGGCACATGGCATTAACGAAAATGCAGTTACTGTTATGGATGAAGTGGGAATAGATATTTCACAACAAACGTCCAACATCATTGATAAGCAAATTTTAGGAACAGCTGATTTAGTCGTTACTTTGTGTAGTGATGCTGATAATAACTGTCCAGTCCTACCTAAGAATACTAAGAAAGCTCACTGGGGTCTTGATGATCCAGCAGGTTTACCACTTTCAGAATTTCGGCGTGTTAGAGATGAAATTAAATTAAAAATAGAATCATTTAATTCTAGGATGTAATAGACAATGGCCGATTATTTTGACGATAGTCGGCCATTGTTATTCTAATATTTTATTTTCTCATTTGTTTTTCCATAAATTGCTTCAAGACATGTATAGTGGTCACACAGTCATTTAAAGATGTCCATTCTTTAGGATTATGACTAATACCATCTACACTTCGTGCGAAGATCATTGCTACAGGTATCTCTAAGCCGATATTCATAGAATCATGACCTGCGCCACTAGGCAGTTCAAGTGGTTCTATGTTCATTGCTTTTAAAATTGACTTCAATTCTTCTTTATAGACCGTATCGATTGGGATAGGTTTAACACTGGAAGTACGTTCAATAAAGACTTCAATTCCCCGCTCATCAGAAATTTGCTTCGCTTGTTTGCGGATTTTATCGATGAGTAATTCTCTGGTATCTTCATGAATATCTCTAATATCAACGATGAGTTTCACTGATTCCGGAATAACGTTGGCGCCGTTTGGAGATACTGACAGTTTACCCACTGTAGCAACAGCAGTATCACTAACTGTAGATGGGAGTGTTTCAATTTCAGAAACGAAACGCCCTGCAGCGACGAGTGCGTCCTGACGGTCGTTCATCGGTGTATTACCAGCATGCCCAGCTAGGCCTTTAAACTCGATTTCTAACCATGATTGTCCAGCGATACCACTGACAATTCCTACAGGTAGATTATGTTTTTCTAGAAGCTTACCCTGTTCGATATGTGTCTCAGCAAAAAATGTCCAATCTCTTTGTTTTATATTTTTAAAGTCGTTTAAATTTGAACCATATTGCTCTAAAACTTCTTCCAGATTTAAACCGTCACTATCTCTAACATTTGCCATAATTTCTTCAGTTAATAACCCCGTATATGCGCGACTACCAAAGACTCCACTGGAGAATCTGGCACCTTCTTCATCACTAAAAATGACGACTTCAAAAGATTTCTCAGGCGTAAAATCCTGTGTTCGCCAAGCTTCTACAAGTTCTAGGGCAGCTAAGACACCGAGTACACCGTCAAAATTTCCGCCTGCTGGGACAGTATCTAAATGCGAGCCAGATGCAACAGATTGACTGTTGTCTTTACCTACTAACCGACCAAAGATATTACCCGCACCATCAGTTTCAACTTTAAGGCCAGCCTTTGTCATCCAAGATGTAACAAGCGCTTTTGCTTCTTTTTCTTCTTTAGAAAAACCACGTCGATTCACACCGCCAGACGATAACGATCCGATTTGGGATAATTCGTATAATCTATGTGCTAAACGTTTGCCATCTATACCGTCATAATTTAGTTCTTGATTATAGTCGTTCAGTAATCTATCTAGCATAAGATACCTCCATTAAGATTCATTTGTTTTAGGTTTTCGAAACCAAGCGACGAGCGCTAGGATAATCAGTGCAAAACCAAGATAACCCATGAGTGAATACACACTACTTACTAGGTTTGTAAAGCCAACAAGGCTTGCAATGAAACCGATAATTCCTATGATTATAACAGCTGGATTAAATGCCTTACTCTCTGGAGCGAAGAAACGGACAGTGAATGAGTAGAACATACCGACTGCAGTATTATACATCATACCAAGTAAGGCAATCGCAGTTAATATACCAACGACTGGATTAATCTCTGTAGCGAGTTTTAGGGTTGGCATATCCGAACCAGCTACCACATCAATTCTTGCTAACATACCTGTGTGGATTAGGATGATTAAAAATCCTAAAATTGCCCCACCAATAATTCCGCCTAAACCAGCAACTTTTTTGTCTTTAATGTTCCCCGTCATAATTATAAGTAGGGCAGCACCAGCGGCCAAGTTATAAGAGACGTATAAAAAGGCGCTTAGTAGCCAATTTGATGCTGCAGGTGCTTGGGTTCTTGCGATTTCATCCGCTTCAGAAAAAGTGATGTTCATTGTTAAAATTGAATAGACAACAATAATTAAGATAACTGCAATTAAATAAGGTGTAATTGATGCAATGATACCTATTATTTTATTAGTATCTAACAGTAGGGTAAGAATTGTTAACACAACCATTATGATGCTCCCTACCATCGTATTAATTCCAAGGACTTGTTCAAAAGTCGAGCCAGAACCTGCGAACATTACGACTGCCACACCAAATAGGAAAAAAGTGATGATAATATCTAGAACTGGACCGATATACTTACCACCAATGTAATAAAGTACAGCTCTGTGGGATTTTGCTTCCAATTTAGTCCCTAACTGAGCGAATGTGTAACCTAAAAATATAAAGAGTAGGCCGGTGACTATAGCACCGACTGTTCCCCATAAACCAAAGCTTGTAAAATATTGCATCACCTCTTGTCCGGAAGCGAAACCAGCACCGACAATCAACCCGACGAAGGCACTACCTATTTGGAAGCTCTTTTTCATATTTGTCTCCCCTTTTATTTAAATTCTTTTTTATTTACTGTAAATTGATCCACCGCTTCTAGATTTACTTCATAACCTATACCAGGATTTGTAGGCACAACAATAACACCATCTTCAGACACGACTTCAGGTTCGATGATATCCTTATCCCAGTAACGGCTAGAGCTTGCAGTATCTCCTGGTAAAGTGAAGTTAGATAAGGTCGTTAACGCCACGTTATGTGCGCGGCCAACACCTGACTCTAGCATGCCACCACACCAGACTGGGATGTTATGTGACTGACAGTAGTCGTGAATTTTAACCGCTTCAGTTAAACCACCCACTCGACCAATTTTAATGTTAATAATTTTTGTGCTACCGAGCTCAACAGCCTTACGCGCATCTTCTAAGGAATGGATACTTTCATCTAAACAAATCGGTGTTTTTAATTGTTTTTGTAAAGTTGCATGGTCAATGATGTCATCCGATGCTAGAGGCTGTTCAATCATCATTAAATCAAAGGCATCCAGTTCTTGTAGTAAATGTGCATCTTCAAGACTGTATGCAGAGTTAGCATCTGCCATAATTGCCGTATTTGGAAATTCTTGACGTAGTGTACGCATGACGTCAACATCCCAGTCTGGCTTAATTTTTACCTTAATTCGTTTATAACCTTCATCAACGAAACCTCTCACAATTTCAACCAGTGATTCTATAGAATCTTGAATTCCGATACTTATTCCGACGTCAATTGTTTCTCTTGTTCCTCCAAGCGCTTCTGCTAATGATTGATTGTTTTGACGCGCATAGACATCCCAGATTGCGCCCTCTAGCGCTGCTTTTGCCATATTGTTCTTTCTAATTGGAGAGAATATTTCACTAACTTCATCTGGATGGTTAATTTCTTTATTTAAAATTAGTGGAATTAAATAATCTTCTAACATATGCCAGTTTGTTTTGACTGTTTCCTCACTATAAAGTGGTGCATAAAATGCAACAGTTTCTCCCCAACCTGTTGTACCATCATCAGCAGTTGCTTCGACCAAAATAAACGCTCTATTTTTAAATGTGCCAAAACTTGTTGTAAAAGGCGCTTTCATTTCCATTTCCATCAATCTTAATGTAACTTTTTCTATTTTCATTATTTATATGCCTCCAAATTTAATGATGTTATAGGTACAAAAATATAAGTCGCAGTATCATCTTCTGGGTAAAGATGTACTGCGGCATAACCAGCTTTAAAAAGCGCTTGGAATATTTCCCTTGTCTTTAAACGCCAGTTTAAGGCGATTGTTGAATCGATCTTCTTTACATGTTGAAAATCCTTAGGTACTTTCACGCCATATACGGGTTCAGTTAATGTCTGCTGTGACACACGACTAAAGCTTGGTACACCATCTTTTATAGATACCTCATTTAAGACGAGCGCATCATCTAAGCTAGGAGCCTGGAAATACCGTCTATGCTCACTCGATAAAAACCAGTGAACTTCAAAACGGTCTGAAGGGAGCCCCTTATTTATTCCATCTGTCATTTTGCCGTATGCGTTCTCCATGTACACATTAACGATGCCACCAAGTTTAGATAGGTTTAAATAAGCATTCCTTGTTTCTAAGGGATCAAAAGTCCAGTGCATTTCAGCATAGCCCTTTTTAAGAGCACTCTTTGCTTGAGCTTCCTTAAGTTGTTGACCAATACGTTTAGAACGATAGCTTTCATCAATCCCAAGCATATGTGAACATAAATAGGTAAATCCATCTTTAAAGCCTGCGAATCCATAACTAAAGCCAATTATCTTTTCATTATCAAAAGCCCCTATTACGATCCCGCCGTTTTTAACGGCCGTTAAAGTCTGGTGTATTGGTAAGGGAGTCATACCCCAGATGCTTTTTTCAAGCTCGCCTATTTTTTCTATTTCTTCTAATGTGGTTAACTCTTTGATCTCTATCATCATAGACCCTCTTTGAAACAATTTTTTACTAACAATAGCACAACACTTATCTTAATTCAATAAATATTCAGACTAATCAATACATTTTATTGTTAGAAATCGAAATAAAGTCCTTGATTTTTCTATTTCTAACTAATACAATATAAAAAGATTAAATTTAATATATTCAAATTAGAAATATAAGGAGGTGCCGCTAGTGAATCAAAATGAAGCTCGGATTAAAGCATTTACTGTTCTCATCAAATCATCTCAATCTGTTCAAAAGCTAATCAAGCAAGATTTTTTAAAGAAAGAGATTAACTTAAATGAATACGCTGTTCTGGAATTGCTCTACCATAAAGGAGATCAAGCGATTCAATCGATTGGGAAAAGGATTCTCATGGGTAGCGGGAGCATCACTTACGTTATCAACAAATTAGAAGAAAGAGGCTTTTTGTATCGGCAACCTTGTCCAGAAGACAGAAGAAAAATGTTTGCTTGCATCACGGATGAAGGTAAAGCATATATGAGAGCAAGAGTTGTAGAACAAGAAGCGGTTATCAATAAAGTGTTTGAAGAATTAGACGATGAAGAAATCGATACTGCAATCGATTTGTTTAAGCGCATCGGCATACACGCAGAAAGCTTACTTAACTAATAATTGGAGGAATTATAATGACTAAAACAGATTTAAAAGGTATTCACCATGTCACTGCAATGACAAATAACGCGATGAGAAACTATGACTTTATGACAGAAGTTCTCGGTATGAGATTGGTTAAGAAGACCGTTAACCAAGATGACATTCAAACTTATCATACATTCTTTGCGGATGATGTAGGTTCACCAGGAACAGACATGACATTCTTCGACTTCCCGAACAACCCAAGAGGTTCAAGAGGCACGAACGCAATTTCAAGAACAGGATTCAGAGTACCAAATGATGCTGCGCTTGAATACTATTTAGAACGTTTTGAAGAAAAAGGTGTAAAACACGACGGAATTCAAGAGTTATTCGGTAAAAAAGTCTTACCGTTTGAAGAAGAAGACGGTCAACGTTATCAACTCTTCTCTGATGAAAAAAATCAAGGTGTAGAACCAGGACAACCTTGGAAAAATGGACCTGTTCCAGAAGACAAAGCAATTTACGGCTTAGGTCCAATAGAAATTACAGTATCTTATTACGATGACTTCAAAAAAGTATTACAAGATATTTATGGTATGAAACCAGTACTTGAAGAAGAAAATGTGACTTTACTGGATGTTGGCGAGGGTGGAAACGGCGGCCAAGTTATTTTACGTAAAGACCAAGGTGTTGAAGGCAGACAAGGCTACGGTGAGGTCCACCACGTGTCATTTAGAGTAGAAGATCAAGCAGCTCTAGAAGAATGGGAGAAAAAATATCGTACGATGGGTATTGGAAACTCTGGTTTAGTGGATCGCTTCTACTTCGGTGCTCTTTATGCGCGTATCGGGCATATCTTAATTGAATTATCTACTGATGGCCCTGGATTCATGGATGATGAACCGTACGAAACACTTGGTGAAAGCTTAGCATTACCACCATTCTTAGAGCCAAAACGTGAGCAAATCGAAGCTCAAATAAGACCATTTGATACCACGAGATCAAAAAAATAAAGGAGGCAGACCATGGAAGCTATTAAGAGAATACACCATATCACTGCTATTGTTGGAGACCCAAATGAAAACATCAAATTTTACAGAGACGTACTCGGTTTAAGATTAGTAAAACAAACCGTTAACTTTGATGATCCAGGTGTTTATCATTTATATTTTGGAGATGAAGATGGGAATCCAGGAACAATCATTACTTTCTTTAACTGGATCGTTGACCGTCCAGGCTTAAAAGGTAGCGGACAGGTTGGACGTATTGCCTTTAGAATTCCTAAAGGTACTATGGGTGATTGGCAGAAGCATCTAAATGACTTAGATATCAAGACTCAAATTACACAGTTATTCGATAAGGATACCTTAGAATTCGATGATGTGCATGGTCTTGAATTAGCTTTAGTAGAAGGTAATGATGAATCTGACAACAAAGCTATTATCGGTTTCCATGGAGCAGTACTCTTATCCAGTCACCCTGAAGCAACGAATGAATTATTAACTAGTGGACTAGGTTTAACACCAATTCAAACACAGGGGCAAAGTTATCACTTTGAAACCGTCGGTAGTGAAAAACACCACGTTATAACGGCGTTACCACCAAGCCCGAGAGGGCGTTTCGGAATTGGTACAGTACATCATATCGCATGGTCTGTACCGAATTTAGAGACATTAAAAGAATGGCAAAGCTTTATTCAAAGTCAGGAGCTAGGTGTCACCGAAGTGAGAGATAGAAACTACTTTAAGTCTGTTTATACAAGTGAATTTGGTTATATTGTATTCGAATTTGCTACGGATGAGCCTGGTTTTGCTGTTGATGAAGATAAGAAAGACCTAGGAACATCATTACAATTACCGCCTCAATATGAACATCGTAGAGAAGAATATGAACGTACCTTGCCAAAACTAGATTTATAAGGAGTATCGTAATGTATAACTTCAAAGCTTCAGACCTCTCGATAAAAGAACAAAACAAAATACTGATTGGCGCTATTGGGCCGAGACCGATTGCACTCGTTGTAAGTCAATCTGCAGATGAGATAATCAACCTTGCCCCCTTTAGTTATTTTAATATCGTTTCTTATAAGCCTGCGATTTTATCAGTTTCTGTGCAACGGGTTAACGGAGAAATGAAAGATACAGCAAGAAACACCTTAAATAACGGTGAAGCTGTCGTGCATATTGTTGATGAAGACAATGTAGAACAGGTGAATTTAACATCAGGATCGTATGCTCCTGATGACAGTGAATTGAATCATGCAGATTTTACAACTGAAGATTCACAGACAATCAATGTACCAGGTATTAAAGAAGCTAAGGTGAAATTTGAGACAAAATTATATAACCATACTGTCATCTTTGATGGCGATGTACCAACAGCAGACTTATTGTTATTGAGTGTTCAACATTACTCACTGTCTGAACAAATTTTCGATAGAACCACGGGTTATATTGATTCATCAGCACTTCGTGCAGTCGGTCGACTTGCCGGGAGTGATTATGCAAAAATCGGTGAATTTTTCAGTATAAAAAGACCAGAATAGATAAGGAAGTGACTATATAATGGAATATATTTATAAAGAGAACCAAAAAGGTGCCCCAGTATTTGTATTGCTACACGGTACAGGTGGAACTGAGAATGACTTACTACCTTTAGCACAAGTAATGGAACCGAACTACAACGTCCTTAGTGTACGTGGTGAAGTAAAAGAAAATGGTATGAACCGTTACTTTAGACGTCTGGGCGAGGGTAATTATGACTGGGATGATTTAGAGAAACGTTCTGAAGACCTAGCGAACTTTATCGAAGGAAAAGCAGCAGAATATGAATTTTCTACAAATGATGTCATTTTTGTTGGCTTCTCTAACGGCTCAAATATTGCGATTCACATGATGTTAAATCATCCAGATAAGTTTAAAAAAGCAATGTTATTTGCACCGTTATATCCTAAAAATATTGAAACCAAAATTGACTTTAGTCAGGCAGAAGTATTCCTTTCATTAGGTAAGGGAGATTCTATTGTACCAGAGACTGAGAGTGAACATGTTATCGATATATTCAAGAATAATAACGCCGATGTAACGTCGATTTGGGTCAATGGACACAGTTTACCGGGTGAAGCGGTAGAAGCTGGTCAACAATGGATAAATAGATAAGCTTAAAGACAGCTCAAGATGAGCTGTCTTTATTTTCCTTATAAAAATTTAAAAACTCTGATAATATTTAACATAAGAAATCTAAGGGGGATATTTATGAGTTTACCTGTAATTGGTGTGACAACTTTTGTTAGCGAAGACCAGCTAAGATTACCTGAATCGTATAGTATTGCTATAGCAAATGAAGGCGGAGTGCCAATCATTTTACCTAAGGTGGAAAACGATGCGTTAATCAAAGCGCAAATTCAATCATTAGATGCATTAGTTTTATCCGGAGGGGATGATGTTGATCCTGAATTTTTTGGAGAAGCACCTCATCAAAAAATGGGAGCGATTGAACCTGGTAGAGACGCCTATGAAATGAAGCTAATAGATTTTGCACTAGATGCCAATATCCCGATTCTTGGCATTTGTAGAGGCGCTCAAGTACTAACAATTCATCAAGGTGGAACTATCTATCAAGATTTATATTCACAAGTCGGTGAAGGGACATATAAACATAACCAAGAGGTTCCCAAAAATTATTTGACCCATAAAGTTTCTATAAAGGAGAATACGAAGCTACATAGTATTTTAGGTCAGACAAAAGTGAAAACAAATAGTTTTCATCATCAGGCGGTGAAAACTATTCCAGACCATTTTGAAATTACTGCAAAGACAAGTGATGGAATTATAGAAGCAGTTGAAAGTAAGTCATATGATTTTCTAATAGGGGTGCAATGGCATCCTGAAGGGACCTATTTAGTAGATGAATATTCACAGAAAATATTTGCTGCCTTGGTAAAAGCTGCAGCTAAGAATTAACAGAATAATCATTCAATTTATTGAAATTTCGAATTCCGACAGGTATAATTTTATGAAAGCGCGTACATTAATAAGGGGGATGTTTATGCAAAAGAAGTTATGGTTTTTTATGTTGTTTACCATGATTTTACTATTGGTAGCTTGTACGGATGATAGTGATGTTGATGAGGCAGCGAGTGGTGAATCAAGTGGTGAGGGTGGAAACGACCTAGTGATTGGGATGATCAATGAAGCAGTTTCTCTAGACCCACATGTGTCGAACGACATACCATCCGCACAGCTTAGAACACAAATTTTTGATACCTTGGTTCAACAAAATGTTGATATGGAATTTGAAGAAGGTTTGGCGAGTTCATTTGAACAAGATGGAAACGAATGGACATTGGAGCTAAAAGATGGGGTCACATTCCACAATGGATCAGATTTTACAGCTGAAGACGTTGAAGCGACTCTAGACAGAGTGATGGATCCATCGGTTGGGTCCTCTGTAGCGTTCATGTTTGAAATGATTAACGACATTGAAATTGTTGATGATCATACTGTCATCTTTACGACAGATTATCCGTTCACTCCGCTACCGAGTCACTTAGCCCACAATACAGCAGGTATATTGAGTAAGGAAGTTATAGATGAAGATTACCAAAATGCCTTAGACCAAGCTGAATCGGATGTGACTTTAGAAGAATATTATGAGTTACGTGAAGCAGGTGGAGAAGAGTTTGAAGCTGTTTCTGAAGAAATCGGTGAACACGTAGGGGCCATAATTTCTGAAAACCCAGATGGTACTGGGCACTTAAAACTACAAAATCGAGATCCCGGTAATGAAATTGTTTTAGAGAAATTTGAGGATTTTCATGGTGGTGAAAGAGAATTTGATACGGTAACTTACCGTGTAATTCCTGAAAACTCAGCACGTCTTGCAGAATTAGAAACAGGTGGTATTGGTATTACGGATAACGTTGATACAGAATCTATGGACCGTGTAAGAGAGCATGAAGAAACAAATATTATCGATCAAGATAGTCTATCGATGACTTATGTTGCATTTAACTACGATAAAGAACCGTTTGATGATGAGAATGTAAGAAAGGCAATTTCCCATGCGATTGACCGTGAACAGATTATAAACGGTGTTTTGAATGAGCGAGGGATCCATGCAAAAAATCATATTTCACCTTCAGTGTTTGCACACAATGAGGAAATGGAAGAAGTATCCTATGATTTAGACTTAGCGAAAGAGTATATGGCTGAGTCGAGTGTACCTGACGGTTTTGAAACGGTTATATGGACATCTGATTCTGAACAGAACAGAGACATTGCCTTAGTCATTCAAGAGTCTCTCGGAGAACTAGGGATTGAGGTTGCAATTGAACAGTACGAACACGGCGCATTCTTAGAGATGGCAAACCAAGGTACACATGATATGTTCATGTTACAGTGGATTACTGTAACTGGTGACCCTAACTACGGTCTATATCCGATGTTCCACACTGATTCTGTCGGCTCTGGTAACAGATGGAATTACTCGAATCCAGAACTGGATAGCTATCTAGAAGCAGGACAAGAATCAACAGAAGATGAAGACCGTATTGAAGCCTATCATACAGCGCAAGAAATTCTCATGGAGGATCTCCCAATTACACCGCTTTATTATGGAGAACTTGGGGTTGGTGTAAATGAAACTCTTGTTGAAGGTGTAGAATTAGACCCAGTTGGTATTGTTAGAATTGAAAATGTTACTTTCCCAGAATAAAATGAGGTCCATCTAGATTAATTTCTAGATGGACTTTTATCTTCTATAGAATGTTGTGCTAAATAGTTAATTAACTTTGGACTATATTTGAAGTACAAACTAAGAGATAAGGTAATGATGAAGATACCGAATGTTAGACCTGCAAGGACGTCTGTTGGAAAATGGACACCAAGAAATATTCTTGAAGTCATAACAAATAAAATAACGCCTATCGTTATAACGCCGATCAAATACTTTTGCCAAGTATGTGTGACGAAATAAATGAGCAAGATACCTAAAAGACCAAAAAATACTGTAGAGGCAGTAGAATGACCGCTTGGAAAGCTCTCTGAAGACTCAAATGCAAGTCTGAGAAAATCAGGACGTTCTCTATCAACAAGACGCTTCATCAAACTGACAAGAAAACCAGGTCCGATAACTAGAGTGCTTGAAAACCAAAGTGCATCAGTATACATCTTAAATAGGAATAAAAGACTAACGGTTAAAATTGAAAAAAGGATAATCGCAAAAGAACCACCAATATCAGTGAGTAAGACGATGATTTCAGCGCGTTCTGCTGTTACAAATCCTTGGATGAAATGGATTAAACTTAGGTCGAATGCTTCAGTCCAATTCAATTTTACTAGAACGCTGAAGCAAATGACTAAATATATAGTTAGAGAAATAATAGCAATAATATTTAAATGTTTATTCATGAGAGACCTCTTTAACGTAATTAACATATTATAGCAGAGTTTATTAAAAATGCTTATATTAAATCAAGTTGTTATTCAATCATGGTAAGTTTACACTTAGATTAAAATTACAGAATTGAGGAAGTGACATGATGAAGTATCGCTTTATAAGTCTATTGTTTTTATCTACCTTGATACTATCCGCATGTAGTAATCCATTTGATCAGTTAGCAGATGAGATTAACAGTTGGATTTCTGGAGGTGAAGCAACTGAAGAAACGACTAATGATGAACCTGATGACAATTCAACTCAGGACACTAGTTCATCAGAAACTGCAACATCTACAAATGAAGATATAGATTATATTGACTACAGCCATCTTATGAATGAAGGTGCTGCTGTCAGTTTAGACAAAGGAACGCATTCGGTTGGTTCTGATATTGAACCTGGCCGCTATAAAGTGATACCGCATGAAGAAACTAGTAGTATTTCTGTCGAAAATGCAGAAGGTAGAATAGTTGCTGGTGAGACCTTATCTGGTATTAATAACCATGAGGGACAGTATCCTGATAGTCTAGTTGTCTTTTTAGATGAAGGTTATACACTTGAGACACAGCATGACTCAGGAGTAGAACTCGAGCCTTATGAAACATCAGATATTGATGTACTCACTACTGGTTTATGGGTTGTTGGTGAAGATATTCCAGAGGGTGTTTATGATATCAATGTACCGAATACAGACAAGTATGGAAGCCTTAGTGTGTCGAATGTCGTTGACTATGAGAAGATGCAAATTATCATAGGTTCAGAGCAATATGGTGGGACTTCAGAATTTACAATATCATTTGATGATGGCGATGTGCTTAATCTGAGATACCTCCCTAATATTGAACTGGTAAAAAGATAAATGTTTCATGTGAAAAAAGCAACTGTGAATTCACAGTTGCTTTGTATTTCTTATATTAAATCTAAACGTTCTTTGTAGCATTTTCTACAAACTGGAACATATTCCTCATCACCAATTTGAATCGTTTCACCGATGTTTGTCGGAATCCCATTTTGCATTCGAAGGTTCAATGTGGCCTTCTTGTTGCAATACTGGCATACTGTCTTCAACTCATCAATTGCATCTGCTAATTCGAGCAAAGTTTTACTTCCTTCGAACAACTCATTCCTAAAGTCAGTTTTTAAACCGAAGGCAATAACAGGAATATCTAACAAGTCTGGGATATCACTGAGATTGTGTATATCTTTTTTCGATAAAAATTGTGCTTCATCAACTAAGACAGCAAAGACCTTTTCTTTTTCATGTTCTTTTTTAACTTTCTCAAAGATATCATCAGTGACGTATTCGGCATCAAGTTCGAGCCCAACACGCGATTTAATCTTATGATACCCACTTCTTGAATCAATTGGAGAAGTGAAAGCAAGACAACGTTTGCCTTGTGTAGTGTATTGATAATGTGTTGTGATAATTTGATTACTTTTATTACTCTGCATCGTACCGTAGCGATAGTAAAGTTTAGCCATAGAAATCCCCAATCTTTTCAGTATCATTATTTATAGTAACATGAATTGTATATCTTTTTGATAAGGACTTATGTATTTATGGTATCTTAAAATTAGTGATTAAATAATGGAGGAAGACCATGGAGAATACCTTACCAAATTGCCCAAATTGTAACTCGGAATACACTTATGAAGACGGTAGCCTATTTGTATGCCCAATGTGTAACCATGAATGGACAAAAGAGTCTGAAGCGGAAGCTACAGCAGCTTCAATGGTCAAAGATGCCAATGGTAACATATTAAATAATGGTGATAATGTTAGTGTGATTAAAGATTTAAAAGTTAAAGGTGCATCAAATGTAATCAAACAAGGAACAAAAGTAAAAGGTATAAAATTGGTTGATCCAGAAGATGGACATGACATTGATTGTAAAATTCCAGGATTCGGTCAACTTGGCTTGAAGTCAGAGTTTGTTAAAAAATAGATTAGAAGCTACAGAAGCCCCCTATATTAGGGGGCTTCTGTTTATTTATTTAATTCTTCTGCGTAGATTTCTAGAAGATATTCAAGAGTGGTTGGATCACTATAACTCGTTTTTGCAGTATCAATTTCAATGACTCTACCTTCCTTAACAGCTGGTATTGACTGCCATACTTCATCTTCAGTAAATGACATATCAGTGTCTTCACCACGACTTAAAACAATGTAATCACCGGCATATTCAGATAAAACTTCTTGAGAGATCTCATGGTAGCCTTCTTCAGATACAGCTTCTTCAACATTTTCAGGCATATTTAAATCCATCGCTTGGAAGAGAATTTCTGTTCCTCTACCCCATGCTTCACCAAAGATATAGAAGTTGGTACCATTTGTCTCGAACATTGTGACAGTCACATCTTCACCGTGTTTTTCTTTGATTTCTTTACCTATCTGAGATGCACGACTCTCAAAGTCCTCTGCCCATTCACGTGCTTCATCTTCTTTACCTAGAATTTTTCCAATTTCAATTTGTTGTTCTAAGTAGTCAAGTTCTCCCCAAGTAAAGACAACAGTTGGTGCAATTTTCTCTAACTCTTCAAGGTTTTGCATGTTTGTTCCAGCTATGATTAGATCTGGTTCAACTGCTAAGACACTTTCAGGATCTTCTTCAGTAATTTGTGTAACATCTGCAAGGTCTTCAGTGAATAAAGGATTTGCTTTTGACCATTGGTCAACGCCTACTAAGTCACCATCTAATGAAAGGACATTCGGTCCATAAGTTAAGGCAGCAATACGTTTAGGATTCTTAGGGATTTCTACTGGGCCGGATTCAGATTCATATGTAACTGTTTCTGAAGATGAGTCTTCACTATCAGCTGAGGAATTGTCTTCGGATTCTTCACCTTGACTGGAACAAGCGGCTAAAACAAGGACAAAAGTTAATGCAAAAAACATACTAAATAATCTCTTCATAACATACTCTCCTTCTAATTGATAATTATTATCAATTGATGTTTTTTATTTAATCCGGTAGCAGTGAAGCTACCGGATGGAATTACCGTTAATCATTGAGTTTTGCTAATAAGTACAAGAAGTAAGGGGCACCAATTATGGCAACCACTACACCTGTAGGTATTTCAGCTGGTTGTAAGATCACCCGGCCGATTGTATCAGCGGCAAGTACTAGAACTCCGCCAATCAGGGCGCTGATAGGTAAAACATAACGATATGCCTCACCAACTATACGGCGGGTCATATGTGGTGCAATGAGTCCTACGAAACCAATACCCCCACTAACAGAAACACTAGCGGCTGCTAAGCCAACTGCAGCAGCGAGCAAGGTACGACGTTCCTTTTCAAGGTTCATACCGAGACTGACAGCTGTAGAGTCACCTAAGTTCATTACATCTAATACTTTCGCTTTAAAGTAAACGTATGGCATTAAAACAATGAGCCAAGGTAAGAGTGCAAAAACAAAGTTCCAACTTGAACCCCAAATGCTACCTGCAAGCCAGGTGGCAACAAAGTCGTACGTTTTAGGATCGATTTTTAACGTGAGAACGATCATTAAAGCACTAATACCTGCTGCAACTGCTACCCCGACTAGAATCAATCGTATCGGTGATATCCCCTCATCTTTTTTGTAAGAGAAGGCGTAGATCGTCACTGCAGTTAACCCTGCTCCTATGAAGGCGACGATTGGCATTAAGAAGACAGATCCACCGACTTCAGTTGAGAAATACGTTACAAAAAGCGTTATAGCTAAACCAGCACCCGCATTAATCCCGATAATACCAGGGTCAGCTAGTGGGTTCTTAACAACACCTTGGAGCACTGCACCTGACATCGCTAGTCCCATGCCAATTAGAACAGCAATGACAATACGTGGTAATCTGAATTCAAAAAGCAATAGTTCATCTGTGGCTTCGCCTTGACCAAATACTGTCTTGATAACAGTGAGTGGGTCTATTTTCATTACACCAGTGTTTAGGCTGACTACAAACAAGACAATGAGTATCACAACTAAAGATATTCCGACAAATACAGCCTTTTTCTGTCTCTTGATTAATCCAGCTGTCTTTTGTGACATCATAATTCCTTACCTCCTTTACGTGCTAAGTAGAGGAAGAAAGGTACACCGATTAGTGAGATTAAGGCACCAATTGGAATTTCGAAAGGTGCATTTAATGTACGAGCTAATAGGTCTGCAACAACAACCAAGACCGCTCCAACCACTGCACTCACTGGGATAATCCAGCGGTAATCATAACCAACAATTTTACGTGTTAGATGTGGCACAATCAGTCCAACAAAGCTCACTGCACCAACTACCGATACCGCAAGTCCTGCAAGGACAACAATAACTAAGATACTGATCAGCTTAGTTCTAACTGTACGCTCCCCAAGACTCACTGCAACTTCTTCACCTAAACTTAGAATCGTTATTGACCGTGATATACGCATAGCAATGAATATCATAATGATAACGATAGGCGTTATAACTATAAGATGTTCCCATTTCGTGCTAGAAACACCGCCGGCATACCAAAAGGCCATGTCTTGACCAACATTAAAGTAGAGCGCGATTCCTTCACTTAGAGCAGTTAATAATGCCGTTACAGCTGCCCCAGCTAAGACGAGTCTGATTGGTGTTAAACCATTTTTACTTAGTGACCCGACACCATATACAATAGAGGCACCGAGAGCTGCACCGAAAAATGATAATAATACTGTATATACATATGGCATACCAGGGAAGAAACTGAAGCTGATTGCAAGCATCATTACAGCACCAGCATTCAAGCCGAGTAAACCAGAGTCTGCTAATGGGTTTCTTGTCATTCCTTGCATTAGAGCACCTGCAACACTAAATGCTGCACCGACTAAGGCAGCTCCAATAATTCTAGGGAAACGTAGCTCACGAATGATTTGATGCTGTGTAACACCAGTATCAAAATTAAAAAAAGCATTATATATCGTCGAAAGATTTATATCAGCAGCGCCTAAAGATATAGACAAGATAAAACTAAAGCATAAAAAAACGAGTCCCGAGATAATAATGATTGTGCCACGAATTGGTTTTGCAGTCTTCTTAACAGCCTTGACCTGAGCCTTACTTTCTATAGTTGCATTTTTAGCCATGGCTGTCTTCCTGTTTACTTATATGGTAAGAAGTGAAGACTGGGTGCCCACTGTAAGGGCATGATTGAAACTCTGCTTCTATATTAAAGAGTGTTCTTAAATGCCCCTTCGTCATTACTTCTTCCGGTGTGCCTTTAGTGATTAGGTCACCATCTTTCATTGCAATCATATAGTCGGAAAAACGTGATGCAAGGTTTAAATCGTGTAAGACCATAACAATTGTACGGTTTTCTTCTTCGTTCAATCGCTTTAATAGGAGTAGTATTTCTAGTTGATGTGCAAGATCTAAATATGTAGTTGGTTCATCAAGTACTAAAGTATCAGTACCTTGTGCAAGTGACATTGCAATCCATGCACGTTGCCTTTGACCACCCGACATATCACTAATTTGGCGGTCCTTAAATTCATTTAAGCCTGTAACATCTATTGCCCAATGAATATGTTCATAATCTTCTTTACTCAGCGAACCCATCGCTTTTCTATAAGGGAAACGACCATAAGAAACTAATTCAAATACCGACAAACCACCTGGTGATTCAGCTGTTTGCGGCAATATTGCCATTTTCTTGGCGATTTCTCTCGTATCCAAGGTGTTAATCGCTTTCCCATCTAAAAAAATCGCCCCACTTTCGGCCTTTAGAATTCTGGAGACAGTTTTAATTAAAGTAGATTTTCCACAACCATTTGGACCAATTATTGTCGTTATCTTATTTTTAGGTATAGTCACACTAAAATCTTCGATGACTGAACGGTTCTGGTACCCGACTTGTATATTTTGCACTTCTAATGCATCTGACATGGTTATGCCTCATTTCCATTTCTCATTGAGAATCATTATCACTTTGAAATCTTATGACATAATGAGCAATATGTCAATTAAAATTGTGTTTTCAAGGTCTATTGAGAATATACAATTTTGTGACAAAGATACACTAGACTATAAAAAAATATTATTATATCACCTATCATTACAAAATAATGCTCACCGTTACTCCATTTACTAAGTAAATAGTCCTTAATTTATGGCTGATGTGCTAAAATATTGAGAGTGAAAAATTATGAATGGAATTGATAATATGTTTAAGTGGTCGAACCTTCCAAAAGGATTCTTGATGGGTATAGTTGAACTTGTACCAGGTGTGAGTAGCGGTACAATGGCACTATTACTTGGTATTTATGATCAATTTTTAGGTGCACTCAGTCGGTTAGTTTCTAAATTTTATAAAAATTCGATTGGTTTTCTTTTACCGATAGTAATCGGTATGGCTCTTGCAATTTTATCAGTGTCATCTCTTTTGAATTATTTATTACAGAGCCATACCATACCGACACATTGGTTTTTCATGGGAATGGTGTTAGGAGTCATTCCGATGTTACTTAGAATATCTAATGCAAAAGTAGAATTTAAAATACCGCACTATATATTAATAATTATTGGAATAGCAGTACTTTTCTTTATGTCTTTAGCTAATACTTCTGCATCAGATCTGTCTTCAATACCAACGGATGCAGTGAATCTAATTAAATACTTCTTTTCAGGTGTTTTAGCTGCTGCAATTATGCTATTACCAGGTATCTCAGGATCCTTAGTATTATTAATCATCGGTGTATATCCGATTATTATATTTGCTATAGATGAATTTACTTCATTTAATTTCTATGTTCTTCCTGTCTTATTGTCTACAGGGGTTGGTATTATTGTAGGAATACTACTAGGTAGCCGGCTCATCGCATATTTACTTAGACGTTTTACTTATCTAACGTATGCTGGAATCGTGGGGCTGTTATTTGGCTCGCTTTTTGCAATTTACCCTGGGCTACCGACAAATATAATGATGTGGATAGTGTCTATAGTAGTATTTATATTAGGTTGCTATATCAGCTACGTGTTTGGTAAATACAATGAATAAAAAAGAAATAGTCTAAGCTTTAGTTTAGGGCGTTCTAAAAATAAATTTCAACTAATATAAAGTCCACCATAGCCATTGAACTTTTGATTGAATCAGTGCATAATGAGTTTCTATTAAAGATTAGGAGCGATTATATTGGGGGATTTAAATAATCTTAAAGTGGCTCAAAATGGTGCATATTTAAGCATCGGCGTTTATATCATTCTTGCTTTAGTGAAATTTTATTTCGGTACAATTTATGATTCTGCAGCAGTTCGTGCCGATGGTTTAAATAACTTAACAGATATATTAGCTTCTATTGCAGTACTGGTTGGCTTAAAGGTTTCGATAAAACCCCCAGATGATAACCATCCTTATGGTCACTTGAAATCAGAGAATATTGCGGCTTTAGTTGTTTCATTTATTATTATGTTTGTGGGCTTACAGGTATTAATCGAAAACATACCAGCAATCTTTCAACCGGCATCAGAGCCACCACATCCAGTAGTAATCATTGTAAGTATCATATCTGGTTTGATTATGATGGTTGTGTTCTTTATTAATAATCGCTTGGCTAAAAAAGCAAAAAGTGTTTCATTGAGGTCAGCAGCCATGGATAATCTGTCTGATGGCATGATCAGTATCGGTACTGCTATAGGACTTGTCTTAACCCAAGTGGGTCTACCTATCGCTGACGTCATTATTGCATCCATACTCGGACTAATGATTATGTATACAGGTTATACTATCTTTAGAGATTCTATTTTTGCTTTGAGTGATGGCTATAAAGAAACGGATTTAATGGAACATAAAGAAGATATTTTAGAAGTTACTGGGGTTAGAGAAGTGAAGTCTATCAAAGGCCGTTACCATGGTAGCAGTATCTTTTTAGATGTCACAATTATTGTAGACCCTGATATTACAGTGACTGAAGCACATCATATTTGTGACAAGGTTGAAAATCACATGCATGCTAAGGGCATCATGTCTTTATACGTGCATCCAGAACCAAATCTTGAGACAGAAAACTCAGCACCTTAATCGGTGCTGAGTTTTTTACTTGCTAATGACATCTTCATATTTGTCTGGATGTTGATTAAAGCGTTTTGCGACGAACGGACATTTACCAATGAGTTTCAGATTGTTGTCTCTGGCATAATCTGCAGCGTGGTCCAATAACACATCTCCTAAGCCTTGGCCACGGAGTGACTCATCGACGACTACGCTGTCTATCGTATACACATTACCATCTACGGTATAGGATAAGTAACCGTCAGGATTTGAAGCATCACCAAAATAGAACTGATTGTTCTCGTGTTTAATTTCCATTTTTATTCCCCCAACTTTAATTGTTACTTCTATATACCCTTAAATTTATTAACTATCCATTAATGTATATCATAGTTGTCGATAGCAGCATGAAGTTCTTCTAAGTAATGCTTTGCAATACGACTTAAAACTGCTTTGTTGTTGGTTACTGTACCAATAGTGATTTCATCATCAACATCAAGTGGCACTGGGATAATATCTGTACCGTTTAACTCTTCACTGAGTATGCCGCTCGAGATAGTATAACCATTTAGACCAATCATACAATTAAAAATTGTCGCTCTATCACTGACTAGAATATTTTTAGGGCTATCAAGTGTACTGAGTATTTCCTCGGAAAAGTAAAAGGAGTTATGGTCACCTTGATCAAATGATAGACGGGGATAAGCTTGTAAGTCCTCTAAGGTAACCTTATCCTTTGCTGCTAACGGGTTATTTCTACTTATAAAAACGTGAGGTTTTGTAGTGAATAAGACCTCAAAAGTTAAGTGATTTTCTTTTAAGAGTTGAGTAAGAATTTTTTCGTTAAATTTATTCATATACATGACACCAATCTCACTCTTTAAGTCTTTGACGTCATCGATGATTTCGTAAGTTCTCGTTTCTCTTAGAGAGAACTGGTACTTATCTCCCCCGTGATGCTCTATTGTTTTTACCATTGCATCAACAGAAAAAGAATAATGCTGAGTCGACACACTGAGTAGTTGTTCTTGGTGAGGCGTATTTAAATATTTGTTTTCTAAAAGATCGACCTGTTCAACCACTTGTCTGGCATAGCTGAGGAACTCAGCACCATCTGAGCTCAGTGTAATTCCTGTTGAAGTGCGTTTTAAAATTGTGAGACCCATTTCCTTCTCCAGCTCTTTTATAGATTTAGATAAGGTCGGCTGCGAAATGTACAGTTGCTTGGCGGCTTCGTTCAATGAACCTGCTTTTACGACAGCGATTAGATATTTAAGTTGTTGGATAGTCATAGTATCTCCTTTGAATATAGATAAAAGTTATAACGGGTCATGAAATTAATGAGTTAGTCTATATCATACAACCATGATAGTATTTAAACAATCATAAATAGAGATGGAGATGCATAAGAATGGCACAGTTTACATATAAGGCTGATCATGTGGGGAGTTTACTTCGACCACTTGAATTAAAAGAAGCAAGAAGTCAATTTGCAAATGGAGAAATTACTTTAGAAGAATTAAGAGTAGTAGAAGATAAAGCAATTGCTGAGGTAGTACAAAAACAAAAGGATGTCGGCTTAAAAGCCGTTACAGATGGTGAATTTCGCCGTGCCTGGTGGCACTTTGATTTTCTAGAAGGTTTAGGTGGAGTAGAAGGGTCAGATACTGGTGATGGTATTGCCTTTCAGGGTGTCCAAACTAAATCACGTTCTATAAAAGTGGTAGAGAAATTATTCTACCAGCCACATAGGGAGATTGAATTCTTTAAATACCTTCAAGAACAAGCTGGAGATGCGACTGCAAAATATGCGATCCCAAGTCCAAGCATGTTGCACTTTAGAGGTGACGTTGACAAAGATGTTTACCCGGATGAGGAAGAATACTTTAAGGACATCGCTAAAGTCTATGGTGAAGTGATTAAAGATTTTTACGATGCGGGTTGCCGTTACTTACAATTGGATGACACGTCATGGGGTTACTTTAGTTCAAAAGAACAAGTCCAGAAGCTAATTGATAGTGGTAAGGACCCTGAATACTTACAAGATAAATATATTGAAGTATTAAATACAGCACTTAAAGATCGTCCAGAAGATCTATATGTCACGATGCATATCTGTCGAGGGAACTTCCGTTCAACGTGGATTTCATCTGGTGGTTATGAACCAGTTGCAGAAAGACTCTTTGGGGATTTAAATATCGATGCTTTCTTCTTAGAGTACGATAGTGACCGTGCCGGTAGTTTTGAACCGCTTAGACATGTGAAGAGAAAAGATCTTACGATTGTACTTGGATTAGTTACGTCTAAGACAGGCGAGTTAGAAAATCCAGATGAGGTGAAGGCACGTATTAAAGAAGCGAGTGAATATCTACCACTAGAGCAATTAGCCTTAAGTCCTCAATGTGGCTTTGCTTCAACTGAAGAAGGTAATGTGCTTGCAGAAGATGAGCAATGGAAGAAATTACAGTCTGTTGTTGATATTACTAAAGAGGTTTGGAACTAAGAAAGGACGATGTGAATGGCGAAAGTCTACCCAGAACAGGTAATTGGGAAAAGTAAATTTAACAGATTTCATTTAATGGTTTTCTTGTGGTGTTTTACTGCGATTGCCTTAGATGGTTTTGATATTGCAATTTATGGCATTGGTTTACCACAGATGATGAATGATTTTGACATTACGACGGCAACAGCTGGTGCCGTCGGCAGCTACGCCATGATCGGTATGATGGCAGGAACTTTTATCCTTGGTATGATGACGGATTTAGTTGGTAAGAAACGAATTTTAGCAGCTTGTCTGATTATCATAGGCGTCTTTAACTTCTTAGCTGGTTTTGCACCAAACGAGACCTACTTTGTCGTCTTTAGATTTATTGCTTCAATTGGTATGGGTGGCTTAATGCCTGCAGTGATTTCATTAATGACTGAGTATTCACCGGCTAAAAATAGAGCGATGATTGTTGCCTTGATGTATTGCGGCTATTCAACTGGGACAATCGGTGCCTCTTTGTTAGGTATCTATGTTTTAGAATTTATAAGTTGGAGAGTCTTGTTCTGGGTGAGTTTACTGACAGTCGTTGTGACGCCAATCTTATTAAAACAATTCCCTGAATCTCTGTCTTATCATGTGCGCCGAGGCAATAAGGCTCACATTGCTGACATATTAAATAGAGCAACGGCGAGTAACACTTATACAAGTAATGATGACTATTACATTGAAAATCATTCAGTAGAATCAAAAGGTATTCCTGTTAAGAAGCTTTTCAATAATGGTAGAGCACTTTCTACAATCCTATTCTGGGTCGCTGTCATCAGCTGTTTAATGATGATTGCTGGCTTAGGTACTTGGTTACCTAATATTATGCAGGAGTCGGGTTACGGTGTGTCTTCAGCGATGATCTTTACGATTACACTTGCTACTGGCCAGATGATGGGCTCATTACTAGGTGGTGCTTTAGTCGATAAAATTGGACATAAGAATGTACTGTTGACCTTACTTGGAACCGGCGCAATCGCCTTTGTGCTACTAAGTATTACGGAACAGACTTTGATCTTGTTTGTACTGATTGCAGCAGTCGGTGCTTGTACAGCTGGTTCACAGAACCTAATCAACCCTTATATCACAATGTTTTACCCTGCAGATATTAGAGGATCTGGACTTAGTATTGCTGTTGGTATGGGGAGAATTGGTTCTATTACAGGTCCATTATTAATTGGCATGGTACTGATGACAACCCTACCACCTCAACTAACATTCTTAGGATTCGCAGTTCCAAGTGTCATTGCTTTTATTGCGCTCTTGTGTGTGCAAGAACAGCATGCGACTGAGGTTCAAAAGGGGCAATTATTTAGTAAAAAAGAAGTGACAATCACTTAATTATCTAAGACGTGAATAATACGCCTATTCACGTCTTTTTTCAATGTAAACAAATAATTGTCAATAAATTTCCATATTTATGTGAATAAATTAACAATAGTTGTTGAGGAGCGTTGAAATTATTGAAAAAGTAAAACATAATGGTAGTAAGTTAATCATACAAGGAGTGTCATTATGTTAAATCAAGAAGAAATTCAAACGATTCATAGCACAGTGCCATTATTACAAGATAAGGGTGTAGAAATTACAACTAAATTCTATAAAAGAATGTTCGAAAACCACCCTGAACTTAGAGATATGTTTAATCAACCTAACCAGAAACAAGGTTTGCAGTCGACTGCACTAGCAGCATCTGTAGTTGCTGCAGCACAACATATTGAAGATTTAACACCGATTGTACCTGTTGTTATGCCAATCGCCCATAAGCATTGTGGACTTCAAGTTTTCCCGGAACACTACCCAATCGTTGGCGAAAACTTATTGGCAGCAATATCCGAAGTCACTGGCTTAGATATGGATGATCCAGTAATTCAAACATGGGGCAAAGCCTACGGTGAGATTGCAGATGCCTTTATCGGTATAGAAAAAGAAATATACGCTAATATGGCTTGGGAAGGCTTTAAACCATTTGAAGTATTAGCTGTTCGAGATGAAACTGACATTATTAAATCATTTACAGTAAAATCTGAAGCAATCAATGATATTCCATATCAAGCAGGACAGTACATCACTGTTGATGTAAAAGTCCCAGAACTACCTTATAGAGCGAAACGTCATTATTCAATTGTAGATGTACAAGATGGTAGACTGACATTTGCAGTAAGAAAAGAAGAACTTGATGGTATTCGCGGGGAAGTATCGACTTTCTTACATGAACAAATTAAAGCAGGCGATACAATTAATATCTCTGCACCAGTTGGTGTATTTGGAGTTGAAAACGAAGATGCGCCGCAGTTGTTTATTGGTTCAGGTATCGGCGTAACACCGTTATTCCCTATGTTCCGTCAAGCAGCAGAAAAGACGAATGATGTTCAATTCTTACAAGTATCAGACAATAGTGACAACATTGCATTCGAAGTTGAATTAGCAAATATTGCTACTAAAAATAACGTAGAACTTTACAATCATCTACGCGATAAAGATGGTTACCTGTTTAAAGAAAACCTTGAGCAATATTTAAAAGAGAATCAAGAAGTGTATGTATGTGGTGGTGTAACTTTCATTCAATCTATTGTTAAGGAATTAGAAAAAGCAGGTGTAGATTCAGAACATATTCACTATGAGCTATTTGTTCCTAGATTGAGTACACCAGTCTAAATTACAAATAAAAAGGTGAGCGTATCTTTGATATGCTCACCTTTTTTTTGTGTCATTTAATATTTTAGTGGTGACTGTGTCCACCGGCACTATCATCATTTTGGTAGTCCTGTAAAAATACTTCTTCAAACATATCGAGCTCACCAACCGTAAAAAATTTAATTGGTGATGCATCTAAGTGATCCGTTTTGACATTTAGGGTAAGAAGGTAAAGACCATCCGTTGGAATTTCAACATCAGCTGTATAATGATCGTCTACTTTTTTGACTTCATATTCTTCATTCCATACTTCTGCCTCTTTAGCTAGTCGACTGAAGAGGGTGATATCAGCATCTTCAACTGGTTGACCGTTCTCTAAGATGTGAATATTTACGCGTCCTTCTGTCTCTGATTCGGTAATTTCTGACGTATCGATAACGATATCGGAATTATCTAGATTGTTGTACTTATCGTGTGTACTCTGATCGACTATGGAACAACCACTTAAGAATAGGACAGAGAATATTAAAAAAATATATTTAGCCATAAGCCTCTCCTTAATAGTTCAACCAAGAACGAATTTTTTCATTTCGTCTAAGAATCAGACGATCGACAATAAAGATAACAATTAACGATAGACCAACTAAGGGGAAGATAATACCGAGTGCGATTAAGGTGAAGAAGATTCCCTTGTATTCAACGACACTTGCAGATTTAGGTGCCCCACTTTTATTTTTAGGTTTTCTCTTCCACCACATGTAAACGCCAGTAATAACCATGGCTATTAGACCCAAACAGATGACGAGACCAAGCACTTGGTTTACAATGCCAAATTCATGACCTTTGTGTACCGTAATCATCGTTGCCATTATCTTTCCTAACGGTCCGTAGTTATCGTAACGATAGTCAGCAATGACATCACCTGTGTATTGGTCGATATGAATTGTTGCTTCATCTCTTGCTTGGTCAGGAAAGACCGATAAGGTAAAGACCCCTTCTTCTGAAGCGGGGTAGAATATATCGTAGCTAGGATCTACACCTGTACTATCAGCTGTTTCAATGATTTGATCTAAAGAGAGTTGTCTAAAGCCAGATTCCTGGTCTGAATTTTGCACAGGCATCTTTTCAGCTGCCCAGGATACTTCAGCAATATCTTCTGTAACAGTATCAGATTCAGGCGCTGGACCTGTCCAAATGGATGGTGGATAGCCTGAGCCTGAAGCTGTGACGATTTGTTGGACACCATTCCCCCAAAAACCGGTCCACAAGAGTCCGGAGAATAAGAAAAATAGCAGTCCAATAGAAAGCCATGCAGCAGGAACTGCATGAAAATCACGTAAACGAATATGCCCCTGCTTATTAAAACGAATTGTGAATACGCCCTTGATTTTTTCCTTAGTTCTAGGGAACCATAAGAATAAACCAGAGATAATCATAATAATCGTCCAACAAGCAACGAGTTCTACGATTCTATCTCCAATTGTCCCTGCGCTCAGCTCACCATGTAAGGCCTCTAAGATATCCATTGGGCGATTCGCATCCTCAATCATTCCGAGGACCTGTCTATTATATGGATTGACGAAGACAGTGACCGCGGTACCATCAGTTTGAGTGACACCGACCTCTACTGATCGGTTTTCATCTTCACCAGGTCGGTAACGCGTGACGTCCCCACCCCCTGCATAACCTTCAGCAGTAAAGGCAAGATCAGATGGAGGTAATCGTTCTCCATCTTCATCAGCTTCTACATAATAATAATCTTGGTATATGTAGTTCTCAATATTATCTTTAAACAAATATAGCGCACCAGTTGCTGCAAGGAATATTAAAAATGGTGCTATAATGATGCCGGCAAATAAATGCCATCTCCAAATAAGAGGATATGATTTCTTATTCAAGGCTTTCCCTCCTGTCATCTCACTCATATATTATGGATGGAAAATCAAATTTTGTATATGTACCGAGAAGGAAAGATATGACAACTTAATGGTACAATAATATAAAAGTAGACGATTGGGGGTTCAGTATGAATAAAATCTTGGTCGTTGATGATGATCCTAACATTGTCAAATTTGTCACTTTAAACCTAGAGGAGGCTGGCTTTCTAACTGTCGGGGCGAGTGATGGTAGAAACGCTTTAGAAAAGTTAAAGAAAGAAGCCTGTGACCTTGCTGTAGTAGATATTATGATGCCGTATATGGATGGTTTAGCTTTAACGGAAATTCTAAAAAGAGACTTTGATATACCGATTATCATGCTGACTGCTAAGGGACATATCGATGACAAGGCAGAAGCATTTAAAATAGGGACAGATGACTATTTAGTTAAACCTTTCGAACCTCGGGAACTATTGTTTAGAATTGAAGCTTTATTAAGAAGATATAGTGATGAGATTTCTAATACTACCTTAAAATTGGGAAAAGTTTTGATTAATTCGAACAATTATTCAGTGGAAATTGAAGGTAAGGTGTACATGCTACCTCTAAAAGAATTTGAGTTATTGCAATTATTAGCTCAGTATCCAGGGCAGGTCTTTACTAGAGATGCTCTAATTGAACGTATATGGGGACTAGACTATGAGGGAGATGACCGTACAGTTGATGTACATATAAAGCGTCTGAGATCGCGTTTTAAATCAGCAGTTGATGAATTTGAAATTAAGACAATGCGTGGCAGAGGATATTTTCTGGAGCGAAAAATATGAAATCATTATACGTAAAATTTTTAATTACAACACTTGCTATAATGCTGTTCAGTTTCTTTTTCGCCTTTTTCATTTCAAATTTTATCTACCAGATAAACTTAAAAGAAGAGAATGACACCAAGCATACGAACATTGCACTAGAAGTTGCTCAGTTTATCGAAAACAATCCTGACATTAAAGTAGAAGAATACTTGGATACTGTTGCAAAAACTGGACACCAAATTTACTTAGTGGATGCGAATGGCCGAGATCAGTTCTTTGGTACACAGTTTGGAGACATCAACCTTCAGGATGAGGCAATCAAAGAAGTACATTCTGGAGAAATATATCATGGTATGGCGAATTTTGATGCTGAATTATTCGTTACGGGATTCTTTGCAGATGAGCTTAAGAATACAGTAGGCGTACCAGTAACAATTGATGGTCAATCTTATGCGCTGTTCATGCGTACGGATATTGAATTATTATTCAATGAAATGCACGTCTTGTTCGGTGTCTTATTCTTAATTACTATTATATTAAGTATTATTTTAGTGCTGATTAGTGCCCATTATCTCATTAAGCCTGTAACTAAATTGAGCAAGGCAACCAAACGACTTGCCTCAGGTGATTACTCTCTAGATAACCTTGATATATCAAGGAAAGATGAGATTGGAGATTTGGCTACGAACTTTAGAAACATGACCTTACAACTAGGCTATAATGATAAAATTCAAAGAGATTTCATCTCAAATATTTCTCATGATATCCAGTCGCCACTCTCGAATATAAAGGGCTATAATCAGTTATTGAAGAAACCATTGTCGACTGATGTACGTGAAGATTATGCAGAAACAATAGATTTTGAAATTGATCGTTTATCTACGATGACTAAACAACTTTTAGTCTTGTCTTCCATCGACCATGAAGATTACCTGATGAGAAGGGAAAATTATAATCTCAAGCAACAGCTTGAAAGAGCGATTAAAGTTTACGAATGGCAGATTAATGAACGAGAGCTAATGATATCTCATAAGTTAATCGATATAGATATAAGAGCTGACAAGTCATTGCTGAATACAGTGTGGGATAACCTCTTATCTAATGCTGTAAAATACAATGAGGATGCAGGCAGTATTGATATTGAAATGGCTGACTATGGTTCACATGTAATCGTGTCGATAAGTGATACCGGTAAAGGTATAGATAATGTTCATATCGATAAAATATTCGACCGTTTTTATAGAGCGGATAATGCTAGAACAAATAAGGTCGGTGGCTCAGGATTGGGATTATCTATCGTCAAAAAATTATCGAAATGCATGATGGCTCTATCAATGTAAGAAGTAAAAAAGAAGGTACAACCTTTACTGTCCGTTTACCTATAACAGAAAAATAAGAAAAACCTCCTTGTTCATATTGAGTTCACATAACTTAAGTAAAGTGTGAATTAACAAGAACACAGGAGGTCTTTTTCATGAAGATGGCATGGAAAGAAATGAAAAAGTTTAAATTACGTTATTTGATACTAGGGTTTATCGTATTTTTGATTAGCATATTAACAATGAGCATCTCCGGATTGGCAAATGGCTTATCCGATGATAATGCATCTCTAATTAAACATATGCCAGATGGTACGTTTTACATGAGTGAAGATGCTGAGGATAATTATAGCTTTTCAGCAATTGAGAATGAACAGGAAGAAGCACTAGCAGCAACAGATGAAAATTACACACTCTTTTCCATTCAAATGGGAGAAATCAATAATGCAGATGACAAGAAATTTAGCACGGCTTTTGTAACATCAGATGGTGGGGATTATTTTCCTAATGTGGATGAAGGTGAGATTATTTTAGATCGCTCACTAGAAGATGAAGGCTTTAGTGTCGGAGACAAAGTAACCAATGGTCTAATTGAAGATGATTTAACTATCACAGGTTTTGTAGATGGACAGAAATTTAGTCACACAGAAGCTGGATTTATTAATAAAGCGGACTTCCAAGAAATGTATAGAACCGATGCATTTCAAGTCGGTTTTACCGAAGGTGAAGCGGATGTAGAAGGTCTGACTAATTATAGTAACAGTGACTTCTTAAACACAATCCCAAGTTACAGCGCAGAACAGATGTCACTCAACATGATTATCGTATTTCTATATGTGATCAGTGCCTTATTATTTGCGATATTTTTCTATATGATTAATGTCCAAAAAATGAGTACCTTTGGCATATTAAAAGCGATTGGAGTTAAGCAATCTTCACTATTTGTAATGATGTGGGCTCAAATGCTATTCATTACTGTAATCAGCTTAATTCCAGCTATTGCGATTAGCTTAATCATAAACGCTGTTGCACCAGAAGGTATGCCGTTCTTCTTACCGACTGAGACGATTATCTTTGCAGTTGTGGCCTTTATCGTAATTGGTTTTGTCGGTGCTACGATTTCAGGACTTCAGATTAGAAAAGCAGAACCAATGCAGGCAATTAATCAAGGAGGTATGTAAGATGGTATTATTTGAACTCACAAATATCGATAAGGCAGTTAAAAATGGAAATAGGGAAGAAAAAATATTAAACGATGTGGACTTAACTTTAAATGAAGGTGAATTAACGGCCCTTACAGGTCCTTCAGGTTCGGGGAAAAGTACACTTTTAACCATTGCAGCTTGTTTACAAAACAAAACGAACGGTAGTATTTCATTTAAAGGTAAAAAAATATCTGAAAAGAATGATGGGTCAATACGAAAACTTCGAGCAGAAAAATTTGGTTTTGTCTTTCAACATGCGCATCTCGTACCATTCCTAACTGTTGGGGAACAATTGGCGCTCATGCTTGATACGGCAAATGTCAAACTTTCTAAAGAAGACAAAAATAATAAAATTAATAAGATACTTCAAGCTGTGGATATGTACAAGCATAAGAATAGTTATCCTGAAAATTTATCAGGTGGTGAGAGACAACGAGCAGCAATTGCGAGAGCAATCATTCATGATCCAGAGTTATTGTTTGCAGATGAACCGACAGCAAGCCTAGACTCTAAACGTTCTGAAGAAGTTATGGCACTGATTAAAAGATTATCACAAGATTTAGGTATCACAGTGTTAATGGTGACACATGACATGGATATGTTGGAATATGCAGATCGTAGAATTGAGATGAAAGATGGTCAAATAACTAAAGGTTAATAGGGTAAGAGATATTTATGAAAACATAAATATCTCTTTTTTCTTATATTATTACTTTAGTCGCTGTTGATATTATAAGGTAAACTGTAATAAACAGTTTGAAGGGAGAAATTTATGACGGATAACAATAAGGAAAGAAAATTTAAGATGCCTCATATTTACGTGATTTTATTCCTATTTGGTCTAGTTGCAGCTGCATCTACATATCTTATACCAGCTGGTGAATTTGACCGAGTCGAAATAGAGGAAGGGAGAACAGCAGTAGATCCTGAATCATTCCAATTCACAGAGTCTGAACCGACAGACCTCGTTCAGTTTATGACAGCTATACCACGAGGCCTAATCGATGCAGGTGAAGTTGTCTTCTTCACATTAATCATCGGTGGAATGTTCATGGTGCTTAGAGAAAGTGGGATTATTGAAATAGCGGTTGATAAGCTCGCGCGTAGGTTTTCAAATAAGAGTATTCTTGTGATTCCTGTTTTAATGACAGTATTTGCGACAATAGCGACACTTATTGGAACTGCAGAATTATCGTTAGTCTACATACCCGTTATTATTCCTTTAATTATTGCCTTAGGTTATGACTCCATGACTGCAGCAGCAATTGCCTTATGTGGAACGGTTGTTGGTTATTCGGTGGGGGTATTGAATCCAGTCAATACCGGTTTAGCACAAACCATTTCAGAATTACCAACCTTCTCTGGACTAAGCTTTAGGTTAATACTGTTTGTGATCGTACTGACTATAACAATTCTATTTGTTATGAGATATGCTAAAAAGGTTCAAAAAAACCCTACGGCAAGTATCGTCTATGAAGAAGATAGTGAGAAACGTGCATCATATAAATCAATTGCGGATCAGGAACCACTAAAGGCAAATAATAGACAAATTGCTGGAGCGTTCACTGTACTCATATTCTTTATTATTTTAGTATGGGGCGTAATTACTCAAGGTTGGTTTATGATAGAAATGGCCGGTTTATTCATACTGATGGGCGTGACAGTCGGGATGGTTTCAGGCATGTCATTAACACATATTAGTGAGTCCTTCACTAAAGGCTTTAGAGACGTATTAATGGGTGCTGTGATTATTGGTTTAGCACGCTCTATCGCAGTAATATTAGAAGATGGTCGAGTGATGGATACGATTGTAAATGGACTTGGAACAGTTGTAGGAGACTTACCGCCAGTTCTTGCAGCTGCAGGTATGTACTTCGTTCAGTTACTGATTAATTTCATCATTCCATCAGGATCTGGTCAAGCATTGGTAACAATGCCAATTATGGCTCCATTATCGGATATGCTCGGTGTGACAAGACAAACAGCTGTACTCGCTTTCCAACTAGGTGATGGCTTTGCACATATTTTATATCCAACAAGTGGATACTTCATGGCTGCACTTGTTATCGCAGGCGTTGAATGGCATAAATGGATAAAATTCTTCCTGCCGTTATTCTTAATTCTTATGGGGATATCATTAAGTGCATTGATCGTTGCCCAAGCAATTGGCTGGTCCTAAAGTTAAAAAAGCGGGGAGAAAATTCTAAGATTTTCTCCCCGTTTTTTCTTATTAAAATTTAGCCACTGCTGTTGAAATATCTTGGTCACCAGTAACAATTTGAAGTTCTTTACCACGATTGTCAGCATTGTCTACAAGCTCAAATATTACGCTTGCGATATCTTCTCGTGGAACCTCTTTGATCTCGTCAAAGTAGAGTCCTAGCTCGACCTTACCTGTACCTGGGTTATCAGTCAGAATACCTGGGTGAACGATTGAATGTGTTAATCCTGAACGTTTTAAGTGTTCGTCTGCATGGTGTTTAGCAATTGTATAAGGTTTAATTTTCTGAGCATCTGGTGTATCGAATGCTTCTCTTCTTGAATCGAAAGTTGATACCATAACGAAGTGATCAACATTTGAATTTTTGCTTGCTTCTATTGTTTTAACTGCACCATCTAAGTCGACAGAGATTGTCTTATCTGCTCCAGTGCTACCCCCTGATCCTACAGAGAATACGACTTGTTCAAAGCCTGAAACCTTATCTGTTAATTCTTCAATGGTATCTTGGTCTACATCAATAAGTAAGGATTCCACACCACTATCTTTTAAGGCATCTCTTTGTTCTTCTTTTCTAACCCCTGCAGTGAATGTCTTGCCCTTACCTTGTAACTGCTTAACTAGGTGTTTACCTACACCGCCGTTGGCGCCGATAACTAATATACTCATAAAGTCATACACTCCTTATAGGTTGATATGTCTATTTTATCCTAATAAACGTTTGAATAGCTTGGATTTTGCTTGATCAAATGGTGCATATCGTACAGGGAAATCCACTGCTGTGGTATTTTTGACAACACTCTTAAAGTGTGAAAACGTATCAAATGACGCTTTGCCGTGATAGGCACCCATACCACTCGCACCGACGCCACCAAATGGTAAAGAATGACTGGCTAAATGCATCAGTGTATCATTTACACAACCGCCACCAAAAGATAATTTCTGTAACAGCAGGTTTGCTGTGTTGTTATCTTCAGTAAAGATATATGTTGCCAGTGGATTAGGCAGTGCTTGTTGTTGAACGATTAAATCGTCGATATTATCGTAGGTTAGGATCGGTAAAATAGGGCCGAAAATTTCTTCTGCCATTACATCATCATTTAAATGGCTATCAGGCAAGATAGCGGGTGCAATTTTTCTCTCTTTTACATTGACCCTACCCCCAATAAGTTTAGGGTCATCTAATAAGGCTGTTAATCTTTCAAAGTGCTTATTATTAATGATTTTTGGATAATCATCACGACTTTCTGCATCTTCATAGCGCTCATTTATTTCATCGATTAGACGCTCAATAAAGGCATCCTTAATGGACTCATGGATGATAAGATGATCTGGTGCAACACAAGTTTGTCCTGCATTAATGAATTTACCCCAGGCAATACGTCTAGCAGCGACATCAATGTTAGCAGTTTCGTCGATAATGGCGGGGCTCTTACCACCTAATTCAAGTGTAACTGGCGTCAATGTTTGACTCGCTATACTCATAATTTCCTTACCTATTCTTGTACTTCCAGTAAAGAAGATGTAATCATAATCTTGCTTGTTGACCTCATCATGGGGTGTGTCATACGGTAAGCAATGAACAAATTCCTCTACAAAGGTGTAATTTATGATTTTTTCTAAGATTGCAGACGTCTTAGGGCTAGTTTCAGACGGTTTTACTACAGCGCAGTTGCCTGCTGCAATGGCGCCGATTAATGGACCGATTGTTAGATTTACAGGGTAATTCCATGGTGACAATATCAAGGTCACACCATAAGGTTCAGCATAAATATGACTAGATGCTGGTAAGCTCATGACACTAGATTTTACTTTCTTTGGGCTCGCCCATTTCTTTACATGTTTAATTGCATAATTTATTTCCTGGTAAATAATGCCGAGTTCTGTCATATAAGCTTCAGTAGATGATTTGCCAAGATCTTCATACAGTGCGTCTAGGATTATTTTCTCGTTGGCTTTTAAAGCTGTTCTCAATTTTCTAAGTTGACGAACACGAAAGTCAACAGGGCGTGTGTAATCATTTAAGAAATATTTTCTTTGTTCCAAAACAAGTGCTTCAACTGACATAGTATAAACCTACTTTCAAAATATATTTATATTGTGAATAATCTTTTAAGATATTGATATTTAGGGTATGGACATTTACAACCAGTTTAACTTATCTATAACATATATGAAATTATAAAGGAGCTTTGTGTCATGATTGATTTTAAAAATGTGTCAAAGCGTTATGGTGATAAAATCGCTGTGAATAACGTCAGTTTTGATATAAATGAAGGAGAATTTTTTGTTTTAATTGGCCCATCAGGAAGTGGTAAGACGACAACACTTAAAATGATTAATCGGCTAATTCCTCTGAGTGAAGGATACATATATTTTAAAGACAACCCAATTAGCGATTACGAAGTTTATGAAATGCGTAGAGACATGGGATATGTACTACAACAAATTGCGCTTTTTCCGCATATGACAATCGCAGAAAATATTGCACAAGTCCCACAGATGGAAAAATGGTCTGACGAAAAAATTAAAAATAGAATCGATGAATTATTAGAGATGGTCGGCTTAGACCCTGAGGTTTATAGAGATAGGAAGCCGACTGAACTGTCGGGTGGTCAACAACAAAGAATCGGTGTGCTTCGAGCACTGGCTGCTGATCCTCCAGTGATTTTAATGGATGAGCCTTTCAGTGCACTAGACCCTATAACTAGAGAAAAATTTCAGAACGATCTAATTGAACTACAAGAGAAAATCAAAAAGACCATTATCTTTGTTACGCATGATATATCTGAAGCATTCAAGCTTGCAGACCGTTTATGTTTGTTCAATGAAGGGGCAGTTGAACAGATTGGTACGCCAAATGAGTTTATTCAGACGCCAAAAAGTGACTTTGTTAGAACCTTTATAGGTGGTCAAAGTGAACCTTTTGATGATATTAAAGCAGGTGATTTAGTATTGAATAAAGCAGTGCTTAAGAATGAACATCAGGGCGTCTATATTTCACAAGATAAATCACTTCATGACGTTTTTACAGCACTCACTGAACAGGATGAAGTTATAGTTGAAGTTGAGGACGGTCCTAAACTATTAACGCGTTCTGATGTGTTTCAACATCTCGCCCGGAAAAGTGGTGAAGTTAAATGAATACATTTCTAGAGACTTTATCGTCGAGACGTGGTGAGCTTTTACAAACACTAATCGAACACATACAGATTTCATTTATTGCCCTCTTAATTGCGGTACTTATTGGGGTACCACTTGGCATACTTTTAACCAAGACGGACCGCATTGCTGAGATCGTTATAAATATCGCTGCAGTAATGCAGACTATACCGTCATTAGCACTATTAGGCTTGATGATACCCTTATTTGGTATCGGTGAAGTACCGGCAATTATCGCACTTGTAATATACGCCTTACTGCCCGTATTAAGAAATACTTATACAGGTATTAATGAAGTAGATGAGTCTTTAGTGGAAGCGGCTGAAGGTATCGGTATGAAACCGGTAAGACGACTATTAAAAGTGGAAATACCGATTGCTATGCCAATTATTATGGCAGGTATTAGAACAGCAATGGTGTTAATTATTGGTACGGCAACCTTAGCTGCTTTAATTGGTGCAGGTGGTTTAGGTGATTTAATACTACTCGGTATTAATCGTAATAACACAGATCTTATTCTAATCGGTGCGATACCTGCAGCACTGTTAGCGATTATTTTTGATATCGGTTTAAGAATCATACAAAACTTATCCTATAAACGTGCCATGATTACAGTGGGTACAATATTTGTCATTATTTTAGCAGTTACCTTAGCACCACTATTAACGAATAGAGATGGCGAGATTACTATTGCAGGTAAATTAGGCTCAGAGCCTGCGATTATAACGAATATGTATAAGATATTAATTGAAGAAGAAACCGATTATACAGTGAATGTTGAAGATGGTTTAGGGCAAACTTCATTCTTGTTCAATGCCTTAAGATCTGACGATATAGATGGTTACCTAGAGTTTACAGGTACAGTCTTAGGAGAGCTTGTAAAAGAAGCTCCAGAATCGAATGATGTAGAAGTGGTATACAACCAGGCGAACACTGCATTAGATTCGGAATTTGATATGACCATGCTCGAACCTATGATGTTTAACAACACTTACACTCTAGCAGTAAAAAGAGATTTTGCTGAAGAAAATAATTTAACCACAATCGAAGATTTAAAAAGTATAGAAGATGAAATAAGACCTGGCTTTACTATGGAGTTTAATGACCGAGTTGAAGACGGTTACCCGGCAATTCAAGAAGCTTATGACCTAAACTTTAATGATGTCATTACTATGGAGCCACAATTGAGATACCAAGCAATTGAAAATGGTGAGATTAACTTAATGGATGCTTATGCAACTGATGCAGAATTACGTCAGTACGATATGGTTATATTGGAAGATAACAAACAAGTATTTCCACCATATCAAGGTGCGCCACTCTTTAAGCAAGAATTTTTAGATGAACATCCTGAAATTATTGATCCATTAAATCAATTGTCTGGCATGATTACAGATGAGGAAATGCAAGATATGAACTATCGCGTAACAGTAGATGACGAAGCACCATATGACGTGGCAGAAGAATTCTTACAAGAAAATAATCTGATAGATTAAAAAAGCTGACTCCCTAGGGAGCCAGCTTTTTTTAGAATTCTTCATATTCATTTGGGTCTTGGTTGTTGATACGTCCATCAAGGCGGTCTAAACGATCGATCGCATGCATCTCGTCTTCAGAGAGTTCAAAATCAAAGATGTTTAAGTTACTTATCTGACGTTCTGGTTTGGATGAACGTGGTACTGGTAAGACACCATGTTGGTAATGCCAACGTAAAATAATTTGCCCGACGTCTTTTTCTTTTGCTAGTTTTTGCAAAAGCGGATCATTAATTACTGATTGTGCACGTGATAAAGGACTCCATGCTTCCGTTATAATGTCGTTATCCTTATTATATTTACGGACCTTCTCTTGAATAAAGTAGGGGTGAAGTTCTATTTGATTGATAACAGGTTTCACACCCGTTTCATTGACTAGACGGTCAATATGCTCTGGTTCAAAGTTAGACACACCGATTGATCTAACGTATCCATTTTTTTGAGCTTGAATTAATGCCTTCCAAGCTTCCACATACTTGTCTTGTTTAGGATTTGGCCAGTGCAATAAGAATAAGTCAATATAATTCAAACCTGTTCTAAACAAGGATTCTTCAATAGATTCTAATGCAGTGTCATAATCATATAAACCACCACGAAGCTTAGATGTCACGTATATTTCTTCTCTAGAAACATCAGTATTTCTGATAGCTTCTCCAACAGCCCCTTCGTTTCTATAACGGATTGCAGTGTCTAATAACCGGTAACCATTATTTATGGCAGTTTCTATATCTTTAGCACCTTGCTTCCCGTTAAGGTATACCGTGCCAAATCCAATGGCTGGAATTTTGTAACCATCATGTAAATTATATTCTGGGATGCTGTTCATATTATCACCTTCCATTATTACGCTCTATTACATCATCTAACAAAAACTCCAGCTTGTCTTAAATTTTGTTTCTATCTTCTAGTTAAGATATCTCTGTTTCATTAATTCTTTCAGCATATTAATTTCGTAATTCAAGCGTTTACCAGTCTTCGTATCCCGAACTTTTTTACGCTCTACTTCTTCATCGACAATCCTTCTAACAGCAAGTACATCGGATTCATTATTTAGTACATTATCTTTAGAGTTAAACTCTTGGTGGGCAACAAGTTGCATACCATATGAATTATATAACAAGGTGTAGCCGGCAATGCCTGTTGTGGATTGATACGCTTTAGAGAAACCACCGTCGATAACTATAAACTTACCATCCGCTTTAATCGGGTTCTCACCTTCTTTTTCTTTCACAGGCGTATGTCCGTTGATGATATGACCTTCATCAGGATCTAAATCGAACTCTTCTAAGAAGATACGTGCAGACTCGGCTTTTTCTCTAAGGTAATAGTATGGGTTCTTCTCTTCTTTTTGAGCGGGTTTATCATTTACAAAATATCTCTCAAATGTAGTCATGGCACGTTTTCCAAATAGAGAAGATTTTTTACCATTCCATAAGTACCATACAAGGTCAGTGGCTAGATCATCAGTGTCATCTAAGTGCGTAAATGAGTAGCGTAAGTAGTACTCAAACTGATCTAGAAGTTCGCGACCATAGTATGTTTTACCGTCGATTTCCATACCTTCCATATTGCTATCTTCGTCTACAGGAATACAGCCGTGAATTAATAGATTGCCGTTATAACGTAGGTATAAGTTTCCTTTCTTCATCATGAAACTCATATGACGTTTTAGTTTCTCGGATTGTTGCACACTGATGAGTAAAGTATTCATCACATCTTCTTCATCTTCAGTTAAAGCTGTAGGATTATTCGGATCAATCGTAGAGAAACAAGTATTTTCTAAAGGATATACATTACCATTAACCGTGTATTCAAGTGTGTCGTAATTGATGTTTTCCAGTACTAGACGGTCATCCATTTCAAAATTAGGACGGCGCTTGATAATGGGTGCCTCTAGTTTAAATTGGATCATCGCAATGGCTTGTTGAACCTTGGTCATCTGTAACTGTTCAGCTTCATCCAATGTTTTACCAGTTGTTTTCTTCGGTCTAAATGCCTTGTTATCTCCATAGTACTTATCAGCTAAAGTAAATAAAGGGCGTAAATTTATACCGTAAGCATCTTCAATAATATCTAAGTTATTGTATCTAGCGCAGATACGAATAATGTTGGCAAGACACACTTTGGAGCCGGCATAGGAACCAATCCATAAAACATCGTGGTTCCCCCATTGAATATCAACAGAGTGATAATCGATAAGCGTATCCATAATCTTGTCAGGTTCTGGCCCTCTATCATAAATGTCGCCAACAACATGAAGGTGATCGACAACTAATCTTTGAACACTAAAAGCGAGTCCAGTGATTAATTTATCCGCTTGACCTAAACCGATTACTTCACTAAGAATACTATTATAGTATTGTTTCTTATTATCATTTTCATCTTTCTTATATAAAAGTTCCTCAATGATATAAGCGAACTGTGGTGGTAAGGCCTTTCTAAGTTTTGAACGTGTATATTTTGAAGAAGAGTAAGCAACCAACTCAATTAATTGCTCAACCTTAGTTTTATACCAATGATTTAATTCATCCTTATTGGTAAATTCATTCTTTACTAATTGAAGTTTTTCTTCAGGATAGTAGACGACAGCTGCAAGTTCATTTAACTCGTTCGTTGTCAGTTGGTCTTTAAATAAATCGTCAATTTTAACTTTGACATTACCCGAACCATTTCTTAATACGTGTTGGAAAGCTTGAAACTCACCATGTAAATCACTGACAAAGTGCTCAGTACCCTTTGGCAATTCCATTATAGATTCAAGATTTATAATCTCAGTTGCCACTTTTTCTTCAGAATTAAACTTCTCGGCTAAAAGTTGAAAATAGTGCGCCTTGTAATCCTGGTTGTCGTTATCGATATTTGTCAATCTAAACACCCCTAAGCCTTTTCAAATATTAATACCTCTATTATATCGATAAGCATGTAAATGATAAATGATTTCCCGTACATGTTTGTAGTGAATCATTATTGGTTAAAAGATTAATAGATAGAATAAGGAGGAACGAGGGTGAAAACGAAGATTTTTGGACTAGCATTAGCAACAACATTAGCTTTAGCTGCTTGTAATAGTGATGGAGGTTCTGAAGAAGATACAGACGATGCAGGCACACCTGCAGAACCTGTAGAAGATACTCAAGGTGATAATCAAACAGATGATGATTCAAACGATGATAACTCCGGCTCAGAAGAGTCTTCCAGTGATTCATCAGGGAATAGCAGTGAAGCAATCGCCATTGACGATGTAAATTTAAGTCCTGAAGATGCTATTGAAATTGCACAGGGTGAATTCGATGGTGATTTGCACGAAGTTCAGCTCGATCAAGATAGAGGGGACTGGGTGTATAAAATAGACCTAAGAAGTGCAGATGAAGAAGCTGAAGTAACGATTAATCAAGAGACAGAGGAAGTCGTCGACGTTAGAACTGATTCAGAAGGTGATGACGATGAAGAAGAAATTCTAGATTACTCTAGCGTTAGTTCAATTGACGAAGCTTTTGAAGTCGCAAGTTCTGATGCAGGCGGCGGAGATATTTCAGAATGGACACTTTCAATGGATGATGGTAAGGCTGAATATGACATTGACTTACTGTATGAAAATGAAATTTACGAATATACAATTGATGCAGAATCACTTGAAATTCTAGATTCAGAACGTGATGATGAAGATTAATTATAAGTAAATAAGAAGAACTAATGGAGTAACGCATAGCGTTACTCCATTTTACTTAAAACGGTGATATATCCACCACTACCATAATCTATACAGCGTTTCACACGCGATACTGTCGCGCTAGATGCTCCCGTTTTTTCTTGAATTTTTGAATATGTCATTCCTTCATTAATGAGCTTTGCCACTTGAAAACGTTGTTTAAGCGAGACAAGTTCATTAGACGTGCAAATATCATCAAAGAATTTATAACAGTCTTCTTTTGACTCAAGAGATAAGATACCGTCGAACAAATCATCAAGCTCCTGACCTTTTAACTTATCTATTTGCATGTAATCAACTCCCGTATTTTCATATATCCCACTTTAACATACTAAAGATCTAAAGAAAATCGTTGTACTTATTTCTGTTCTTTGTTAGTATGTAATTTATCAGATTTCTTTATCACGCTAAAGTAGTAAAGGAGAATATGCATGTCAGCAAATCAGTTAATACTAAAACGAACTGCACTGGGTACAACGTACTTAGACTTATTGGACCGCTCAGGTTTTACCTTAGTCGATATGAATATGATTGAACCTTTTTATATAGACGATAAAAATCATCATCCGACGAGTATCGTGTTTGAACGAGATAGCATAATGTACGCGATACGCAGTGATTGGACGAGAACTTTACTTAATTTCAATAACAATTACTATTCAAATGAAACCAAGTTTGGTTATTTTGGCCCGGTTGTAAGGGAACATGAATCTTTCTACCAGGCCGGTGTCGAAATATATAAGGCTGGAAATCAAGACATTATCAATGCTTTACTGATGCATATTCAGTTTGTAGAAAATAGTACAGAAGATACGATTAAGACTTTTGTAATCAACAACGATCAGCTTTTGGATTTGTTTATCGACAAATACAAACTCAGTGAAAATATCCGCACACTCGTCTACAGTAAAAATATTTCAGAGTTGAGGCGGGTGCTGGGTACTGACCATGACTTATATAAGATCATCAGTGCTAAGGTGAGTGAACAGTATGAAATGATTCAACAGCTTTTCGGAGACACTGAGATAATGCAGTTAATTGAGAGGGTAAAAGATGTTATTAAATCACAAAATAAAGAAACGAAATTTATTTTAGATCTTTCATTTCGTTCGCCTCAAAAATATTACAATGGCTTGTACTTCCAAGCTTTTCTCAATGCGAACTCACCTGTACTCAGTGGTGGCCAATACAACAGCAGTGCCTTTGGCATAGGCTTAAATCTTTCTGATGGAGGCTTGTTATGATTACGGTAGCATTATCAAAAGGTCGATTATTTGATGATTTCATAAAATATTTAGAAGAAAAAAATTTAGATATATACAGCGGAGTATTAAAAGAAAAATCTCGGACTTTATATACTACATCCGGAAATGTGCGATTCATTTTTGCTAAAGGGCCAGATGTTCCTGTGTACGTTGAACGTGGTGTCGCAGATATTGGCATCGTTGGATCAGATATTTTAGAAGAGGATTCATTTTCTTATTTAAACGTATCTGAGCTACCATTCGGGCAGTGCCACTTTGCCTTAGCTGGACCACCGAATATAGAACGTTTTGTGACGATTGCCTCTAAGTATATTAATATTGCAAGAAAATTCTTTAATGATGAACAACAGGCGATATCTCTCATTCATTTAAATGGATCTGTCGAACTGGCTCCAATACTGGGTCTAGCAGATGGGATAGTGGATATTGTACAGACAGGTAGTACTTTAAGAGATAACGGTTTAATTGAATATCAAAAGATATTAGATGTTCAAGCAAGATTGATTGCGAATAAGCAAACCTTTTATACAAAAGAGGATGACATCTACGAATTCTTAAGCGAAATTGGAGTGATTGAATGAATGCCGAGCAGTTTATAGAACGTTTTTCTACGTCGACACAAGATGATAGTGACAGCTTGAAGTCGGTTCTAGACATTATCAACGATGTAAAAATATATAACGATGAGGCACTAAAGAAATATACGAAAGCTTTTGACGGTGTGGAAATAGAAGATTTTAAAGTGCCAGAAGAGAGCTTAAAGAATAGTTTTGATGCTTTAACTGAAGAAGAAAAGAATGCCCTGATATCTATCAAAGACCGAATTAGTGAATATCAGGAGTCAATTAAATATAAGGATGTCGAAGGCGATGAATTCTCTTATGTCTACAAACCGATAGAAAGTATCGGTATTTACATTCCAGGTGGTAGCGCACTTTACCCGTCCAGTGTACTCATGACAGCAGTACCTGCCATGGTTGCAGGGGTAAGTAATATCGCCGTTGTAACGCCAACTTTCTCTGATAACAACATTACTTTTGGAGCCTTATATGTCGCTGGTGTAAAAGACGTATACCGTATCGGCGGTGCTCAGGCGATTGCTGCTTTAGCTTATGGTACAAAATCTATTCCAAAAGTGGATAAGATTGTCGGGCCAGGGAATAAGTATGTAGCACTTGCAAAAAAATTATTGTTTGGTGATGTCGGGATTGATATGGTTGCTGGACCTAGTGAGATTCTACTCTATGTGGATGAGAGTGCAGACTATACTGCAATTGCTTATGATATTTTTGCTCAAGCAGAACATGACGTTAATGCACGTACCTTCCTCATCGCTGAAAGTGAGTCAGTGATCGAAGGTGTAGAAGCTGAAGTGAATCGCTTGGTAGACGAACAAGAAAGAGCAGATGTAATTAAAGGCTCTCTTAAAAATAATCACTGGCAAATTGTCGATACTAGAGAAAATTTAAAACAAGTTATCGACTATATTGCACCGGAACACGTATCGATCCAGCATCAAGATGCTAAGTCCATTGCAAGTGAAATTTCTTACGCAGGTGCGGTGTTTATCGGGCAATATTCACCAGAAGCAATCGGTGATTATGCCGCAGGCCCATCCCATGTGCTTCCAACGAACAGAACAGGTCGCTTTAGTCATGGTCTCAATGTCAATGACTGTCTGACTAGTCATGCCATTATTAATTTAAAGAAAGAGACTTATGATGAGATTAGTCAACCTGCTAAGTTGTTGGCTGACAAAGAAGGGCTATTCGCACACGGAGAATCTTTGAATATTAGAATGGAGTGAGCGCATGATCAGTATGGATAGAAACACATCCCCAAAATCACCGCTAACAAAAGACATGATTAATAAGGCGGTTGAACAAGCAAATATTGAAACATATTCAGAGGAAGAACTTGAAAAATTTAAGACACTTTATGCTAAAAGAAATAGATTTAATAGGAATCAAATCGAAGTTGCAAATGGCTCAGATGAATGGATTCAAAAAATTGTAATGACACTTGGTCAGAGTGGTGTGATGTCCTTTAAGCCGGACTTCTTTATGTACCAAGTCTATACAAATCAAGTGGGTATTCGATTTTACTCAGTCGCTTCAAGAGGAGATTTTTCTTTTGATTTTGATGCGGCAGTTAGGGCAATACAAGATAAAAAACCATCCGTCTTCTTTATATCAAATCCTCATAATCCAACAGGCGTCCTATTACCATCTTATGCGATGAAACAGTTAGCCGATGCGATGAAGGCTGTTGGAGGTTACCTTGTTATAGATGAGGCGTACGGAGAGTTTGCTTTGGATCGAGAATTGCCAACAGGCGACCACGTCATCATCTTAAGAACGCTTAGTAAAGTGTACGGTCTTGCCGGCCTAAGAATCGGTATCGCCATTGCAAAAGGAGAAGCTTTCGATAAAATCACCAAGATTAATCATCCTTATCCCTTGAATAGTCTTTCTCTAGTCTTAGCCAATGCACTCTTAAATGACGAAGAGAAACTAGATGAATGGTTTAACTATCAAAAAGAACTTCATCAAAAATTGGTCGATAGCTTTGAAATCGTGCGTCGACACGTCAGAATTAAACCATCACATACGAATTTTGTCTTTGTATATGGTGATAAGGCAAAAGACTTATACAATTATTTACTTGAAAATGGCTTTAAAGGTCGAGTATATGAAGAGGACCAACAACTATCCAATGTGGCGAGGTTCTCAATTGTCGACGAGACAGCTGTAGACGAACTTAGAGCCCTGATCACTAAGTGGGGTGAAGCGAATGACTGAATATAAAAAAGTGAGAGATACAAAAGAAACAAAGCTTGAAATTGTTATGGATCCAAAAAGGGATTTCAAGGAATCTAATATCAATACAGGCGTAGGTTTCTTTGACCACATGTTGACCCTGTTTAGCTTTCACTCAGAAATATACCTGAACGTAAAAGCAGAAGGTGACCTCCATATTGATGCCCACCACACTGTAGAAGATATTGGTATTGTCTTAGGACAATTGATTAGAGAAATATACGTAGATCAACAGAGTTACCTTAGATATGGATCTATGTACTTACCAATGGATGAATCACTGGCACGCGTTGTGCTCGACTTATCAGGACGACCATTCTTGAGTTTCAGAGCGGAATTTTCAAGAGAAAAAACCGGAGACTTTGATACTGAGCTCGTTGAGGAATTGTTCAATGCAGTAGCGATGAATAGTCGTATGACACTGCACATTGATTTACTTAAGCGAGGTAACTCACACCATGAAATAGAAGCAATATTTAAAGCATTTGCACGCAGTTTAAAAATTGCATTGTCACCAACGAATTCGGGAATTCCATCATCTAAAGGCGTCATCGAATAAGAAAGGACTGTCACTATGAATATTGTACCTGCAATCGACCTGATTGATGGCAATAATGTCAGGCTATCACAAGGTGATTACGATAAAAAAACAGCTATGAAAAGAACGCCAGAAGAGGCACTTCGTTTCTACCAAAGCTTTGATTCGGTTTCTCGGATTCATATTGTCGACTTGATGGGTGCCCTCCATCAAGAATCTAAGGAATCGAATCTAGTGAGCCATCTGAGATCTTTATCCTCCAAACCTTTGGAAATTGGCGGTGGACTTCGTTCATTAGAAATGATTGAAAAATACCACGAAATGGGGGTAGACTACTTTATTTTAGGGACTAGAGCCATTGTGGATATTCCGTGGTTGAAGGATATTACATTAAAATTTCCCAGGAAAATCTTTGTCGGTGTTGATGCGAGAGAGAATGATATCTATATCAACGGTTGGACTGAAAACTCAGGAATTACGATTGATGAATATCTAAAGCAAATTGAAAACCTTGAACTTGCGGGTGTCATATATACCGATATTAATAAGGACGGTATGGGGCTTGGACCTAATTTTCTGAACACTGAAAGAATTAATCATCTAACTAAGCACAAAGTTGTTGCAAGTGGCGGTGTGAGAGATAAGCGTGATTTAGATCGTCTAGAATCACTAGGTATTACCGAAGCGATTGTAGGTAAAGCGAGTCACAAAGATGAATTTTGGGAGGACATTACATGACAAAGAAAAAGATTATTCCATGCTTAGATGTAAAAGACGGTAGAGTAGTGAAAGGTGTTAACTTCGTAGATTTAGAAGATATCGGTAATCCAAAGGATTTAGCAGATAAGTATAATCAAAGTGGTGCCGATGAATTAGTATTTCTAGATATTTCAAAAACTGAAGAAGGTCATGATTTATTACTTGATCTGATTAGGGAGACAGCTAAGGACCTAACAATCCCACTCACAATAGGTGGCGGCATCCAATCTGTTGAAGATATCGAACAATTATTTGAAGCTGGTGCAGATAAAGTGAGCATAAACTCAGCAGCTGTAGCCAATCCAGCTTTCGTTACAGAAGCTTCTAAGAAATTTGGTAGTGACAAGATCGTTGTGGCGATTGATACAGAATACGATGATACAGAAGATAAGTATTACGTCCTCACACACGGTGGTAAGAAACGTGCAGATATCGATGCTTTAGACTGGGTGAAACAATGTGAATCACTCGGTGCAGGTGAACTGTTAATCACGAGTATGGATCACGATGGTGTGAAACAAGGATTTGACTATGACTTCTTGAGTAAATCAGCAGAAGCAGTGAGCATTCCAGTTACTGCCAGTGGTGGTGCTGGAAGCATCCAAGATTTTATCGATGTGTTTAATAAGACAAATGTAAGTGCAGGACTTGCAGCTTCCATCTTCCACAAAGGAGAAGTTGAAATTTATGAATTAAAATCATCCTTACAAAAAGAAGGCATAGAGGTGGAGATTTAATGCAGGCAGATTTCTCTAAAAATGATCGACTGCTTTCTGTAATTCTACAGGATAGTGAGACAAAACAAGTGTTAATGAATGGCTTTATGAATGAAACGGCATTAGAAAAGACTAAAGCAGAGGGTGTTGTGTGGTTTTATTCTAGGTCAAAACAGCGCCTGTGGAAAAAAGGAGAAACGAGCGGTAATACCCAAGCAGTCGTATCTATGAAGCTCGACTGTGATAGTGATGCCTTACTTATTGAAGTTAATCCTAAGGGACCTACATGCCATACAGGAACAAACAGTTGCTTTGGGGACGATTACTTCAACCTTCAAACACTAGAAAAAACTGTTCAGAAAAAAATGGCACAACCAGAAGAAGGTTCGTATACCAAGTATTTAATGGAAGAGGGACTAGATAAAATCCTCAAAAAATGTGGTGAAGAAATGACGGAAGTCGTCATCGCTGCTAAAAACCAAGACAAAAAAGAGCTCATTGATGAATCTAGCGATCTATTGTATCACTTCTTAGTTCTCCTAAATCAAAATAGTGTGACTTTAAAAGATATTGAAGAGAATTTAGAACAGCGACACGGTAAAAAACAAGAATACAGCGTACGTGATGATATAGAGACGTGGTAAGAGGTTGTGGTGAGCGTCTGGAAGTTCAAAGGTGAGATGGCGTTGACCACAGAGCATCATGTACTCATAAATAAACCTGTTAGCTACTTAAATAGCTAACAGGCCTTTTTTATTTATCTCTAATCTCAATAGAGTATTTAACTTGATTGATAACTAAGATAATACCGACTAAAATGATTGAGAAAATTTGTGATTCTCCAGTTATAATTGTATAGAACATCATCGCTACTAAGGCAAAAAATAGTAGAAGCGTCGTTAAGTTTGTTGAACGATACATTGCTTTAGCCATGATATAAATTTCACCATCATCAGATGCATTAAACAATTTGTCTGCGTAATCCTTGTCACCTGGTTCAGGCAAGTCTCTATCAGGGAATAAAGATTGAATCAGATTAGGTGTCACGAAGCTGACGCCAACTGAGACTAAAAATAAAATGCCTGTCGCAATCAACAACCATGTATCTCTTGCATGCATCAGTTGAATTGATAATCCAATGAAGGAGAGAATAATTGCTGAAGATGATGATACTGTCAAAATATTATATGAGTTGTATTTATAACGGTCCCACTCATCATCAGTAAAGTCTGTATTATTTCCTTTAAGTCGTGAAATCAATTGATAATTTTTGATGAGTGTATAAATCATTAAACCTAGAGCAGTAATGACAATCACGATACTCAGATAGTAATAAATATTATCCATATAAATATTATTAATATTTCCATATAAAGCTTCAATTAACAAGTAACCGCCTGCAAAACCGATGAGTGCGCCAACAATCAATTTTAGTACCATTTTCATTATAATTCCTCCTCTTCAAAAATGAAGATACTTTCTATTGGTTCGTTAAAGATATTTGCTAACCGCTTAGCTATAAGTAGAGAAGGAATATACTCTTCTCTTTCGATTAGGCTAATTGTTTGTCGTGAAATTTTTGCGAGTTTGGCAAGTTCTGTTTGGTTTAACCTATCTCTAGCACGCAATTCTCTTAGTCTTGTTTTCATATTTTGACCTCACTGATCAATATTTCAAATCGATTTGATATACATAATGTAACATTAACACGTCATATTGACAAGTTTATTTGTCAATATGTAATTATTAATTGTCAATAAAGGCAGTAAAAAAGGGATAACACCGTAGTATTATCCCTTAAAATTATTTATCTAAATTTGCTTCTATATCTTTTTTAGTATGTTCAAATTCATCCATATCCATCTCTAAAGCTTTACCACCTTCAGCAATTGATTTAATGCTCTTAAAGTGGTGTTGCCAGCCTCCAAAGTCTTGAGAGAGATACTCAGTATCTAACGGCAATCTCTGGTTAAGCATAATCTTGCTCGAGTCTTCATTTTCCTCTAATAGAAATTCTATTTCTCCACCATACCATTCGAAATGAAGCACTTTAGGATTCTCGTATTTGAAGATTTCACAATCCTCTTCATCCTGTGTTCCGTGGCCGAAAGTAATTACATCACCACCACGAACTGAGAGTTCTGGAAACCATTGTTGAACACCTAAAGTTGTTCCGAGTAGTGGAAAAATATCGTCAGGGCGAGCAGCAACATCGGTTATCAATTTTTGGTATGCGCTGTCGTGATCTGTGTGATATGACACCTGCATTGATTTTCACCTCAATTATTCTCTAAAGTATTATTTAGTAATACCCGAATTTTTATGTGACTAACAGTCAGCTTGAAAATAAATTGAAACTTTTTTAATTCTTGCTTCTTTTTTACTATTTTCAAATTCGAATATATAGGCGTAGGACAATTTTTCTCCTGATTTTAAAGTGGTAATACTTGAAGCGGCCCCTTCCTTACCGTGAGTGATTAAATGGTCAATCTCTAAACTGCTGATCGATTCTACGTCAGTAAAAAACTCAAAATCACAATCATCTGTGTGTAAATGACGAATCGAAGTTGGCTGGTTAGCATGAACACCAATCACAAAATCCCGTAGTATTTCTCTTTTAGGTGCATTGTTACAAGATAAAGACCCCATAACCGCAAAAGGTGTCCTAAATGGTAAGGGTTCTAGCACTTTGAAATTTAAATTTTCTTCAGCTAAAGCCGTCTTTAAAATTTTAATGGCTTTCGGTCCGACACCGTGAATTTTCTGGAGGTTATCCTCGTCGATTTTTGAAACATGTTTTAATTCAGTGACTCCGATGTTGGCGAGGGCATTTGTAGCGGGCTTTCCGATCTTTGGTAAAGTCATGTCAAATCCTCCCTAAAATTGTCATAAATTTATTAAAGATGTAGCGACTTCAAGCATATTATGACATACTTGACCACAAGTAAAAACTTAAAACAAGAGGGGTCAAAGAAATGTCTGAGAAACGGACTGAATTAGAAAGTACGATGTCAAAACGATTTATTTGGGCGATAGCCTATGGTTCTTCTATTGGTTGGGGGGCCTTTATACTACCAGGCGATTGGTTGATTTCATCAGGAACACTTGGGGCAACGTTAGGTATTACAATCGGTGGTATATTGATGCTCATCATTGCAGTAGGTTACGGCGCACTCACGGCAAAATTCCCGGTATCAGGTGGTGAATTTGCATTTACCTATGCTGGATTTGGTAAATTTGCAGCTTTTATTGCTTCATGGTTCTTGGTACTCGGTTACATATGTGTCGTCGCACTGAATGCCAGTGCCTTTAGTTTACTTTTTAAATTTGTCTTACCAGACTTCTTAGAAGTCGGTTACCTTTATACGATAGCGGGCTGGGACGTTTATATTATGGAAGTGATTTTATCCACCGTGATATTGATCATCTTTGCTTGGATTAGTATGAAGGGTTCAGGACTTTCAGGAAACCTTCAATTTATATTCTGTTTGTTTATGGCTTTAGTTGTAGCTGGATTATTTGTATTGTCTTTCTTCGTCGGAGAATTCTCATTTGAGAATGCACAGCCACTTTTCCATGAAACAGACGGTGTTTGGAAGTCCATCATTCTAATTGTTGCAATAGCGCCGTGGATGTATGTTGGTTTTGATAACATTCCACAGGCAGCAGAAGAGTTTAAATTTAGTGCAGATAAAACCTTTAAACTTATTGTGTTTGGAATCATCGCATCTATCATTACTTATGTCGCAATGATCTTAGTAACATCATGGATTTACCCGGATCAGAATTCTATGGACGGTGCAGTTTGGGTAACTGGTTCAGTCATCCAAAACTCCATGGGTATAATTGGGTTGATGTTTTTAACATTTGCCATAACTTTTGGTGTCTTTACTGGTCTCAACGGTTTCTATATGTCATCATCACGTTTAATTTTTGCACTGGGACGTGCACAATTTGTACCGGCAATATTTGCTAAGGTGCACAAGAAAAACAAGACGCCACACTACGCAGTGTTATTCGTTCTAATCGTTTGTCTTGTTGCTCCATGGCTAGGAAGAACTGCTTTAAACTGGATTGTAGATATGTCTTCTGTTGGTGTCTCTATTGCTTTCTTAGCTACGAGTGCAGTCGCAGTAAAATACTTCTCCAAACCAGAAAGTAAAAACATTGTATATGTCATATTCGGTGTTCTAGGTGTCATCATCTCATTAGTGTTCTTAGTGTTATTATTATACCCAGGATCACCAGCGGCACTTTCGGCACCGTCATATTATGCCTTATTAATGTGGGTAATCTTAGGTACTATATTCTTTGCATTTAAATACAAGACCTTGAAATCATTGTCTAAAGAAGAATTGGACTTTTTAATTCTAAATAAAGGTAATGATGACGAAAAATAATATAGGAATGGGTATATAGTGAGTAGCATATTTTTTAGGAGTTGGTAGTCATATGTTAAAACTAAAGAGAGTGTATGATGATATTTCCACCCAAGACGGTAAAAGAATTCTTGTAGACCGAGTTTGGCCAAGAGGCATTAAGAAGGAAGATTTAGAACTCGATGAATGGTATAAAGAATTGGCACCTTCTACTGAACTTAGAAAATGGTTTAATCACGATGTAGATAAATGGAAAGAATTTAAAGAGAAATATGAAGAAGAGTTGAAGGATAAGGGAGATCTTATCGCTGAGATTCGGAATGACTCAGATGGTCATAATGTGACACTTTTATATGCAGCAAAAGATGAACATTACAATCAAGCTGTAGTCTTAAAAGAAATAATTGATGACAAATGAAAAAAGAGGGAGTCTCCCTCTTTTTTATATTTTAAGTTTTCCTCTAAACCCTCTAGCGCCATAATACGAATCTGCGCCATTGTGGTATACGAAGATACTATCGTAACGTCGGTCAGAGAAGAGTGCACCACCTAGGAAACGGATTTTTTCAGGTGTAACAATCCAACTAGATGATTTAAGGTCAAATTCTCCAACTTCTTGTAGGGTTCTGTAATCATCTTCACTTAGAATCTCTATACCAATCTCATTAGCGAGATCGACAGCCGAGTTATCAGGTTTATACTTTTTACGCGCTTCTAAAGCTTGGCGGTCATAGCAAACGCTACGTCTACCTTTAGGGCTCTCTTTAGAACAATCTACAAAATGGAGCTCACCGTCTAAAACAATGACATCGGGTTCACCTTCAGTGACTTCCATGTTGTAAAGTGTTACAAGTTTTTTGTCGTCAAGACGAGATTCAATATCTTCAAATGATAAAGACTCATGTCTTTCTTGGTGAGTATCAAAACGAGATTTTAGTTTGGCAATTAACGTTTCTTTTTCTTCAGCATTTAGCTCTTGTTTTAATGTCATTGGATAGCCTCTTTTCGTTATTAGTACTATAAAAATATATTACCATGATAAAATACATACATAAACAATTTTGATAGGGGTCTTGGCGATGATTGTGACAACTGCAGGTCGTTATTCACAGGAAACTTTGTCTTTAGCAATAGACATCGCTACGCGTTACAAACTGGTATTTGTAAATAGAGAGAAACGCTCTATATCAGCTATAGAGGAACGATATAACGACGATATATTGGTTGTAAGTTCAGACAGTATCAGTATTAAGCTGTCAGGCGTAGAAAAACCGATTGTCTATCACCCAAACTTTGCTATGGTTAGGGCGAAACGCATCATTAAAGGTGAAGTTGATGCCTTAGTTGAAACATCGAGGCTAGACCAAGGAATGACATTTCTTGATTGTACAGCAGGCCTCGGGGCTGACAGCATTATTGCAGGAATGGCAGTTGGTCAGACAGGAAAAGTGTATGCCATTGAGAAAGACTTTTCACTCTATGTCATGTTAAAAGAAGGAATGAATCAATATAAAAGTCACTTAGATGAAATTATAAGCAGTATGAGGCAAATAGAAGTCATCCATAGTGATCATGTAAAATATTTAGAAAACCTTGAGGATTCCAGTATAGATATCGTATATTTCGACCCGATGTTTTCAACAGAAATAGAGGAGTCACAAGGAATACAGGCTATTGCTACTGTAGCAAATCAAGGTCTAACGACTAAAGCTGTAGAAGAGGCACAGAGAGTGGCAAAAAAAAAAGTGATTCTTAAAGATCACTACAGAAGTCCTAGGTTTGAAGCATTAGGCTTTAAACAAGTTAAAAGAAAATCGAGTAAGTTTCATTATGGAATCATAGAAGTTTGACAAAAAATTCACGATGTATTATTATAAAATGAATTCTATAAAAGTTTTCTAGGGTTCCGTTATGAAAATAAGTCTGGACCGAGAGAAAACGCCGGATTATCCGGTACACGGAGGGACAAAAGCCTGGGAGAGTAACGAATGTTATTCTCCCAGGCTTTTTTCGTTCTAAAACAAAGAAAAGGAGCATTGGTATGTGGTTATTAGTTGTATTAGCAGCCCTTTTTGAGATTGGCTGGGCAAGTGGATTAAAGTATGCAGTAACGTGGTATGAATGGGCTTTAACTGGTTTAGGTGTCGTCGGGAGCTTTTTACTTTTAGTGTATGTTTCTACTAAACTACCAGCAAGTACAGTCTATGCAGTATTTGCAGGACTTGGTGCTGTTGGGACAGTTGTTGTAGACATTGTTATATTTGGTGAGGATTTTAGCCTGACAGTCATCTTTTTTGTTGCCTTATTAATCTTTGGTGTAATTGGCCTTAAAACGGTAACGGATCATGAGGAGGGTGCGAAATGAGTTGGATTATTTTAATATTTGCTGGACTCTTTGAAGTTGCCGGTGTTACTGGTATGACATGGATTGGTCAAGGTAAGAAGATACGCGGTTGGTTGACACTATGTATCGGTTTTCCAATTAGCTTGGGATTATTAAGTCTCGCAATGGAAACAATTGCGCTTGGTGTCGCTTATGCAGTATGGACTGGTATTGGCACAATTGGTAGTGCTTTAGTAGGTATAATTTTTTATAAAGAATCGGCGAGCTATAAGCGTGTAATGTATCTTTCAATCATTGTCATTGCTGTCGTTGGTCTAAGAATATTTGGATGATGTTTCACATGAAAAAGCACGGTCAAATGACCGTGCTTTTGTGTAATTAATTTTGTTTGAAGACACTTGTAGAGTGTTTTGGTTGGATACGAGACTTAGCATCGTATGAAGATTTAGCGTATGAAATTGCGACTGGTGCCTCACCGAATCCAGTGGCAATTAGTTTAACTTTACCTTCAAAGGTAGTGACATCTCCTGCTGCGAAGATACCTTCGATGTTTGTCTGCATGTGAGCATCTACTTCGATTGAGTTTTTATCCAGCTTTAGACCCCAATCTTTAAGTGGTCCTAGTGAAGAAATGTTACCAAAGTTAACGATAAGTTGGTCTGCTTGAATTACTTCTTCGCTACCATCTTTAGCCGTTAAAACTAATTCTTCAATCTGACCTGCATCACCCTTAATTTCTGTTACATTAAGAGATGTTTTAACTGTTACACTGGAGTCTTTAACTTGTTGGACTGTCGTTTCATGTGCTGTAAAACGTTCACGTCTGTGCACAAGTGTGACTGATTTAGCAAGTTTTTCTAACATGAGTGCCCAGTCAAGTGCTGAGTCACCGCCGCCAAGAACGACGACATCTTTATCTTTGAATTTTTCTAAATCACGAACAGCATATTGTAGGGAAGCGCCTTCGAATTCTACTTCATTTTCTAGACCAAGTTTTCTAGGTTGGAAAGCGCCGACACCAGCTGTAATCAAGATTGTACGTGTTAAATATTCACCTTTGTCCGTTGTTAGGACAAAGTGATCATCTTCTTTTCTATATGATTGAACAGTTTCACCTAAATGAAAATCAGGTTCAGCGTATTTCGCCTGTTCCACTAAATTATTCACAAGATCTTTGGCGAGGATTTTTGGAAATCCGCCGACATCATAAATATATTTATCCGGATAAAGTTCAGTTAACTGTCCACCTAATTCAGGTAAGCTATCGATTAAGCGTACAGACATCTGTCTCATTCCAGCATAGAATGTAGAGAATAGACCTGTTGGTCCACCGCCAATAATTGTTATATCTGTAATTTCATCTTTCATTTATATAACCCTCCAAAATATGTGAGAAATCTCATAACAACTTTCATCTTCTTAATTATTACATAATGCGAATCAAAATTAAAAGTGTTATAACGCGAGATTGAGCGATTGACGCGTAATTCAGACTTTAGTACCACTATATTCTTCGAGGGTCTCGCCAAAATATTACTGTTATAAGAAAACCGATTACTAAAACAACTGCACTGAAGTAATACGGTAAATATAAATTAATATCAAATAGAATACCACCGATAATTGGACCAACAACATTTGCAAGTGAAGTGAAAAATGAGTTCATTCCTCCAGCAAAGCCTTGGTTATCTCCTGCTATATGTGATAGGAAGGTTGTAGCTGCAGGTCTGATTAAATCGAAACCTACAAAGATAATAAAAGCAATGGCCATTATTGCCCAGTAGGATTCCATAAAGGTAATAATAAATACCAAGAAGGCTGAATAAATGATTGATGCCCTGATAATATTGATTTCTCCAAACTTACGAACAAGTGGTTCAAAAAAGATAATTTGAGCGATTGCACCAATCAAAGCACCACCAGTTATTGCGACTGCAATATCAAACGGTGTAAAGCCGAGTTTTCTATCGAAATATAGACTAAAGAATGATTCAAATGCAGACATACCGAATGTAGAAACAAAGATAACTAAGAAAGCAATAAAGAATACTGGAGTTAAGATTGTTCTAAAGTTGCTCGCCTTAACTTCGGTTTTCTCTGCTGCGACCTCAGTTTTTCTTCTTGGTTCGGTCAATAGAAAAATTGCTGTAACTGCACTGATGATACCAAGTACGGCAGCGACGAAAAATGGTAGACGTGTACTGACTTCCGCTAAGATACCACCAACACCTGGTCCAATTATAAAACCGAAATTTAAAGCAGCGGTCATATAGCCAAGTGCTCTTGCACGGTTTTGATCTGTTGTTAAATCAACAATAAATGCAGTGACAGCTGGCATTATAAATGCCCCTGCTAAGCCACCTAAAATTCTTGAAATGAAAAGGACTTCTATTGTCGTTCCAAGTCCAAATAATAGTTCGGAAAAGGCGAAAATGACCATTCCGATAACGATGATAATTTTCCGTCCAAACTTATCGGCTGCACGACCAGTAAAAGGCGAAAAAATCAGTTGGGTCATTGCAAATGCGGCTGTTAAGTAACCGACGCCAGCACCAGAAATATTAAGTTCATTCATTATTGAAGGTAGAACTGGAATTACTAAACTGATACCTAAAAAGACAAGAAAAATACTATTGTAAAGTAGATATAATTGATATTTTTGTTTCATAATTTATACACCTATATACCTTTTAAAATGTGGTAAAGTATTGATATGCCTATAATACACCCAGAAATAGTAAATAGATAGCAAAAAATCCCAAGAAGCGGAGTGATATTATGAGTGATCATCATCATAATCACGGACATCATGATCATACTCATGGTGCGAATAAAAAAGCACTGACGATCAGTTTAATTCTCATCGGAGTGTTTATGATTGTTGAAGTTATCGGAGGTATTGTTACGAACAGTCTGGCACTTTTAAGTGATGCTGGTCATATGTTAAGTGACGCTTTTTCTTTATTAATCGCACTATTAGCCTTTAAATTTGGTGAGAAAAAAGCGGACAAAGCGCGTACATTCGGTTACAAGAGATTTGAGATTCTTGCAGCGGTTTTCAATGGAGCCACCTTGATTATTATTGCCATCGCAATTTTTATCGGAGCAATTAATCGCTTTATAAATCCACCAGAAGTAGCGTCAACGGGCATGCTAGTCATTGCAATAATGGGTCTTATAGTAAATCTAATTGTTGCAAAGATTTTAATGTCTGGAGATACACATGATAACCTCAATATGCGAGGCGCATTCTTACATGTGCTCGGTGACTTATTTGGCTCTGTCGCAGCAATTGTTGCCGCCTTATCCATTATGTTTTTGGATTGGGGATTCATGGATCCTTTAGCTAGCGTAATTGTTGCTGCTATTATTACTGTCAGCGGATGGAGAGTACTTCGTCAATCTCTACATGTCCTTATGGAAGGTGTGCCACATGACGTTAATTTGAATCATCTATTAGAAGAGGTAAGAACCGTAGATGGTGTTGAAGACATTCACCACGTTCATATTTGGAGTATTACGAGCGGTTTTAATGCAATGAGTGGACATATTGTAGTTAATGGCAGCTTAAATGTGCATGAAACTCAAGCAATCATTAATGATATAGAAGAAAAGATGAAAGACTCAAATATCAGTCATGTTACTTTACAAGTAGAATGTAAACATCATCATCATAATGGCCAAATTCTATGTAATGATGAATAAGATGGTATATATTTAGTGTAAGGGGGGATTTAATGAATTATCAAGAAATCGATACACCTGCACTCTTAATAGATGAAGCAGTTCTAGAGAAAAATCTAGCTTATATGAGTGATTATGCAAAGAAGCAAAATGTGAGTTTACGACCGCATACAAAAACACATAAGATGCCTAAACTTGCACAGAAGCAATTACAAAATGGTGCGAGTGGTATTACGGTTGCTAAAATTGGTGAAGCGGAAATCATGGCGGTCTATGGTATTAATGATATTTTTATTGCAAATCAAGTTGCGGGTAAACAGAAACTTGAAAGAATAAAAAAACTTGCAGAAACTGTTGATATTTCATTTGGGGTAGATAGTATTGCTCACATTAAAGAGATTGAAGCAGTATTTGAGGGTGCTCAGAAAAAAGCTCAGATTCTAATCGAAATCGAAGTTGGAGAAGAGCGTTCTGGTATTATTGAGGTCAATGATTATAAAGCTTTACTTCATGAAATAAAAGCGTCAAATAACATTGAGTTAAAAGGGATATTCTCACACGATGGCCATACTTACAAAGCAGTAGATCAGGCGGATTGTCTTGATGTATTTAATACAGCAACAACAAGAACCTTATACTTTAACGATATTGCAAGCGAGATGGGCTTTGAACTCGAAACAGTGAGCATTGGCTCAACACCACCATTCATGTTCGGTTTTGATATTCCTGAGGGTGTCACTGAGATTAGACCAGGCACCTATATTTTAATGGATTGTTCACAATCTAACGCGATAGGCACTTACGAACATTCTGCCGCTAGTGTACTGACAACTATAATCTCTAAACCGACTAAAGAACGAGTGATCACAGATGTTGGTGCAAAAGGTCTAACTGCTCAGTCTAGAAGTAAAGGGCTAACGACAACTACAGGATTTGGTAAGGTCAAAGAATACGACGATGTACATGTACACGGTGTGTTTGATGAACATGCGATTATATATAACGAACACTTTAACCAAGCAATCAATATTGGTGATAAAGTTCGCATCATACCGAACCATATCTGCCCAGTATCGAATCTCTATCATAAAGCATATCTATTAAGAGACGGTGAAGTTGTCGACACATTAGACATCGCAGCTCAAGGTAAATTGCAATAGCACAAAAAAGGCTTGATTCCATTTTGGAATCAAGCCTTTTTTCTTTATATTACACACCTCTAGGCTTATCTTTTTCAGCATAAGCATCGAGTTCTTCTAGATATTCTTCATGAGAAGATTCTTTGTAGGTTTCAAGTCTTTCTTTACTAGGTGTGATAGAAAGTCCGAGATACTTACGTTCGTTGTTTGCGTCCTTGTAGAATGCGAGCATCATACCAATTAATACAAAACTAAATGGTAGTGCAGATATAATTGCGGCAGATTGTAAGGCATTCAGTCCAGTTTCTCCACCTGCAGCTAATAGTGTAAATGCAATAGCAGAAAGCGAGATACCCCAAATCACTTTAGTCATACTAGTTGGATTTAAACTACCATGTGACGTTTGCATACCTAATACAAAGGTTGCCGAGTCTGCTGATGTGATGAAGAAAATTGATACAAGTAAGATAGCGACAATTGACAATACCCATCCTAATGGCAAGGTGTCAAACACTGCGAAAAGTTGAACCTCTGTTGCCATTTCAAATATTGCTGGATTATTGTTTACACCTGCCATGATACCTGTGACACCGAATACACTGAACCAAATTATACCGATTACAGTTGGAACAAGTAGTACTGCAATGATGAATTCTCTAATCGTACGGCCTTTAGAAACACGTGCAATAAAGATACCAACAAATGGACTCCAGCTCATCCACCAACCCCAATAATAGATTGTCCATGAACTTAACCATTCAGCTTTCTGTGGATTTAGAGGCGCAACATCAAAAGTATTTCTTACAATTGAGCTTAAGTAACCACCAGTACTTGTTGTCATGATGTTTAAAATCATCATAGTTGGCCCGACAATTAAAATAATTGCAAAAAGGATACCTGCTAAGATCATATTTGTATTACTTAGATATTGAATTCCTTTACTCAGACCACTCCAAGCACTGAATAGGAAGAGCACAGTCACTGAAGCAATAATAATTGCCTGACTTGTTAAGTTGACAGGTAAACCGAATAGATAATTTAAGCCACCATTAATTTGAATGGCACCGATACCTAGAGATACGGCCACCCCGATTACAGTAGCGAAAACAGCAAGGACATCGATTACTACGCCTAACCAGCCATCTACTCTATCACCAAATAGAGGTCGGAGCGTTTTAGAAAGTAATCCAACTTCACCTTTTCTGAAACTCGCGTAGGCTAAGCATAAGCCGACGATTCCATATATTGACCAAGCGTGAATACCATAGTGTAGGAAAGTAGATTGCATTGATTCTGCAAGTGCTGCAGTAGTTTCTCCGTCTGCAGTTGGTGGAGAAAGGTAATGGGCGATTGGTTCTCCGGCACCATAGAATACAAGTCCGATACCCATACCAGCACTAAAGAGCATTGCAATCCAAGAGATTGTTCTAAATTCAGGTTCATCATCAGGTTTACCTAACTTTAGTTTTCCGATTGGACTGAAGATAAGAAAAATACAAAACATAACGATTAAAGCCACTAATATCATGTAATACCAGCCAAAATAACTTGTTACCCAGCCGGAAATGGAACCAGATATATCACCGAAACGATCCGGGAAAATTGCACCGATGACAACTAGGACACCGACGATTAAAGCGGCATATAGAAATACATGAGACATTCCTTTGTTCTTTTCCGAAGATGGCGTTTGATTAGCCATTACATCACTCCTTGGTTTTTGATTAACAATGATAAATAATAACAATCTACACTAACAATTTCAACCTCACTAGACGAAAAGTGTGAATCATGAACGTAGATAAAAATTTAATTATTATAATATAGATAGCCCTGTTTAGGAAAAATAAACGTGAAAAAGGGCAAAACCATGAGATTTTGCCCTATATCTGGTGTGTATTATTGAGTAGATAAACGTTTTGCAGTATCAAAAAGTGTGTTCACAGCAGGTAACATACTGTCTTCATCTATGTCGAAGTTTTCATTGTGATGGCCTGCTTTTAATTCTGTGCCGAAAATAGAGTATGTTGCTTGCCCGCCTTTTTCTTGAACACGGTTGATTAGAAACGTTGCATCCTCACTACCACTCGGTTTATCTTCTTCAATTGTTGTTTCTAAACCATTTGATTGAGCTGCCTGGGTCACGATTTCAGCAAGTGTAGTGTCTCCTTTAGCACTTCTGCCTTCTCCGACAGTTTCAAGTATATATTCAACCTGAAACATCTCAGCTGCTCCTTTGATAATGGACTCTGCGTAGCTTCTCATATAGTCGTTAATTTCAGAAGTAGTCCCCCTAATTTCCATTTTTAAAGAGGCAAAATCAGCAATGGCATTACGTGAGCTACCTGCGTGTAATTCACCAACATTCACGCGTGTTGCGCCTTCAGAATGGCGAGGAATTGCATTTAAGTTAATGACAGCATTTGCTGCAGCTAACATCGCATTTTTACCTTGTTCTGGATTGCCACCTGCATGAGCTGACACACCTTTAAATGTTACATTGATTTTAGTTGTGGCTAGAAAACCATTGTTTGACCCTAAGAAATGATTCATTGGAACACCTGTGCCTATATGTGAGGCGATGAGGTAGTCAACATCGTCAACGATTCCTTTTTCAGCCATTGACCTTGCACCTCTCGTGCCTTCTTCGGCAGGTTGAAAAATGATTTTTATAATACCAGACAATTCGTCCTTTCTTTCTTGGACAAGTGTAGCAAGACCAAGTCCAATGGATGTGTGGACATCATGGCCGCATGCATGCATATCATTATTAATCGAACGAAAGCCTTCTTTAACAGGTACATGGCTGTCATGTTCTGCCTCGTAGATTGGTAAAGCATCCATGTCGACTCTAAAAGCAGTCGTTGGACCTGCTTTGTTCGTATCAATAGTTGCAACAATTCCAGTATATCCATCTTTTAGGTCATCTAAATATACTTCTACGGCCCCGTGTGCTTTCGCCCATAGGTAATGCGCTTTTGTTTCTTCATCACTTGGTTTACCCATAACATAATTAGGATCCATAACAGACGTACCAATTTCAAAATCAATGCCTAGCTCATTTAGCGTTTGAGCGACAATTGAAGCGGTACGCATTTCTAAAAAACCGAGTTCTGGGTGTTGATGAAAATCACGACGCCATTGAATGAGTTTGTCTTTTAATACCAAAGTTATTCATCTCCTAAGATTATTGTGCGCGGTCTTCTAGAAATACTGATACGCCAGGTCCGAGTGGTAATCCTGTGAAGTAGAAGATAGCTAGTAAAACAATCCATGCTAATAAGAATACTAATGAGTATGGTAGCATCAGTGACATGTACGTCCCAATACTCGCATTCTTATCATAGCGCTGCATGAAGGCTAAAATGATAACCATGTATGGGAATAGTGGTGTAACGATGTTTACAGATGAATCTGCAATACGATAAGCTGCTTGAGTAAAGGCCGGATCGTAACCAAGTTGCATAAACATCGGTACAAATATTGGTGCCTCGATTGCCCATTTTGCAGAACCTGATGTAATCAAGAAGTTTAATAAGGCTGTGAAGATAACGTACCCAATGATTAATGGGAGACCGGTAAATTCAACACTTTCTAAGAATTCAGCTCCATTTACAGCAAGCCATGTTCCTAAATTTGACCAGTTAAAGTAAGCAATGAACTGTGCAATTGCGAATACAAGTACGATATAACCAGCCATGTCCTTGATTGATTCGGTCATGTAATGTGTTGCATCTTTAGTTGAACGAATTTTCCCAGTTGTAATACCAAAGGCAAGCCCAATTAAAATAAAGAATATAAGTATGATTGGAACAATACCGTCTATGAATGGAGATGGAATAATACCACCATCTTCATTTGTTAAAGGACTGTTAGGCAGGAAGATGACAGCAATAATTATGCCCCAGTATACTAGACCTGTTATTAATGCAGCGATCAGGCCTTTTTTGGCATTAGGTAATTCTTCTTCATTTTCTTCCTCAACACTTTCACCTGTGTATTGACCTAACCGTGGTTCAACAAATCTAGAAGTTAAAAGACCACCAATGATTGTTAGCATAAATACTGAGATAATGTTGAAGTACCAGTTGTCTACAGGTGTAACAACGATTGAATCATCAATCAAACGTGCAGCCTCTGTTGAAATACCTGATAAAAGAACGTCGGTACCAGCGATGAAAAGGTTGGCCGTAAAACCAGCCCCAGCTCCGGCAAAACCAGCTGCTAAACCTGCTAGTGGATGACGACCAAGTTTATAGAAAACAAGTGCACCAAGGGGTGGGATAATAACAGCAGCAGCATCAGATGCTAAGTTACCCATGATACCCACAAATACTACTGTATAAGTTACTAGGAATGGTGGTGACTTGAGTATGGTTTTACGGATTGCGTAATCTAGTAAACCAACTTTCTCTGCAAGACCAATACCAAGCATCATAGAAAGTACCAGTCCAAGTGGTGCGAACCCTGTAAAGTTCTCGAGCATGGATGTGAGTATAAACTGAAGACCTGCCCCTGAAATTAAACTATTTATCGGTAGTTCTTCACCGTTACCTGGATGTATAACAGACGCATCGAATAAACTGAAAATCCAAGAAATAACAATGATTAAAAATGCTAATCCTAAAAATAATGCGAATGGGTCCGGAAGCTTGTTTCCGAGACGCTCTAATGTGTCTAGTAATTTCTGAAAAAACCCTTTTTTCTCTGTCATAAAAACCCTCCCATTTGTTATGTAGGTATTTGTGTATGCTAATTCATATACTTGAGTTTACATAATTATTAGAAAGTTGTCCATGCAATATAAACGATTTTGTAGTGGACTGTTTTTAATATACTTATAATACTGAATCTAATATAATAAGCTATAGTAAAATGTACGGATTCTAGGAGGAAAAAAATGAAAATTGCCTATATTGTAGACAGTACTGCAAGCCTGTCAGAAGAGTTAAGTAACCATCCAGATGTATTTCAGGTTCATCTATCGGTTACTTTTAGCGATGGCTCAGTTTTTAAGGATACTACGGATGAAAGTGCCTTGAAATCATTCTATCAACGACTTGCTAATGAAAAGGAATTGCCAAAATCATCTCAACCACAAGTTGGTGAGTACTATGAAGTCTGTGATGAGATAGTAAAAAAAGGCTATGATACTGTAATTGCAATTCATATCGGTAGTGGTATTAGTGGCACATATCAAAGTGCACAAATGGTTTTAGAAGAATACAAGGAAGAAGGCAAATTCGATTACCATCTTATCGATTCGAATGGGACATCATTCATTATTGAACATCTCTTAGCTGAAACAATCGCTTTAATTGAACGGGGTGTAAGCGTTGAAGAAACGGCTAAAGAAATAAGTGATTTAGTTGAAGATACAAAAATATATCTAGCCGTTGATGACTTAAACTATCTTGTTAAAGGTGGGCGTCTCAGCGCAGGGAGTGCCTTTATTGGTAGCTTATTTAAAATTAAGCCGATTGTTCACTTTGCTAAAGATGGCAGCGTAAAACCATATGATAAGGTAAGAACGAACAGTAAAGTTATTAAATTGTGGGAATCACTAATAGATGAAGCGATGGATAAGTTCAATGGAAAAATCAAGATTGCTATTGCGCATGGTAATATTTCTGAAGAAGCTCACCAACTAAAAAAACGATTTGAAAATATGTATCCGGGTATAAGTTGTAGAGTAGGATTTCTAACTCCAGCTTTAGGAGTGCATGGTGGAATCGGAAGTAAGGGTCTCGGCATATTCCGTTATATTGACCATAAATAAAAAAAGGAGTCTCTTTTGAGGCTCCTTTTTATTATAAGGAGAGAGATTATGTATAAGCGACCAGTAATGAAAGATTATTTTAATGAAGACTTAGCTAGACTGTATGCCGAACATATTAGTGAAGTCTACCCTGCTTTTGATAGAGCGAACTTTATTGATGATGTAGTTAAGGAAACAGGAAATAAGAGAATGTCTGAAAGGATTGAAGCGTTTAGCAGGCAACTAAAAAATTATTTACCAAATGATTATATAGCAGCAACAGATATTATTATGTCGATACTTGGTGTAGAGAACGATGAATTCTATTTCCCGTTTGAACAAATGTACTATTACAGAGCCTTATCAAAGTTTGTAGAAATGTATGGTCAAGATCATTTTGAACAATCTATTAAAACTATAGAAGAAATTACCAAAAGAGATACTGCTGAATTTGCCATACGCCCTTTTATAAGAGATGACTACGAGCGAGTTGAAACGGTATTCAGACGTTGGGCTAATGATGAAAACGCACATCTTCGACGCTTAGTTACTGAGGGTACTCGGCCACGCTTACCTTGGGCCAAAAAACTAGACTTTATAAAAGGTGACGTCACTGAGAATTTAAAACTATTGGAACCATTTTTAAGTGACTCATCACGCTACGTTGAAAAATCAGTTGGTAATCATCTTAATGATCTATCTAAATACGATGAGACAGCTGTCACTAATTTTATAAGTGAACATTTCGAGAAGACTAACCCTTTTATTATAAAGCGTGCTTTAAGGACGCTAAAGAAAGCAGGAGATGATAGAGCACTTGCGCTTTTAGAGCAATTAAAATAGTTCAAACACTTTTTAATCATCCTTTAAGAATTGATTAACTAACCCTTAGTTTAGTCTGTCTATACTAAAGTCAGAAAGTTAAACAACCGATATGAAATCGGAAAAAAATGGAGGATGACTGAAGATGAAATTGACAAAAAGTATCTTTGTAGGTGGCGCATTAGTTTCAGCCTTAGTGTTAGGAGCAACAAATGTTAATGCGGATGATATGGAATGGGATGACGACGATAACCAAGAGCAACTAAGTGGAGAAGCTCAAAAGGCAGCAGATAAAGCGGTAGCAGAATACGGTGGTAAGGTGACAGAAGTCGAATACGACGAAGATGACGGCCAATATTACTACGAAATTGAAATTGAAAATAACGGTGAAGACTTTGATGTTAAAGTTAAGGCAGATGACCTAAGTATTATAGAGGACGATCTTGATGTAGACGACCACGATGACGACAGAGACGAAGCAGATGAAAGAGATGACGATGACCGTGACGATAGAAATGAAGTCCAAGCGGCAGAAAAGACTTCTAAATCAAACAACGAAAATACGAATCAAGTTGCATTAAAAGATGCATTTGAAGGCGACAAAGTTGCCAATGCTGTGAAGAAAGCCCAAGAAGAATTTGATGGCATCTTAGAGAGTGTGAATTACCAAGAAGATGAAGGTGAACACTATTACGAAGTGACACTTGTAAACCAAAATGATGAATATGAAGTTAAATACAATGTCAATGATCTTAAGGTTATAGATGAAGAAAGAGACGATGATAGCGATGACTTCAAACGAGTTGAGAAAGCTCAGGATGTAAAGATTCTATCACTACAAGATGCTAAGGCGCTTGCTAAAAGTGAAGTAGATGGCACAATTACAGAATGGGATTACGATGTTGATGACTTCGAATACGATTTTGAAATCGGTGACTATGAAGTTAAAATCAATGCTAAAACTGGTGAAGTAACTGAAGTAGAAGACTAAGAAATACGCCCATATGGGCGTATTTTTACTCATAGTCAACATGATATAATGACCGTAAGAATGAACTGTGAGGGGATATCATGGAGCAAATATTGATTGTAGAAGATGATGAGAAGATTGCTAGAGTGATTCAACTAGAGCTGGACTACGAAGGCTATAAAACTGAAATAGCATATACGGGGAAAGAAGCTTTAGAGAAATATGAAGATGGCGCGTTTGACCTAGTGCTCCTTGATGTAATGATTCCAAAGTTAAATGGTTTAGAAGTATTGAGACGGATACGGCTAAAAGATGAAAAAATTAAAGTCATCATGCTCACTGCAAGGGATGCAGTAATGGATAAGGTCAGCGGACTGGATTCAGGTGCCAATGACTATATGACTAAACCATTTGAAGTTGAAGAACTTCTCGCGAGAATTAGAGTACACTTAAAATCGACGACTGTAACAGAGACTAAATCAGAAGTTATAAAGCACCGACATATTGAAATTAACCCTATGTCTAGAGAAGTGTTCAGTAGTGGTGAAGCGGTCTATATGACTCAAAAAGAGTTCGATGTTCTGTTGTATCTTATGAATAATAAGAATCAAGCCTTGTCTCGTGAACAGATTATCGAGGCAGTATGGGGATATGATTACTTTGGAGATACGAACACTGTAGATGTTTATGTCAGATACATTAGAAAAAAACTAGATGAATCCAAGCCCTCCCTAATTTCTGCAGTTAGAGGAATCGGCTACATGATAAAGGACTAAACTTATGAAATTAGGAACTAAAATCCAACTTTACACCACACTGATGATTGCCATCGTCGTGATTTTAATTAATTTGCTTATTTATTTTTCTTATAAGCACTATTCTTTAGAAGCTGAGATGGGACAGTTAGAGAACAGAGGGAATAATATTATTTCTGAGGTTCAAAATGCGAGGGAAAGCAACATTAGTGGGGAAACAGTCCTACAATATTTCTCACTGTCTGACGGTTATATCGCCTTACAAGATGAAGCGGGTGATTATATCGTTAGAATAGCGACGGATCAGAGCTATGTAGAGCTATCTGAGGACTATAGTACGAAGCAATACACTGACGTTACAAGTCTAGGTGAGCAGCATTTTGTTATGAGTTCCCAGCCTATTATTTGGGATAATGGGGAGGTGTACTCACTCCAAATATTTGAAAATGTTGAGTTCTTATATAGTACTTATAATATTCTGAAGTGGATTCTAGTCATATCAACAGTCGTGATTATACTTCTAGTCTTTATCTTAAACCGAGTAATAACTAACTTAATCATAGGGCCCATTAAACAAATGATTAGACGTATGAATGACAAAGAAGGTGTTCGGCAATTTAAGACAATCTCAACAAACGAGTCTGATACTGAGGAATTAAAAATGCTGACAGATTCTTATAACGATATGATGTTAACTTTAAAGGCGCACGACGAAAACCAACAAGCCTTTATTATGAATGCATCCCATGAGCTAAAAACGCCGCTCACAGTCATATCATCTTATGCTAAGATGTTAGAACGTTTTGGTCAGACAAGAAGTGATTTATTAGATGAAGGTATTACAGCAATTTCGGACGAAACGCTAAGAATGAAATATTTAACTGAACAATTCCTAAGTTTCACTCAAGTATCAAAAGAAGATGCATCAGAGAATAAAGAGTATATACCCGTCGTCCATCTTGTTAATGACGTATCAAAACGATTAGAAAAAGCATTTAATCGACATATCGAAGTGAGTACAGATGGTACAAATCCTCATATCTATATTAATACGCAGTCCTTTGAGCAATTGATTAAAATATTTTTAGATAATGCTTATAAGTATAGTCAAGAATCGATTGAAGTGAACATAAGTAAGGATGCTGAAAAAGTATTTATAGAAATTCGTGATAGAGGTATTGGTATACCTCAGGCAGAACTCAATCAAATATTTGAAAGATTTTATAGAGTAGACAAAGCAAGAGCAAGAAAGACAGGGGGCTCTGGGCTTGGTCTAGCTATAGCCAAAACACTAGCAGATAAAAACGGTATTGAGATTAAAGTGGACAGTGAATTGAACAAAGGTACAACCTTTACGTTAATTATAGATATGGAGGTGGATCATGACGAAGCGGAATAAATTAGTGTTTGCCATTTGCGCTGTTATCATCGGTATCATCGCTGGAATGGTATTTGTATTTTTCAACCAAGAAGACCTGATAAACGAAGATGAGGCCAAGGCAATCGTTACAGAACGTTACGGTGGTTCGGTAGAAGCTGTAGAAGAAGGTGCAGACGATGACATTTACATCGTCAATGTTGAAGGAGATACAGGTACTCATAAGATCACAATTAACCGCCATGATTCATCGGTAGAAGCTATTGAAACTATTGCGAAACCGTCAGAGGATACTGCGGCTGACGATTCAAATACTTCACAAGAACAGAATGAGGGGACTGAAAATGATGAACCTTCTGAACCAGAAAAAACAGAAGATGAGTCAGATACAGCTCCATCTAAAAAAGAGGAACCCGCTGAATCGAATGAACCTGAAATTTTAACAGTTGAGCAAGCAGAAAATGCTGCTGCAAATGAAGTTGGTGGCAACAATGTGTATTCTACTTGGAGTGGTGAAGGGCAAAATCGAGAGTATTATATTCTTCAGATTGTCGACGGTGATGATGAAGGCGCTTTGGTCTCTCTCAATGGTGTGACAGGACAAGTCAACAAGGTCGTCTACCTAGATGTTAGCGATGATGACTACGGAAATATTGAACAATTAATCTATGAAGCAAACACCTATGCTGATATGGTTGATGGTCGCTATATCGAATTCGATGATGAATATTTTGACGAAGAAGAGGATGATGACTACGAAGATGATGAAGACTAAAGTTGACATAATCACCTTGGTGAGGTACAATTTTATCGATTTCGTAGTAGTTGAGAGGTAATTAATTATATGGACAGAGTTGAAGAAAGTCTGAAGGCTTTTGTAGGAATTAAAAGAACGAATGACCTATTAGAAAAAAGCGTTAAAAAAGATGTGAGAAAACACGGTTTGAACATCAGTGAATTTGCTGTCATGGAATTGTTATACAACAAAGGACCACAGCCAATTAACAGAATCCAAGAACGCATTTTAATAGCAAACTCAAGTACGACTTACGTTTTAGATAAGTTACAAGAAAAAGGATATATCGTACGATTACGTGACGAGCACGACAAGCGGAGTATGAAAGTTGAACTCACAGAGCAGGGTCAAGCTTTAATCGGTGACATATTCCCGAGTCATGCGAACCTCTTGTCGAGTCTCTTTGACGAATTGAGTGATGAAGAACTTTCTCAATTCAGAAATATGTTAAAGAAAATTAGTGCCGTAGCAGTCGATAAATAACATTTACCCCTTAAGCTGAACTCAGGGTTCCAGTTTATGGGGTATTTTTAATAGGTTAAATTATTAGTTTGTATTTAATTGTCAAACTGTTCTATAGTATTAAGTAAATACAATTCGAAAGTGTGTGTAAATATGTTAGAAAAACTAGAAGACAAAGCGTTTGATCTTGTTTATCAGCTCATGGCAGAGTCATTTCCAGAGTCAGAGAGACGAACGTATCAAGGTCAAAAAGATTTACTGAAACTTAATAACTATAACATACTCGTGCTAAAGGAAAATGACGATATTCTTGCATTTTATGCAGTATGGGAAAATGAGAAATATCGCTTTATAGAGCATTTAGCAGTTAACCCTAACTATCGTTCAAGAGGTCTTGGATCTAAAACCTTACAAGCTTTCCATGACCTAGATAACAAACCAGTCATTCTTGAAGTAGAAGCCCCTGATGATGAAACGAAGAAAAGACGTGTGCAATTTTACGAGAAAAATGGTTACTATCTAACTGATTTTAAGTATATGCAGCCTAAAATCAATAAGGACTTAGACACCGTAGAACTCGTACAGATGACGTATCCAAGAGAATTAAGTACAGCCGAATTAACTGAAGCTAAAGCGTGGTTAGATCGAACAGTATACAAAGAAGCACATTAAAGAGGGATGAAAAATGAAATTTATAGAGCGGGGTACTTCAAAATATAAGCAGACCGTATTAGCTTTTTTTGCAGCAGGTTTTAATACTTTTGCGATTTTGTATGTCGTGCAACCAATCTTACCAGACCTAACGACTTTTTATAATGTTACACCGACCGCAGCAAGTCTTAGCCTTTCAGTGACAACATTTACATTGGCAATCAGCATGCTGTTTTTTGGGTCTTTATCTGAAACAGTTGGGCGAAAGAATATTATGATAACTTCGATGTTAGTCGCGTCTTTACTCTGTATTTTAACGGCATTTAGCCCAACATTCTCAAGCCTATTTGTGATGCGCGCTATACAGGGAGTAGCCCTAGCGGGTTTACCTTCCATTGCCATGGCTTATCTTGGAGAGGAAATACATCCAACTAGCTTACCTGGGGCAATGGGTCTATACATAAGTGGGAATGCCCTTGGAGCGGTATTTGGACGGGTCTTTGCAGGACTTGCAGCGGGTTTGTGGAGCTGGCAAGTCGGTGTAATCGGAGTTGGGGTAGTGAGCTTAATTGCAACCGTCATTTTCTGGTACTCGTTATCACCCTCTCAACATTTTACTAAAAGAGAATTTAATCTATTAAGTTTATTAAAAACACTAGCTGCACATATAAAAAATCCTTTATTGGTTATTCTATTTGTTATGGGTTTCCTATTACTTGGAACCAATGTGTCTGTTTATAACTACGTATCATTCGTGCTCATTGAAGATTATCAAGTGAGTCAAACTATAGTCAGTTGGATTTATTTAATTTTCTTAGTTGGAGTATTAAGCTCAATGATTTCTGGTCGTTTAGTTTACCAATTTGGGAAGACAACGATGTTATATACAGCATTCATCATTTCGATTTCAGGCTTACTAATTTTGTTAATCCCATCACTTATTGCGGTTATCATTGGACTCGTCATGTTTACCTTTGGCTTCTTTATTGCACACTCATTAACCAGTGGCTGGGTCGGTAGTATCGCCCACAATAATAAGGCTCAGGCCTCATCACTTTACTTGTTTTTCTACTACACAGGATCTAGTGTTGGTGGTACCTTAGCCGGCCTATTTTGGGGAATGGCTGGTTGGTACGGTGTATCACTAATGAATATTTCATTTTTAGTGCTCGGACTAATGCTCTATATGACTTTCTTATACTTATTAAAAAGAAGAATTTGGCATTTTAAAATATAAAAAGTCGTCCGTTTAAAAAACGGACGACTTTCTGTATCTAAATTCTATTCGAAATAGCCTTTAATTGATTTTACTTCAAGGAATTCTTCTAGGCCATAGTCGCCCCATTCACGACCGATACCGGATTGTTTATAACCACCGAATGGTAAATCATTTGTACCTTTACCTTCATTGATAATCACTGTACCTGCTTCGATAGAACGTGCGACTTGTTTAAGTTTTTCTGAATCTTTACCAACGACATAACCTGCTAGTCCATAGACGGTGTCATTGGCAATTTTAATTGCATCTTCTAAAGTATCATATGTGATGATACTCATGACTGGTCCAAAAATTTCTTCTTGAGCAATCGTCATACTGTTGTCTACATTCGTGAAGATTGTCGGTTTAACAAAGTAACCTGTTTCTAGACCTTCGGGTTTGCCTGTACCGCCTAATTGTAAGGTTGCACCTTCAGCTTCACCTTTTTCAATATAACTTTGAACTCTATCAAATTGTGATTTGCTAATTAAGGGTCCAACTTCGACACCACTATCTTTTGGATTACCAACTTTGACTTGTGACATTTTTTCAGTTACTTTCTCGATAAAGGCATCTTTCATACTTTCAGGGACGATTGTACGTGTTGCTGCTGTACAAACTTGGCCTGTGTTTCTAACCACTCTTCCAGTTGCAATGCGAGCAGCTTCATCTATATCTGCGTCATCTAAAACGATCAGTGGTGATTTACCACCTAGTTCAAGTGCAACTTTCTTGAAGTCTTGTGCTGATTTTTCCATGATGCTTCGGCCTGCGCGAGCAGAACCAGTAAATGACATCATACGTACATCTGGGTGTTCACTTAATGGGATTCCGACACCTTCACCGTCACCATTTACTAAGTTGAAGACACCTTTAGGTACACCAGCTGCTTCAAAAATTTCTGCTAGTAGTACTGCAGTAACAGGTGTTTCTTCACTTGGTTTTAAGACAACTGGTGACCCTGCTGCAAAGGCAGCTGATAATTTCAATGCTGTCTGGTTCGTTGGGAAGTTCCATGGTGTTATTAAACCTGCAACACCAATACTTTCCTTAACGATTAAAGCATCGCCACGCTGCTCCTCAAATTCAAAAGTATCTAAGGTTTTAGCAGCAGTTCTAAAGTGTCCTAAACCAGCGTTATAGTGTGTTTGCTCAGTCATATCTATTGGCGAACCAAGTTCGTTAGAAATTGTTTCGATTAAATCATCTTTACGTTTCTCATACTCTTCAGCAATGCGTTCTAACATCGCTTGACGCTCTTTTACTGGGGTATTACGAAATTCTAAATATACGTCTTTAGCTGCAGCAACCGCTTTGTCTACATCCGCTTTGTTACCAGCAGCAACAGTTGCAAATGCTTCTTCTGTTGCGGGGTTAATAACTTCTATAGTTGCTTTACTGTCACTATCAACCCATTCGCCATTTATATACTGCTTGTTATAGTTTAACAATTAAAAAACCTCCAAAATATGTTGTCTTTATATTTATCCTTTAACTGCAATTTTCAAACATAATAAATTAGCTGCTATGCATTACTTACGGAAAGAGTCTAAGAAGCTTAATGTGCTAAGGCCGAGTAGTTTTAAGGCTCTTTTACTTCCTTCAAATCCGTGACCTGCTTTGAAATGTTTTATAACTGCAACACCGAGTACCGCGTTAACTAAAAGTGTACCAATTCTTGTGAAGGTCTTACCAAAGAAAGATAAGAACAAGAAGATAGAACCAACTGCCTCTAAATAGCCTGCTAATTTCATTTGATCAGCATTCACGTTAAACTCAGATTCAAAATCTTCACCTAGGTTTCCGTCCGCTTTGATCTTGTCTAAGCCACCTTCAATAAGTTGTGATCCAAGATAAGCATTTGCTAAGTATTTAATCATAATAATGCCTCCATATTTTGTAATTTAATGTATTATAACATTTTTAGTTTAACATAAAGATAAGTTATTCTTTAATATAAAGTAATTGACTTAAATTTTTTGCTATGATAACTTAATCTCATTGTAATTTTGAAAGGCTTTTCATAATTATACACTGATAGATATACAATGTGGGGGTTTTGGAAATTGACGAGCTGTTAAGTATTGGATTACTTTTAGTTATTTTACTAGTTTTTACGTTATTTACGCATTTCGCGCCATATGGTTCTAAAGTTATGGGTGCATTTGCAGGTGCAGCTATTGCGACATATTTAGTTGAGGCACTGAATACATTCGTGATAGGTGACATATTTGGAATACCGTTTTTCCAAGATGCGGGTGCAGTTGCAGGTAGTCTCGATGGCACAATTGTCGTTATGTTAGTTGCCTTAGCAATGAAAGTTGCACCGGTCAATGCAGCAATATTAGCTGCTGGTTTTGGTGATATGGGTCTAATTCCTGGTTTGTTTTCTGCTTATCTAGTGTCATTCTTTGTACTTTGGTTGCAGAAAGTTGTACCGAAGGGCTTAGACTTTATTATCGTTATCCTTGTTGGTCTACCAGCAATTAGATTACTTGGATTAGCAATCACACCACTAGTAGACAACTCATTACTAGAAATTGGTGCAATCATTCAAACTGCAACTGAAACAAACCCATTAGTAATGGGCTTAATGCTCGGTGGTATTGTTACAATAGTTGGAATTTCACCACTTAGTTCTATGGCATTAACAGCCTTACTTGGATTAACAGGGATACCAATGGCTGTTGCAGCATTATCAGCATTTGCATCATCTCCAGCTAGTGCTTGGCTCTTCTATAAGTTGAAAATAGGAGATTTAAAGTCCATTATTTCTGTGGCAATAGAACCGCTGTCTAAGGCAGACTTAGTGACTGCAAACCCTTTACCGATGTATGTGACAAACTTTGTAGGTGGGGCTTTATCGGGTGTCGTTATTGCGACGTCAGGTATGGTCAATGATGCCCCAGGAACTGCAGCACCCGTGCCTGGTTTACTTGTAATGTTTGGTTATAATCCTGCAGGACAAGTGCTTATGTACGCTGCAATCTGTGCAGTAATTTCATTTACTGTTGCTGTAATCGGTAGTTATGTATTTAGAAATGTAAAAATTTACAATAGCGAAGCTTTGGAAGAAGATTAATAATATGAAGCAGCCATGCACAAATCGTGCATGGCTGATTTTATCTCAGTAGGTATATATAATTTCTATTATATAAAAATAAAAGTATGTGAGCAAAAATGAAAACGAATACAATTTTTCTCCTTTTAAATTTTTGATGAAATTATGACAAATTGGTATTGTGAAGCGATTAAAGTAACAAAAAATGGTATATTTGCAGTGATAAAGATAATAAATTTTAAAAGGAGAAAGAACTGTTATGGCGAATCAGAAAGAACAAAAAGCGTATAAGCCGCTTTGGATTATTGTAGCCTTTTTAGTTTTAATTATTATTAATTTCTTGCCAGCACCTGAAGCTCTTAGTGTAGTTGGTTTAAGGTCATTATCTGTACTAGCATTTGCAGTCATCATGTGGGTAACAGAAGCAGTGAAATATCCAGTATCCGCAGTAATGATAGTTGGCCTACTCATTATTTTACTTGGGCTGTCTCCAGTACCAGGAAATGAAATTGGGGAAGCACTAGGTGTACCTGATGGAACAGATCAATTTGGTACAAGTAATGCACTTAGCCTTGCCTTTTCTGGTTTTTCTAGTTCAGCACTTGCCTTAGTTGCAACAGCACTATTCTTAGCGAGTGCCATGCAGATTACTAACTTACATAAACGTTTAGCACTGTACGTTTTACGTATTGTTGGTAACAAAACGAATGCAATTGTCTTGGGTACAATTTTAGTATCTATCTTACTTGCATTCTTCGTACCGTCAGCAACAGCAAGAGCGGGTGCAGTTATCCCAATTCTGATTGGTATGATTGCTGCATTCGGTATGCCAAAAGATAGTCGTCTTGCAACACTCCTTATCGTTACAGCTGTACAAGCCGTTTCTATTTGGAACATTGGTATTAAAACCGCAGCAGCACAAAACTTAGTCGCAATAGGCTTTATTAATGAAGCTATGGGAGAAGATGTATCATGGATTCAATGGTTCATCTATGCAGCACCGTTCTCTATCATTATGAGTATTTTATTATACTTCGTAATGACACGTTTCTTTAAAGCGGAAACGGATGAGATATCTGGAGGACGAGAGATGATCAACAGTGAAATTGAAAAACTTGGTCCAATAAAACCAGTTGAGTGGCGTTTGATAACGATCGCAAGTTTACTTCTAGTATTCTGGGCGACAGAAGGCATTCTTCACCCATTTGATTCTTCATCCATTACATTGATTGCACTTGCAATAATGTTAACACCTAAGATTGGTGTCTTTACTTGGAAGGAAGTAGAAGGGACGATCAACTGGGGTACAATTATCGTATTCGCAATTGGTATCTCATTAGGTACAGTATTACTAAGAACTGGTGCTGCACAGTGGTTATCTGATGTTACATTTGGAGCTATGGGCTTAGATTCCTTACCATTTGTTGCTATTATTGCGCTAGTATCAATATTTAACATTGTAATTCACTTAGGGTTTGCGAGTGCAACATCACTTGCATCAGCCTTGATTCCAGTGTTTATTGCATTAACGACAACATTGAATTTTGGAGATTCATCACTAGGATTTGTCCTAATTCAACAATTTGTAATCTGTTTCGGTTTCCTCTTACCAGTAAGTGCTCCGCAGAATATGCTTGCTTATGGTACAGGAACATTTACAGTACAAGACCTACTTAAATCAGGTATCTTCCTGACAGTCGGAGGTTACATTTTAATCATCATCATGTCAGCAACATACTGGCAGTGGATTGGCTTACTATAAAGCATAAAAAACTGGTGGATTGCCGAAAGGCAGTTCACCAGTTTTTTTAGTTAGTGACTTCAGTCGGTTGAGCACGTAGACGTGCGAAACAAATAAACCACACGCTATGC